>NZ_JBMDIX010000041.1:0-56599 GCF_057808915.1 Rhodococcus sp. FG69 | reverse complement strand
CGGGGTGGGGACTTTCACCTGGCCACCAGCGGGGACTTCAACTTGGCCATTGACAATTGGCCCGCCTTCTGTCAAACCAAGGAGGCACTTCGTCCACAGGACGTATTCTTCGCTTCCTCCGCAGCGAAACTGCTCACCGAGGCGCACGTGACGCGACGTCAGTCCAAGAGATTTCGCGTACTCCTCGATCTGTTCGAGCGAACCCATTTCGCCGGGTCTCACAATCTGATGCTCATCGAGAAGGAAGACGGGAACGCGGGCGGCGGCAATGAGCTCATCCACCTGTGGGCGGTCAGTGCGGAGTTCGGCCCTGGTGTAGCGGTCGACGGACGTCTCGCGGATCCGGTGCGCTTCATCCAGGATGAGCACGTCCAGGCTGTTCCGCTCGGCCGACATGAACTGATTGAAGTACTTGAACATCTTCTGGACGCGTGGAGCGCGGTGACCGGCGACTTTTCGCAACGTCTGGGTGAAGGAACGTGATCCGGTGGCGTGCAACACTGCGCGGCCACGTCGGGCCAACTCGCCGACGAGGGACAGCGCGACTACGCTCTTGCCGCTTCCGGGCCCACCCGTCACGATGATGACCTGCTTGCTGTCAGCTTGCCGAGCTTGTTCGACAGCGTGAAGAACGAGGTCGACGGCAAGTTGCTGCTCGCCCAGCAGGTGGAACTGCGGACGGTCGCGAACTTCGGCGGCAGCGACCTTCAACAGCTGCTGCGAAGGCGCGACAGCGGATCGGATCAACGTGTCTGCAGGTGAGTGGCTACTACTAGTGGCTGACAGCCGTGACCGAAGAAACGCGTGGAGGTCTTCGCGATCCGACGCGGTGAACAGCCGTCCGTCAGTTGATGGCGGGAGAGCACGCAGATCTGACACGGCCGCTGGATCGAGCGCGTTGTGTAGGTAAGCGACGCCCGCCAACGCGTCAGGCTGGTCAGCTAGCGACTTGGTGAAGTCGGCCATGTATTCGCAGTATCCGCGAACCTGGGCGACTGGATGTAGCTTCGGTCCGCCCGGCATCCCTGGCACATCAACTAGCTCTTCGTTGCCCTCGAACTTGAATGCAGACGACCACTGCTTCAGCTCCACCAAGACGTAAGAAGCTGCACCGGTCACTGGATGCGTACCGGCGAGCACGACGTCGACACGTCTTGAGGTCAGTGGGAGCTGATACTCGACGAGCATCTCGACATTCGACAACCCAGCGTCGACGAGGTCGAGTGCGAAAGCCGGCAGGCTCTTGCTCCACGACGTTTGCTCGGAAGGACTTGCACGTCGACCGGTACGAAAGAGCATCTGTTCCAGCAATTGCTCACTGACCGACGCGGGATCTGCCATGCCGACGATTCTGTCAGCGGTAGTACGAAGCAACGTCACAGAAATGTCCCCAAGGCAGCACGAATCGAGTCGTGCGGGTGGGGGCATGTCCGTAGCTGTGAGTCGCAGCGGAAGTCCGTCGGGCCGCAGTGGAAGGCTATCTGAAACGGGTGGTCTGTTGTCGGACCGACGAGCCAGTGGCGCGCCATGTTGGCGGATGTACGTGGTCGGCTATAGCGTCCTGTACATGGCCACACTCCAGCAGGTGATGGACGACCAGCGAGAGTTCGCGAAGGCACGCGACTGGGGGCAGTTCCACACCCCAAAGAACCTGGCCATGGCTTTAGGTGGCGAGGTCGGAGAGCTCTCCACCGCGATCGCCGACGCGCTCTCCTCCCCGGGTGACAGGGCCGGGCTGGCTTCCTTAGAGTCAGTGACCGGCGAGATTGCAGACGTCACGTTGTACCTACTGAGGCTGTTCGACGTTCTGGGCTGCCCACTGCCGGAACGGCAGGTGCAAAGTGGCCAGGGAGCTACTGCCTCCGATTCGGAGCGCCTTGTGTTTGTGGCTCTTGCGAGACTCGTAGGGGCAGTTGGGGAGATCCTGGAATTCTGGCAGTGGTCAGAGCCTGGCGAACTTCATACCTCGCTCGAACGGATAGAACCCCGAATCAGTGCGGCCTTCGACGATCTGGCTCGTCTTGCTGGCCTGGTAGGTGTAGGGCTAGCGGACGTCGCGGAGGCAAAGCTCGCCCACAACGCGGATAGATACCCAATCAGTAAGAGCTTTGGGGTGCATTCGAAGTACTCCGAATTCGATTGAGGAAGAACCAAATTCGAGTCCGTCGTGCTGAGCCGGTATGGCCATCGCCTTCCGAACGGTCCAGCAAATGCGAATAACGCGGTGTCGCTGCGCGAGCTTTGACACTGTGCGGACTTAAAATTCGCACAGTGTCGGTTCGAGTCCGACTGGGGGCACCAGAGTCCGCACGGATCCTCAATCTCGCTGTCGAGCAGCGTATTTCGGTGGTGGTCGTGGACTGCGGTAGACTGTGCTGTATCTGAATGGACAAGTGAGGCAGCGGATTCAAAAGTCCGATCGGCGCTTGGTTTCGCAATCCCACTGACTTAATTCCCGCAGGTCACAGTTGGGTAGTCTTGGTGACGAACACAAAGCCATGCGGCGAGTGCTTCTTGGCAGCGGCCAAATCGTCGGCGAACTTCTTCTTGATCGTGGTGAATGATTGCTCTCCCCTGGGGAAATACACAACGTGCGTGGTTCGCTCGAGGTGAAGCTCGATCGCGGTACCGTCTCCGAGATCTTCCAGGTTCGCTCGTTCACCCAAGGTCAGCTCTTGGTAGCCCCGTGATTGATTACGGCAGAGGCTTACAACTGGCGGGCGCACCACATTCTTGGGAGAACTCCGACGACGAGACGTTCGTCATGACGAACGATCTTCCACGCTTCCGGCCCGACCAGATATGAACGAGCGACGACGACACCCTAATACTGCAAGCGATCGATCCAAAGTCGCCGTCTCTGACAGCGGAGCGGACGGTGACCGCGCAAACCTACGGCGAGTTTTATAGCGGAGCCGTTATCGAAATTCCGATTCAAGCCGAGTCCGTCGGCAGCAGCTTCCGAGCGGCGGCGGATGCTGCACGAGCCGTCCGAGACTGACGAGGCAAATGCAACACAGCTAGCGTCAGAATCCTCACGGTCAGACGTAACCTGGCCGGCGCGAACTGCACAAGCCAGGAGACTGGAACTGCAACGAATGAACTTGTGCAGTCCTAGTCGCAGAATGGTGAAGTGGGCGTGGACGGGGGTGACAGGTCCCCGATGGTCGGACCACCGCGTTCTAGAGCCGCGGTTTGATTGATTTCAGTCGATCTCGCAGCCGCATGCCGACCGGCTCCCGGGACTGCTCATCGGTCCATGGTCCGTCAGGGCTATTTGAACTGCCCGGGGCTACCAAAGATCAGTAGAAGGGTCGCAAAGATGAAGTAAGCGATCGGAACTGCCCATCGCATAGTCACGATCCGTTTTCGTGCTGAGACTAGGCTTGGTAAGAGGTTGATCGCCGCTCGTTGTTCGCTGGTCAACAAACCTCCCTGGTGGTCCAAATCGTCTTTGAGCTTCTCCGCGGGTAGTGCTAGAAGCGGTCCTTCGAGCGCTGTTGAGGCGATTGCCAAGACGCACAGGAAGAGCGCTACAAGCACTATGAGAAGCCGACTGATATCGTCGGGAAGGACCCTACCTGCGTTCGCCATCAGCACGGCCCCCACTGCGATAAGGGCAGCCAAGGAGCGCTCGCTCGCGCCTTTAAGCATTTCGGTGGCGTTTTTAACGGTTTGGCGTGCTGCTTCCTGCGCTTGTGCGTGTGCTTCTCGCGCACCTTTGACGGCCTCAGCGACCGCTTCGCTTCGCAAACCTACGTAAACCATCTCGGCGCTTGCCTGGATGTCGGCAGCGTGTGCAAAAGGCGTCGATGTGTCGTCGTACAGACTTGCGATCTGGCGCACCGCCAGCAGGCGGTCTGGGCTAAGGTCGTGTAACGCCCAGTCTCTCAGCGCCAGCGCTTCTTTCACCTGACACTGCGTCCAGGGTTGAACGAGCAGGGGAAAAGAGGAGTTCTTGTAGCCGGCGAAGGTCAAGGCAATACCTTCGCTCCCACGCTGCTCCTTCGAGGCAAGAGAGCGCCAAATCTGTTGTGTCATAAGAGCATTAAGATGAACGGTCGCGTTCGACCACGCTTGAGGAACGTGCGCGTACGCATTGCTGAGCAGGGCACCGGCAGGTGGAAAGTGCTCGTGGTGGACTTCGCCATCCAACAGTTTGACAGGCTCCAACTCGACCAGCAAAGGGTGCGGGCGGCCCGGCATGCCGACAAGAACCAACAGGCCACATTGAACAGTGTCAGGCGTGTCGAGTGCGACGAACACCCTGTATCGCTCGTCGGGCAGTAGTTGCCGGATGTGGAGAGAATCTATGTCAAGTATGTAGTCTGTGATGGTCGCGGAGTGCAGCGAGACCGTCACAGTGGCGTCGAAAGGTGGGTCGATCGCCTTTGCAAGGGCAAACGTCCCGGAAATGTTCCAGTCCATCGGCAACCGCAGGGCGGCATCGGCGCTTCCATCTAATGCTTCCAGCGCCAAAGCTTGATCCGCTTGCTCGTCGAAAAGCTCGCGTGGATCTGCGGTCGGGAAGTCGACAATCTCGGGAATCCCGTTCACGAGCCGTATCGTGAATTGTGACCCAGCGCGCAGTCCGACGGCTTCCACGTTCAGGGCAGCTTCGAGTAGCGTCGTCAGTTGTTCGAGGGCTGCAATCGGATCGTGGACCGAGGCCATCGCCACCTTTATGCTTCTAACACCGTCTGTGACCGTCCACCCTCGCTCTTTCAAGCGGACGACCTCGCCCCCAAGGCGCGAAAGTTGTGCTAAATCAAGTGTCAGATCCTCGCTCGTCATACCCAGAAGCGTAGGTGCGGCCACCGACACTGCCCTCTATGTTCCCGCTTGGGGTGGTGTGTCAACGCGAATGCTTAGTACGAAGCCGTTCCCGTCCGGGGTCACGGTGACGTCCGCGGCTCGGTGGGCGGGGACCCTGAGTTCGACACCGTCAGCCCGCCACACAACGGGCTGCGCGGAGATTTTGTTAAGACGGACGACGCCAGCCGGCCGGTTCGCTGCCCCGATACTCTGCGCGGACGGTGCAAGCGATGGGTACTTTCCGGAAAGAGTTTTAAGTACCTTGTCGGCCGGCCCATCCAGCGCGGAAGCCTCCTGCAGTGCCTGCGAAAGCTGGTTTTGCGGGACGTTCTCGATGATTGCCGCTCTAACTCCGCCCTCGGCCTCGGCCGACTTAGGACTCACCCGAACGTCGTAAGCGTTCTCAAAGTACTGCGCGTTCGCGGCGTTCGTGTCAACCATTAAGACGTCGCTGTCCGGCCGCGGATCCGGCCAGGACAGCGCTTTCTGCAGGTCGCGTGGTGTGGGCAGGAGATCGGACAGCACCGTAAGACTGATGGCGCCGTTGAAGATGTCGCGGCGCGCCGCTTCAACGTTCGCGTCGAGTTTGAGCATTGTGATGTGGTTCGGTTGCCCTGGCTGGTCCTGCGCCTGGACCAGTGCTGTGACGCAGTCGCTGGCGTTGCTTGATCTGCTCATCGTCGACGTGAGCAGTTTTTGGAGTGCATATGCGTCTGCCACGAACCTTAGGTCGTCACCGGCAAGCAAGCCTGCGAGTAATGCTGGCACGGTAGAACCGGCGTCGAAAAAGCTGCGGGCTTGGTTTTTGGACCGTACCTTGTCGATATGCCGACCAAGGAAATCTTGCTCGACCGGCCCCGTAAGTGTTGCCAAACTGGGCGCAATGACACTCGCGCCTCTCCGGGCGATGGCGCCGAGGGCGACTCTCACGATGTGCATTCGCCCATTGTGTCGTGTTTCTGGGAATCTATCGGGGCATGACGCGCTGAAAGCTGCGCTTTGCACCGTCATGTCCCGCTCTAGAGCTGAGAAAGCCGTTTGCGTGGCCAGACTGCCACGCGACGATCACCGCGGCGCGCCCAGCGGCTCGCTTCGCCGGCCGGGGTGCGGTCCGAGCTTGCGCACCCCGCGCCGGGCGGGCGTTGTGGGTCGCCCGCACACCTGGGAGTCCGGTCATGTTCCGGTTTGAATTCCGGAAGCTCAGGGGACACTGGCAACCGACACCGAAGTCTCGTACGAAACAAAGACCGTTCGCGCGGTCCGCGGCACGGAGTCGCGCCATCAGGAAGTGGATAGACGAAGGCTGGGAGGCCGGCGGACTCTGACACCACCTTGCTCTCTGGTTGCGTGCACTCGGTGAAGTCGTCGTGGATGTGCCTCCCTCAGCTACGGCGCGAGTGCGTCAATCTGCTGAGGGGGACGACGAAAGAACGACCGTATCGATGCGGCGGCTGCGGCTTGTATGACAGCACTCCAAGGCGACGCCAAACCAGTGCAACCGGAGCCGCATGCTAACTCACTCGCGCTGCTCCTTGAACGACGAAATAGCATTTCCAAACGAGGGCGGGAGGCAAGCCCCTCTCACCCGCCATCGCGCGGAACCGCCACAACAGCAACCGGATCCGCGCACGGCCGCCGCGGATCCGTCCAACCTGGTGTCGCTGTTTGGTCGACGGTCGGGCTAGAAAGGCGCCGCGACTACCTCGGGTATTGGATCACTCCACTAGACCACGCCGTCACATGCGAGAGTTGGACTCGCAGGTATTCGTGTCGTATTGGAGATATTGGGCCGGGGATAGAACAGGTGACGTCCTTCAGATGTATGAACCGGCTGAGGTAGGGGTCGTACGTTTCGTCGTCCTCGCTCGGCGGTTGTAGTGCGGTCGCCCAACGATCAAATGTTTTTGCATAAAGGTCGGCGACTTGCCCCTTATCTGCGGACTCTTTCGCACCGCTTTCGCGAATGCCTTCGGCCATCTTCTCAAAGTATTCTGCGCCGCCGATGATGTTGCCGCTGGCGGCTCCCCACGGGAGGTAAAGCGTGACACCAATTCCGATTATGTGGGCGTAGTCGACGAGATCTTGTAGTACGGCGTCGGGGCGGCTGAAAATGTCCTCCGAGCGGACTGGATCGGGACCACTGAATTCGCTATCGCCAGTTTCAGCGCTCAGCTCCGAAGGCTTCTCAACTTCGATATCGGACATTTTTTATTCCCTTTGCGTTTCGGTCGTGCCGCGGAACGGCCTGAGTTGTACCACGTCGACTGCGACGTTCTTTTCGGGATCTTTGTCGAATTTGACAACCACACGTCGGGCATCGTTTGGCCGTTGGCCTACAACCGTACCGATCCCCAGTGCTTGGTGGCGTACCCTCCCGCCTGCTTGCTCCAACAGCATCCTCACCCGCGCCTGAAGCTTCGCAGCAACCTCGGGGTCTACGTCTCCCGATTCGGATCCGACTGATGCTTCGCTCACAACGCCCTCAGTGGGCAGCAAACCGTGCCGGATAGCGTTATTTCGAAGTTCTTCGGATTCGCGCTTCATTGCATGTAAGTTCGTCATCTGGCTGCTCGGGTTAGGTTCGGGGCTCGTAAGCCTGATGCTCCTTTCAATGCCGCGAACGCGCTCTAGTATTTCGCCGACCAGATCTGGAACTGTACGAGACTGTTCAGAGTCCAGCTCATCGGGATGGGCGTCTTTATCGATTTCTATTTCATTCTTGATTATCGTTATTTTGGCTTCAAGATCTGCCCAGTTGTTCTCGAATACTTTCTCCAAAACCGACTGCTGGAGGGGTCTCGTGCAGTGGTCATTAATCGAGCTGAGAAACTTCAGTACGTCTTGTTTGTCGTGGATCTCGGTATGTTGAAAATCCGCCAGCGGGCCTTCTATGTCCTGTGGCGGGAGATCGAGCAGAATCGTGCGGACAGAAGCCTCGCCTGCCTGCTTGGACAAAGCGCCAGCCTCGAAGTTGAGCCAGGGCTCACGTAAGTTGGCACGGGTTATGCAAACGATGCCTTCGCCCGTCCCTTCCAACTCTTTAGTGATCGTATTTCGACCTCGCGACCCCTTTGCGATGTCCTCGGAGGACACAAAGGGAACGACCTCTTGTATGACTATCTCGAGCCATTCTTTCAATGCCAACGCGACAGCGTGACTGGATGACTTTGACCAGCTGATGAAGATCTTCACCTTCGGGTGCCTCTCGGTTATGGATGCTTCATCATACCGAGTGGTACTGACAGAACATGCTGACACGCCCGGCGGCCGGGGTGGGGCCGGGCTGGAAGTTGATGACCGCTTTGGCGGTGCGTGTGCTGGCGCCCTACCAGGTGAGACGTGGTGCCCTCGAAAGGATTAGAACCTTCGACCTGCCCTTTGGGAGGGGACGGTCGTAGTTCTTTCTGCCGCATTCCGGGTGGTCCGCTGTGGGCGTCTTCCTCTGAACGCATGTTCGCGATCCGGTTCGTTACACCCCCTCGCCCCAAAGTCGCCCATCTCGGATCGACATCATGATCCTCGCCCGCGCCAGCTTCCACGACCAATACTTGTGGTAGTCGAAGTCTCACGCTCCGCTGAGTTTGTGGTTCACACAGCCCCACAGTCCCCATTTGACCTCCGCAAGGAAGCTGCACACCTGGACTCGCGACACCATGGACCACTCCGCGCGACCGAAGAACTCCTCGATCAGTTCCATGATCTGCTGTTCGCCGTAGCACATTTCGGTGACTATGACGGCCAGCTCGTAAGCCCGATCGTTGTTCGACGCGAACTCGTAGTCCACCAACTTCATCGGCAATCCGTCGCCGATGAGGATGTTGCCGGGCATCGGGTCGTTATGACACGCAACCAGATCCAAACCCGACGCTAACATCGCTTGCTTCACCTGCCGGTACTCGGTCAGGATCACTCCGCGTCACGCGGCAGCCGCACACCCAACTCGGCAACCTGTTCGAGGTGCTCGTCGATTATTTCGAATATTGTCTTCGTGACGCTCAGCTTGCTGCCCGAATGCAGCGTCCGATACACATCGATCATCCCCAGCGGAATCTCCGGACGCTTCAGGTCACCGTTCGTGCACGCCCGATAGCCCTCCAAGAGCTCGATGACCTCGACACCGGTGATCGGATCTAACAGCACCACCTCCGGCCCGATCCCCAACGCGCCGGCACGGCGAGCTGCTTCGTTGGCCAAAGCGCGGTCGATGAACGAATCTGTTCCAGCGCCCGGGAGCTCCATGAAGTAGCGCTTGGACTTGCCTTCGACAGTGATGGGCCAGTTGCTGTTCGTCAGCCCGCCGGTGACTGGGAAGTAGGTGACGCTCAGCCCCGCCCACTCGGTGGCGGCAGCGAGAGCCTTCTCGACCTGACAGTTGGGCTCGGTGCGGGCAGATCCGACTGCTATGTCGTTCATGGTCACCTCAGAGGTTCCGTACTCGGTCGTCGAAATGCGGGTCGCGCAAACCAGCGCGTGCCCGAGGGAACTGCCAACCGGGAAACTTCGAATACTCGTGCGCCCCCCGGCTTCACTGCATCACAATACGATCTGACCAACGCCCGGCGCATCGAGTCCGCAATGCCATAAATCCGCGTCCGATCGAACAGTGCAGTATCGAACGACCCCCCACGCTATCTGGAACACCTCACGCGCATCCGAGTCGAACGGGCGGATCTTCGCCAACTACGCACCGAGGTCCTGCAGCAGGTCCATCAGTGCTGCGACATCCCAGTCGACGAGGCGCATGGTGCCGTCGTCGAGCACTAGGACGTTGGAGAAGTTGCCGTTGCCGTGTGGAGGGACCAGACCGCAGCCGGCTGACTGGATCCAGGCAATGTAGAGGGCAGATGATCTGGGCCCACGAACGCGGTGTCAAGTAGACGGTGCACTCAGTTGAACGACTGACAGTCGAATAGCGGACCACCGAACAGCGGACAGACAGCGCGGCTGTGGGTTCGTATATTGAACCCACCGAACGTCGATAAATTATCTGGAGATGCCCCAATGCGCAGGAAACTCACATCGTCGCTGCTTGCGTTGACCGGCGCAGCGACCCTGTTTATGTCCGTAGGCGCGACGGCGCACGCTGGACCGATCGTCGATCTGGGTTCTGGCGCAGTCGAACTGCCCATCCCCGATATCGGTGGCATTGTGTCAGGTAGCGCAGGTGGCGTGCTGAACTCCGTTGCTCCGCTACTCGGATCTGCCGACGCGCCGGGCACGGTCCCGGGGTTCCCTTCCGTTCCGTTGCCCGCTGGTCCACCGGCAGATGACCGCGTCGTCGGCGGTTGGTATGGGACGTGGACCGTCTCCGATGGGACCTATCCGGCGGTACTCAACATCAGCCAGGCGAACCCACTGCGCGCAAACATCGACATCCCGGGCCGACCGTGCAACGCAGACTGGACCGAGGAAAGCCGAAGCGGCGCAGTAGTCGTCGTGCGAGCTACCGTGCGATCGGGTAGCTGCAGTAGCAACACGTGGCTCATGACCCTCACCGAGAACTCGATATACGCAACCGATGCGCAGGGATACACCGCGTCGGTCGAATTTCGTAGAGGCTGAGCTTCGGTCAACCGACTGAGGTGGAGCTCGGCGGCCGGCCAGGCGACCGACTGGTTCCAGTGCGGGGACGGGGTGCCAGATCTCGACCGTCGGCTACCACATCGGACACGCCGAGACGTTGTTTGGGCCGGATGGCTGGCGAGCCCAGCTCCGTGATCGATCGACCCGTGTGACCAGAAGCCAGGCCGCTGAACAACCAGGTCTACCCGAGCGCGTCTGCGATTCTCGGCGCGAGATTGTCGATCGCGTAGGGGATCGACAGGACCGAGTTGTAGGTGATTGCACCGCGCTGATCGATAGTCGCGGGAACGATTGCTCCGTCGCGCCCAGCCTTGGTGTTCGCGAAAGCCGGGTTCTCGGCGACGATGTCGAAGTTCTCGTTCGGGCCGAGCACGAGCATGACGTCGGCATCGAGCAGGTTCACGTTCTCCGCCGACACTTCCACGTAGAAGGTGTCACTGGTATCCCGGCTGGTGACCTCATCGGGGATCGTGAAGCCCAGCCCGGTCAGGAACTGCCCGCGGCCATCTCCAGGGAGGAATCCGGCGTAGACGCCGTCGTAGGACATCACGGCGACGCCCGTCTTACCCGCGAACTCGGGGTATTTCGCGACGGTGTCCGCGATCAGCCGGTCGGTCTGTGCGTTGAGTTCCGCACCTTGTTCAGGGACACCGAGGGCGGTAGCGATAGTGTCCGTCGCTTGGGCGCGGGGGACCGCGTAGGCAGCAGTTCCTTGCGGCCGGGCAATAGTGGGCGCGATTTCGCTGAGCTTGCCGTACATCTGCTCGTCGAACCCCGCGGCGAGCCCGAGGATCAGATCAGGGGCCAGGCCGGCGATCTGCTCGAGATTCGGCTCGGAATCTGACTGGATGCGGGTGAGTTCGGCGTCGCCGACCAGTCCTTCGGCCCACGGCCCTAATCCTGTCTCGTAGAAGGCGAATCCGGTGTTGCCGACGGGAACCTGCCCGAGCGCCAAGACGACATCGGCGTCGGAAACGCCCAGGGCGACGATTCGTTCGGGCTTCTCCGGCACGGTGGTGCTGCCGAATACGTGCTCGATGGTGACGGGGAAAGCACCCGTCGCTTCAGAGGTGTCCGATGAACCTGCATCCGCACCCGAGCATCCCGCCGTTAGCATCATGCCGACCAGCAGTACACCGAACATCTTCGAACTTTTCCGCACCGCGTTCTCCACCTTCGTAGCTGTAGGTAGGCAAACCTAACCTGACGGTCTGGGTTTTGTAAACGCGTCCTCGACGGACCGACCGCCGCTGCGCACGCTGGGCGACCGAGAATGGAGTTGCCAGCGAGACAGGTCAGTGGCGTAGCTGACATCCGGTCGACGTTGTGTAGGCGGTGTGCGCTGTCCTCCGCGTGCATCTGGACCCACTGAGGTTCCCATTCCCACTGACTCGCCTGAAGATCTGTGCCATATTGACCTCCACTCTCCGTATCGGAGCGGGGACCACCTCTGAGGACCGGTTGCCATGGGTGTCAGCCCAGGTTTTCGTATTGTCGTCGCGGCAGCCGCCGTCGTCATGGCCGTCGGTTGTTCGAGCAATGATTTGACCGGCTCGACGGGAGATGATGCCCAATCGTCGAGTGCTGCTCCTGCCTCGAACCCGGGTTTGGTCTTCGACGGAACGTACGACGCCGTTCAGGTTCCAGAGGACCGTCCGGACGTCCCGCCGACGCCACCCGAGTATCGGACAACAACGTTGTCCGTGAAGTCATTCTGCGCCAACGATTCCGGACCGTGCGTGGCCTCGGCTCTGCTCGCGTACCCCAACGTTGTTCCGGCGCCCGCACCACAGCCGCTGGTCTTGGATTACGTCGACGGTCAGTGGATCTACAACCTGCCGTCCGCGGGAACCTGCACCACACTCGACGGAGTAGCTCTCCAGGCGCCGCAATGGCAGGTGGCTGCATTCGAGCAACCGGACGGAGTCGAGGACGGGTCGCTGATAGCGGGGATCGGAACGACGCACGCCGGGCCGCCGTGCGCGAATGACTACGCCATCACCTACACATTCACGCGCACTGGGCCGCTCGATCCCGCGATGAACGTCCCGCCACCAGATGGGGTGCCGGGGCTCGTCGAAGCCGCAGGTTCCGCGCTGTCCGGTACGTATGACTTTGCTTTCGCGCCGTTGTCGGCGACCGATGGGTTGTCTGTCGCGGCACTGAACGAGACCGGGAGATACACGAGCTCATGCACCCGAACGGGCGAGCAATGTGTTTCGTTGTTCGACGCCGAATCCGACGTGTTGCCGATGCTCGAATGGTCCGGGGGAGCGTGGTCGTCGGACGCAACGTACGCGTCAGCCGCATGTGCGAACGGGACTGGTGAGCAGCAGACCACGATTCGTGCGTCATTCACGAACGACGATCCTGGTGCCACACCGGCGCAAGCTCTGACAGGTGAAGTGCGAAAAATCTACAGCGGCGATTGCCCCGGTGAGGTCGCGTGGACGGTCACTGCGACGCGCACGGGTGACTGACGGGCCGGTCAACCGTGCGCCAGAAGTAACGGCTCTAGAGCGTCGACGATCTTCCGAGCTGGCCTGTACGAGTGGGGATCCGCGTCGTCGACTTCGAGTTCAGCGATTTCGACTCCGACTACCTCGCTGTGTGCGAGCACTGCGGCGCACGCATTCAACTGCGCAAGCGTCATTCCGAATGGCACCTGATAGTCGGTCGGCACTGTTCCCGGATCCAGTACGTCACAGTCGATGTGGACGTAGACGGGTCTGCCGGCGACCACGCGCCGGAGCTCCTCTGTCATATTCGACCCGACTGGGACTAGGGCGACGGATCCGCTATCGACGAGCTCTTGCTCGGCCGCGTCGAGATCTCTTGTCCCGACGAGAATCGCGTTGGAGTTCGCGAGCCCTGCTCCGAGCCCCGAGTCCCACATCCCCAGAGGCCCGGACAATGCGAGGCCGCCGAGATAGCCGGTCTCCGTCATCAGCGGTGTATTGAGATCTGCATGTGCGTCGAACCAGACTACGACCGCATCCGGCCGGTGCTTCGCAACCACAGGCACAGTCGCTAGAGCGACAGCGCAACGGCTGAGGGCGGTGACCGGTGTTGCGCCCCTGCTGAGCAGATCGTCGTAGTGCTCTGCCATCGTCCGAAGCTCTGGAGCGGCGAGGCGTAGTTCCTCGTCCCACGTTGTGGGGTGCCGTGACGCTCGCTGGCCGATCACTGTGGCGCTGACCGACAGTCGCTTCTCGAGCACTTTCGCGAGTAGCGGGGTCGCGGCCATTGCACGGTCGTTGTAGTCGCCGACTCGTCCGGCAAAGTGCGTTAGTGCGACGGTCACGGGGTCTCCTCGAACGAATGCGGATTGGGATCGACTCAACCGTAGATAGCAGCGATGTGGTCCTGCAATCGACGTGGTGTCGGCAATGTGCTGCCATTTCGAGCAGATTGATGTGTCCAGTTAGGCTTTCTGCATGATCGATGATCTCGACAGGCGCCTTCTTTCACTCCTGAGGGCTCAGGCCAGAACGCCGGTGGCTGTGCTTGCCCGCGAGCTTGGAGTCAACCGGTCGACGGTGACAACGCGGATCGATGCGTTGACGCGGTCGGGGGTGATCGAATCGTTCACGATCCGGCTCAGCGACGAGATCGACCGTGATGCAATTCGTGCGATCACGCTCGTGCTCAGTGATCCGCAGGCGGGCCAGGACATCGTCCGTGCGGTGCGGGGATTCCCGGAGGTAGAACGGCTGCATTCCACCCTCGGGGCATGGGATCTGGTGGTGCAGCTCAGGGCGCCGTCGATGGCGGAATTCGATGCGGCCCTGGAGCGGATACGCGCCATTCCTGGCGTCCGGGATACGCAGACCAGCCTGCTCATGAACTCGCTCACCGGGCATTGAGGAAGCGATTCGACCTGAACCAGTCCATCCGTGGCGGGCGAACTGGGCCAGGTCTCGTCGGTCCAACGGAACCAACTGGCGTCCGTCGGCGTCTAACCTATTGATCGACGTGATCGAGGGGGTCGGATGCGCAAACGGGTGGCGACGCTTGTCGCTGTGGCGACGATGCTTGCAGGGTGCGGCGGTGGAGTCGAGGGGAGTCCGGTCGCGGCTGAGCGTTGGGATCCGTGCAGCATCCCGGATGAGGCAATCGCCGCGACGGGCCTCGATCCTGCAACCAAGGACGAGGGCTGGGGTGAGGGGATCGAGGTCGACGACTGGGCCCTGTGCACGTACAAAGCTGCGGCGTACTACCTCACGGTCAAGTCATCGTCGACTCGAACGATCGACGAGGTCCGTGAGAACTCGTCCAACCTCGAGGGACGCGATGTTCAAGTAGGTGAGCGCGACACTTACCAGTACAAGACGAGTGTTGGCAGGTTCGGCCGAACCTGCAATGTTGCGGTGGGTATGCGTCCAGGAGTCATAGTCTTTTCAGTAATCGATATGGCTGACCTTGATGGGGATCGCCTGTGTGAGTTGGTCATTCAGCACACGAACGAATTGCAAGACGCGCTACCGAATGCGAAGTAGAGGAGACGTCGATGGCAGATCCAGAAGTTCCGTTGACATACTGGCAGGCACTTGCCGTTGCCGCAGACCAAGGGCACCTGTATTTGAATCCGGAGGCCGCGGCGGCCTGTAGCAGCGCGTGCGACGCCTATATTTCGAACCTGCGGGACTCGAAGGCCAAAGCGGTGGGTCTGGCAGAGATCGACGGGTATGGCGATTTCGCGTCCGGCCAAGCGTTGAGGAAGATATTCGCAGAAAAGGCAGTCGGCGGTAAGAACAACATGGTCGACGTATTGCAAAGCCACATCGACGTCGTCGAAGAGATGAAGGTCGTTTTCGGTAAATTCTTCGCCGCAACCGAGGCCGCTGACGACACCAACGCCACTGACCTGAAGTCTCAGGGGCCGAAATAGCCCGAAAACACACCAGCACGTTTCACGACAACTCCGCGCACCGATCATCCAACATCTGTCTCAACCGCCGCGTCGACTTCTCGTCGAATCCGACCTCATGTATGCCATCGATCCCGTCTCGCACTCCCCGGCACACGTCGTCGAGCAGTTTTCGCGTTGCCCGTTCCGGCATGCCCAGCCGAGTGGCTGACTCGACAAAATGCTCCCGAGTCCATCGATTCGCGCGCCCATAGAAGTTCAGGGCCATGGGGTCGTTCCAGGATGCGTACGGCTGCGTGCACAGTAGGTCGTATGCAGGTGTTACCGACCACATTCCGCGACCGTTCTGGTGTATCGAATAGTTCTTGCCATGCAGGTCACTGTTGCCGATCGCATACGAATATGCCGTCAACCGCAGCAGTTCGGCGGTTGCTTGACGAGCCGATCCTCCTCTCCGTTCGACAGTGTCGGCGAGCAGCGCAATCACCGACTCGGTCTCCATTCGGTACTTCGATGCGGGATACTTGCCAGACACCTGGCACGCGTCTTCCTGCGCCAGCCGAACTGCACCGCTGCGGTCGAAACGGGCGACCAGCAAACCGCTGACTCCATTGTTATCGACGATGATGCGGTGATGGGGTACTTCAATTCCGCATCGACGTGCGAGATCCATGAAGTAGCTCTCGTTTTCGACCAGAAGCGGAAGACGCGTGGGTGGCGCAAGTTTCAGAATGGCCGGACCCGCCGTCGTCGAAACCGGGGTCGAATACAGCTGCGCCGACACCTTTCCTTGCACACCCGGCAGGGCGGCCGCATCCTGATCCACGGACTCACCGGTGGACAGGGAGTCGAACAGTCGATGAAGATCGGGAACCGGGCTCCTCGCATCGAATGCAGGCGACATCGATGACGGGAGTTCGTCTCGGGGAACCACGCGAACATCTCCGATCGTGTCCGCGCCGACTGCAAGCAAGAGTGTGAAGTGATCGTCCTCCGAGGTCTTGGTTGCCGTCACCACCCCGGTCAAACGAACGCCTTCGGGTAGTAGGCCCGCGAAGAAGGGCGGGACGCTGCCTCCTGATGCCGACGTTTCGGATGTCGACTTGGGTATCGACCATGCGAGGTCGGGTGCAGCGGGGAGCGCGAGGTACTCATCGCTGTAACTGAAGACGACATCGTTGCCGCGACGTGTCAGGGTGCCGGCGACCAGGTCGCCCTTGTATACGTCGGCTGCGTCGACGAGGCGCAATTCGGAAGTGAGAATCATGGCGAATCCAGCGGTGGCACAGTCATTCCCGCGCGTGTCGTTAGAGAGATCTCGCAACCCAGTGCGTCCGCGACAGCCACCGCACCGTCGAGTTGCACCGAGTCCTTTCCGCCTTCGAGGGCTTGGACCGTCGAGCGACCCACGCAAGCGAGTAGTGCTAGCTCTGCTTGTGTCAGCCGCAATTGGTGTCGGCGCGCGACGAAGGCGTCGGCCAGACCGCTGGAGCGCTTCCGGGTTCTTCTTCGAGGCTCGGCCATCATCTACCCCTTGTGCTTGCGTTAGCATGCATATCCGACCCTACTGTGCCAAGTCGTCACTGAAAGCTCTTATGCTTGTTATTCAAAGCATAAGTCGTCAAGAGGGTGTCCAGTCGGGGTGAACTGACTTCTATGCCTGCAATTGGATGCATAGCGGGCTTAGTGCCAGTCAAGAATTTGCCGTCGTCGGGCGCGATGGAGACCGTGCTCTTAGCACCATTTGCGCCCCCACAAAATCCAAAGGAACCGGCGGACGTTCGTCGGCGTCTAACCTATTGATCGACGTGATCGAGGGGGTCCGATGCGTAAACGGGTGGCGACGCTTGTCGCTGTGGCGACGATGCTTACAGGATGCAGTGACGGGGTCGACGGGAGTCCGGTCGCGGCTGAGCGCTGGGATCCGTGCAGCATCCCCGACGAGGCAATTCAGGCGACAGGTCTCGATCCTGCGACCAAGGACGAGGGCTGGGGTAAGGGAATAGTCGTCGACGACTGGGCGAGATGCGAGTTCCTGCTGCCAGGTGGCAGCGAGGCCTACGCGCTGAGTGTCAAGTCGTCTATCGATCACACGATCGCCGAGGCTCGTGCGAAACCCGCCAATCGCGAGGGTCGCGATCTTGTGGTGGGTGGGCGTGACGCGTATTTGTACAAGACCGAGTTCGGTGCCGCAATCAGGGATTGCAACATCGCGCTCGACGTGCCTCGGGGAGTCGTGGTGTTCACAGTGCTCTACCAAGAAGACGATGGCGCGGACGCGTGCGAGATAGGGCTCGAACACGTCAATGATCTGGAAAGTGCGGTTCCGGCCGCACCCAAGTAGGAGGTCGCGATGGGTAAACCAGGTGAACCGGCGACATACTGGCAGGCGCTCGCCGTGGCCGCCGATCAAGGACAGCTGTACCTCAACCCCGAGGCGGCGCGGGCTTGCAGCGCGGCGTGTGACGATTACATCAAGAAGTTGCTAGATCATCAGCGAAATGCACGGGAGCTGGCCAACACCCGGGGTTGGGGTGATTTCGATTCAGGCTTACAACTTCAAGACATTTTCGCCAAGAAAGCCGTGGGCGGAGAGAACAACATGTTCGACGTCCTCCAGAGCCATATCGACGTCGTCAAGGAGATGAAGGTGGTCTTCGGCAAGTTCTTCGCTGCGACGGAAGCCGCTGACGAAGTCAACGCCGCCGACCTCCAGTCCCAGGGGCCGAAGTAGCAGAAGCCGCAGAGCCGCTTCGTCGTCGAAATGGTGGCGCAACAGTGCTCGCCGTCATCTGTTGTATTGCAGAACGTTCGAGTTCCAATTTTGCGCAGTCGGCCGTCCCTGATTGATACGACGTGATGGTTATTGACTGCGAACGACTCGGCTGTGGTGAACACTCTCCCTTGACCGGTTCTCACGAAGCAGAAGGCTTGGCTGACCGGCGCAGTAGCGAAAGGGAGACACCATGTCTGTCATCGTCCAGGCCGCCGACGGCCGCAGCCTCGAGGTGCTCCAAGCGGGGCCGGAGGACGGGTTCCCGCTCGTCTACCATCACGGCACTCCGCAGGGCGCGGTTCCGTTCCCGACCCTGGAGCGCGCCGCGGCGGAGAACGGGCTCCGAACCATCTCCTACTCGCGCCCCGGATACGGTGCCTCCTCGCCGCGCCCGGACGGGGCCACAAGGGCGCAGGTGGCCGACGACGCGGCAGACACCGCGACCGTGCTCGACCACCTCGGAGTCGGCGACTTCCTGACGATCGGGTGGTCCGGCGGTGGTCCGCGCGCGCTGGCGTGCGCAGCGCTGCTGCCCGACCGGTGCCTGGCGGCCGCCTGCTGCGTCGGCATCGCTCCGGCCGATCAGTACGACGGCGACATCCGGGACGGCATGGCAGAAGAGAATGTCGAGGAGTACACGGCGGTGTTCGACGGAGTCGACGCGCTGGAGGCGTTCCTGGATATCCGCAAAGGGTTCTTCGGCGTCACCGCGAATCAGGTTGCGGAGGGATTGGGTGCGCTGGCACCGCCTGTGGACCGCGCCGCGTTGACCGATGAGCTGGCCGAGTACCTCGCCTCCTCTGTCAACGCGGCCGGCCGTCAGGGCATCGTCGGATGGCGCGACGACGACCTGACCCATACGCGTCCCTGGGGATTCGACCTGAAAGAGATTCGAGTGCCGGTCGCGGTATGGCAAGGCAGTCTGGACACGATGGTGCCGTTTGCGCACGCGGAGTGGCTGGCCGCGAACGTCGCTGGGACGCAGTCTCATCTGGTCGAGGGAGAAGGGCATATTTCCCTCATACAGAAGGCCCCTGCGATCCTTGCGGACCTCCGTCGGCTCGGCGGCCTGGACTGAAACTCAGGCGATGGGTGGGTGGCTCCGAAAGAGGAGCGGACGGAAGACAGTGACCGCAAATCCTACGAACACAACTGCGACGACGGTCAGTACGACGACTTGACCGACCGAGGCGGTCGGATCCGAGCGGGCCACCATGACCGCAGCCATAGCCGCCACGGACGGCGGAACCAGAGCAAACCAGCCGAGCACCGCATAGAGCGCTTTCTGGGCAGACCGTGCTCCGCGGAAGAGTGACACCGCGGTGACGACGGTTGCTGGAACCACGAGACCGAGGTCGAGCAGAACGATGGACCAGAAGAATGTGCGCGCATCTGCGAATTCGGCCGGCATCGCACCGCCGAAGATGGGGTCGAGGTATCGCGACACTATGAACGCTGCCAGCGCAAGCAGGACTACGCCGTAGACGCGTTGTCTGGTCGGTGTCGTATCCGGCAACGAAGCAGTGTCGGTGATCATCCAGGCCCAGGCGGCGAGAACGACACTCAACGCGAACACTCCGAGGTCGAACAACACAACCGCGTTGAACGTCGCATACTCCGGGCCGAGCGCGTATTGAGCGAACATGTACGCGGTGTAGGCCGCTGGGCCGAACGCCAGAGGACCAGCGGCGCGGTGACCGCGCAGAGCCAGCACTCCGGCGGCAATGCTCAGCGGGGTGACCAGGACGAGGGTGACTATCTCGAGGCCGATCAGCTGGTTCTGCAAAGTGCTCGAGATCGGATAGTCGAAGACTTCGATGCCGAGTGGTCCGAGAAACGAATTCGATACCAACAGAACAGCCAGGACAAACATCCCGGTTCCGAATGCGGCGTGCACACTCGTCGGCGACTGATCTTCGGGTCTATCAAGCGTTTTGGGCGTCACGGCAGGCCGCGTTGTTCCGCAGTGCCGGTGTGGTCGGCCGTTCGAGTCCACCAGATCACTGCGACCCCGGTAACGAGGTAGATCACCTGCAGGAAGTGAAACGCCCGAATGGATGCGATCTCGGCAACTATCCACACGATCATGGTCACCCCGGACAGAATGCTGGCCAGCTGCCAGCCCGCAATCCGTTTGATCATCGCCGACGCCGCGAACAGCGAGCTACCTCCCACGATCGCGAGCAGAATGACGCCGGGGAAGTAGAGACTGGTGAAGTCTGTGTGCTCGACCCACGTGGGTTGTTCGGGGATCAAGCTGGTCATCAGCGCAATCCCCCCGCCGACCGCCGACACCCCATTGAAAAGTAGCAATCCGAGAACGAATTTGCTGACTCTGTTCATGCCTGGAAGCCTATGCCCGGCGCGCGTGAATTGTCGGCCTCCCGACTTCCGCAACGCCGCCAACTTGCCCCCCGATTACCACCCCGGACTCGGTGGCTCCTCCTGGAACGGAACTGCGAACTCACGCCTGTAACTCCGTGTAGCCGTCGAACGAGACAGGCTGGAATCTACACATCACAGTTGCCGAACCTTGCTGAAAACGAACTCGCGCCGACGTCCGTGGCGGAGCTTCGGAACCTTCAAGTTGCGACCCAGCATCACAACGGGGGCCACCTGCATGGTCGCCTCGCGTGCCTGTCGTAGCTACGGGAGTGGGGCATTGGTCCTTCGACAGAAGACCGGGCGCGATGTGCGCTGCGCTGCAATCCTTTTTGCGCACCCGAGCCGATGGCAAATCGCCTGAGCAGGTCGAAGTGCGCATGCGGGTCACGTATTCGACGCTTCCCGCTATCGATGTTTCTCGCTATTCGGCGTGTGCCCGAGTTCGGAGATCACCGTGCTGAGCGCCGTCCAACGACTCTTCTTTACTGTCGACAGCCCGTTGATTGCACCGGCGACTTCCCTGAGTGTGCGGGCGAGACCCTGTTCGTCGTCGGCGAGGAGCTCGGCGTACCTGGGGTCCAAGAGGTAACGAGATTGTTCGCTCGCGTGCATGGCGACTCTGTCGAGCAGAACTTCGAGATCGCGAGCGGCGATCCTGTCAGTCGGGGCCGTTGATGCAGGGATGAAGTCGAAGTCGCCCTTCCACAAGGCGCTTCGGATCGCATCGGGCCTCAAAGTGATGACTGTCCCGAGAACTCTTTCCTGGTCGTACCTGGCATTCATTGCCAGCACCTCGTGCGCTAACCGGAGCACGTTGTCATCGGTCATCGACGCGCCGATGACAACAAGATGACCGGTGGACATGAGTGACTGCACAATCGAACCCAGAGGGCGACGCTCCGCGTCGTACAGCACGAAATCGCGCCGACTGAGCACGATGCTGTCCGGATCTTCGACGTCGCCGTGCATCTTGAGAAGCCACGGCTGATCGGCCACAACGTCGCCACGCGGAAGAACGGAGATCGATGCGGATCGGTGGGCTGCATTGAATGCGTCCTCGTACAACGAGTCGTAGTTCGTTGTGACGACCTTGGCGACGTTGAGCGATGCCAACAGACAATGCGAGAGCGTCGGCTTCTTGACACCGACCGATTTGATCAGCTGCGAGACGCTGTGCCCCAACGCTTTCGATGGACTCGAATTCGCGAGCAGCTGTGCCTGATCGAGCACTCCGAGTTCTGAGAACACCTCGGGATCGAGATCGGGAAGGAGCGTGTTCTTGAGCTGGCCGAGCAGGTTGTCCCATGTCGGCAGGCCGGCGGAAATGCTGACACCTGCGCCGAGAAGTAGTGCGACGTCACCGCCTGCGATGAGCTCGGCCAGCCGTTTGGCTTCATCACGTCCTTCGTTCGATGCAGCCTTGCGTATGGACTGGAACGCTGCATAGTCGGCCGCATTTTCGACCACGAACACGACGTCGAAGTTCGAATGCGCGACGAAGTCCATTGCCGTCGAATGAAGAGCGCGGATCACCTCCCCTCGGACTCCCTCGTACCCACCCTGACCCACGCCTAAAGTGGGAAGAGCAACGAGAGGACGAACCCGTCCATCACCGAGGCTGTGCAATGCGAGTTCGGCCGCGATTCGGTCGAACGCGGCCCTGAGACCGTCGACCAGCCAGTTGACCGATCGATGCCCGTCGTGAGCCACGTTCAGCAGCCACGCGGGGCCGTGATTCGAGTCGGTGGGGAAGAGCCGGACTCGATCGTCTGACGCGCCGGCCGGTGCCGTGCGGTCCTCGACACCGAGAACCGAGAACCACGTGTACCGCGGGCGAAAGCTCGAGCTAGTGGGAACAATGACCGCATCGCACGCAATGGACTCGAGAAGACCGCGAACCACGAACACATGTCCGGGCAGCGTGCTCGTTGTGGGCTGGTCGGCAACCGGTGCGGTCACATGGCTCCTCGTGCAGATCGATACGGGCAGAGGGAAGGTACCAACAAGAAGCGAGGTAGGTGGACAAGGAATTCGAGTGGCGGTCAACCATTGTGGCTCGGCTCGCTCACGTGACCATTCCTGCCCGAAAGGCAGCCAGGGCCGCCTCGACTCGATTGCGTACACCGAGCTTGACGAAGATCCCGGAGATGTGGGTCTTCACCGTCGTCTCGCTGAGATACAGCTCGGAGGAGATGTCCGCATTGGTCGAACCAGTAGCCAGAATGCACAGCACATCTCGCTCCCGCGGGCTCAACACGTCCATCGACACCGATGTCGGGGTCATTGACAACACCGACGTTGCCACAATTTTTCGCAGCGAGTCCTCGCTGAACAGCGTGTTGCCGGATGCCACTGCTCGCACCGACTGATGGAACGTCTCGGGCGCCTCGCTCTTGCTCAGGAAGCTGTGGGCCCCCGCCTCGATGGCCCGTACCACCAGATCGTCCACATCCATCGCCGTCATCGCAATGACCTTGGGTGGATGGGCCAGCGCCATCAATTCGCGAGTGGAATCCAACCCGCCGACCCGTCGCATCTGAAGATCCATCAGTACTACGTGCGGCCGGAACGCCGTCACCGCAGCCGGCACCTGGTCGCCGTCGTCTACGTCGGCCACCACCGAGATGTCCGGGGTCTTCGCGAAGATGTCGGTCACCCCACGCCGAACGAAGGGGTCGTCGTCGACGATCAGAACGGTGATCACGGCTGGCGATGTCATGGTTCGCTGAGCTTAGAACGTGACTCCGACAATGCCCGTCAGGAGTACCACGGCAACCAGCACGACACCACGAACTCGTCCGCCTGCGCGCCGGTAGCGAACGTGCCGCCCACCGCGCGGACCTGTTCGGCCAATCCTGCCAACCCTGTACCCGACCCATGCGCAAACGCCGGTTGTCCCATCAGCTGGTTGCGCACTTCCACGCGAACGCCCGCCTGATCGGACCCGTACACCGCCACCCGAATGGTCGAACCGGTGGCATGCTTCTGAGCATTGGTGAGCGATTCCTGCACTACCCGATACGCCACATGGCTGCTCGCAGCACCGATCTCACCGGGCGTCACGTCGAGCATCAGCGACGTGTGCAAGCCCGCGTCCAGCGCCGAGTGCACCAGATCGGAGATGCCCTCGACGCTCTGCCGACCACCGCCCGCGTTATCGGCCGATCCGCGTAGCACGCCGATGATGCGCTTGAGTTCATCGAGTGCATCGTGCGCGGTCTGCCTGATCAACGACGCTGTTTGGGCTACCTTCTCGGGTCCATCGGCGCTGTTGACCTGCATTCCGCCTGCGAACAAGGAGATGCGGCTGAGGCTGGCGGCGAGGGTGTCGTGCATGTCGCGGGCGATGCGGGCACGTTCCGCGGTCAGCAGCATCTCCTCACGGAGTGCGTTGGACTCGACCGTCACTTTGTCTCGCGTGACCACGGCCTCCGTCAGGTCGGACCGCGTGCGGCGCAGCACTGCTCCACCCACGACCAACCCGACCAGTACCGCCGCGACCACCCACGGAATCCACGCCGCGACGTCCCACTCGATCGGCGTCGACCCATCCTCGGTCTTCGTCGAGCCGAGGGTCAGAACGGAGTAGTACCGACTGCGATGCGCGTCGTACGTCAACGACACCCCGCACGCGACGTACACCGCGATGGCAGCCGCCACCAGAGGCTTGGTGTGCGCGAACGCGCCGAGGGCAAACAGTGCAATCAACGCTGCTGTCGCATCGGTGGCAAAGAACAGCGGCCCGGCCAACGCCAGTCCCAGAACGGTCCATGGCCGCTCATGTCGCCAGATCAACGCGACGCCCGCGACCAGGTTGAGCGCGACGCCGATGCCCAGGTTCCACCCCGGCGTCCCCGACGCGCCCGCCAGCCCGGCGGTCATGATCGAGCAGAACAAGCTGAACGCCACCGCCGCCGCAGTCCAGGCCTTGCGGCGCAGGGTGCCTGTCCGGTGCGTGCTCACGAACAGCAGCGTACGGCCGAGCACCGACATGGCGGATCGCCCGGTCGGCCCACATCACCGTCCGTATGCGACCGAAAGGAGGAAGTTCACCGTCCGATCTGCCGAGGCGCGGACACGGCCGACTGCGGTGTTGTTGACGCATCGCCGAACGGAAGGAATCCGACATGACCACTCACAATCCGAACCCCCAGCCGCAGTACGCCCCGCCCGCTCCCGAGCAGAAGAGGAATTGGTTGGCCCGACACAAGATCTTGACCGTCATCCTGGCGATCGTCGTGCTGGGTGTTCTCATCCGGCTTGTCGGTGGCGGTTCTTCGGAGACCCCGCCGACTCCCGCGCCGGCCGGGTCCTCGGTGTCGGAGGAAGCGGCTCCGGCGGCACCGGCCGAGTCGACGCAACCGGGGATCGGCGTCCCGGTGCGCGACGGCAAGTTCGAGTTCGTGGTCACCGCCGTCGCACCACCCGTCGCGACCGTCGGTTCGGAGTACTTGACGCAGACCGCTCAGGGCGAGTTCGTTCAGGTGGCAATCTCCGTCCGCAACATCGGTGATCGAGCGCAGAGCTTGGACGCGTCCTCTCAAAAATTGCTCGACGCCGACGGCAAGCAGTACTTGGTTGACAGTGTCGCGACCGCCTACCTCGACGAGGGCATCGGATACGAACAGATCAACCCGGGCAACGCGCTGGACACGACCGTCGTGTTCGACGTCCCCGTCGGGACCGTGCCTGCCGAGATCGAGCTGCACGATTCGGCGTTCTCGGGTGGCACGACGGTCGCCCTCCGGTGATCGACGCGAACAGCTCTATCGGTACTTCCACATCCATCGCACTCATTGCCGTGTCGTCTGCGTCCTTCAGGAGAAGAACATGACCAACTCGCAGCTGTCCGTCGTCGCCGCACTGCCCGACCGGTCCGGCTCGGTGCATTCC
Organism: Rhodococcus sp. FG69; assembly: GCF_057808915.1. Lineage (NCBI taxonomy): Bacteria > Bacillati > Actinomycetota > Actinomycetes > Mycobacteriales > Nocardiaceae > Rhodococcus > Rhodococcus sp. FG69. Next base: position 31,277 of record NZ_JBMDIX010000041.1, on the reverse strand, counting down.
ATCTCCGACGATATCCGCGGCGGATTCGACACGTTCATCATCAAGGAGCGTGAGGCCGACGGTCGGACAATGGTCACGCTCGCACAGTTCGACGACCGGTACGAGCTGGTCTACGACAGCACGCCCATCGAGGGCGCCAACCCGCTCGTGCTCGACCCGCGGTGCCGGGCTATCCGCCATATCGGAGGACGAGCGCCCCGGCTCAGCGACGGTTCGCGTGATGACCGACGGTCACGAGAACGCGAGCCGGGAATGGACGAATTCTGCTGCGCGGAAGCTGATCACGGCAGGCGAATGAATACAGCTGGGACGTCGTGTTCCTGTGATCGAACATAGACGCCGTGGAGGTAGGTGCCGATCTGTTCTTTCAGCGGGACACGTCGATGACGTATGTCTCGACGTCGGTCGGCGTGACAGCAGCCTTCGATTCGGTGACGTATTTACCAGGAGCCGAAGCGGTCGGTCGTTCTGGCGCGCCTCCGGTGTTGGCTTTCTCTCTCCCCCCCGGCAAACGGCAGTCGAGTGCTTCCGCTGTTGAGCAAACGATGGGGAAGGCGCACGGCGCGTGGTCATTCGGTCGAATGAATCTGCAAGCTGCAATGAAACATTCCGACCTTCCGGTCCAATACCCAATAAGCACCACTTCGACCAGAGCCCTCAGGAACTGCCAGTCGGAGAACTTCGAATACTCCTGCGCGCCAGGCACAACGGTGCCCAAGCTCGAGTACATCGGACCCGACCAGGAGTCCAGGCCCGTCGACCATTCGGTGGATCTGTTCGGGGCGGATCGGACGAGGCTGAACGTGCGGACCAGCTCGTTGGTGAGTGCGTCGCTGACCCAAGCTGCGTGCCTCCCGGGGGCCTCCGGCCCCAGTGGCACGGTTGAGTTTCCCCTGGTGCGCATTTCCGTGCCACCGGAAGTCCTGCGAACGGCGGACTGTGCCCGACGATGAGCGCCGCTAATGTTCCGTGCATGTCCCGGATAGTGCTCAGTGTCGTGGCAGCAGCGATGTTCGCTCTTGTCTCCTGCTCGTCCGACCAACCGGTGGAGGTTCCCAATTCAATCGTCGGGTTCGAAGGTCGGTCGACTTCCGATGCTCCGGCACCGCCGGCCACTCCAGCGCCGACGCCGACGTTGGTCGATCCAGCCGGGTTCCTGTACGAATCAGGTGGAACCAGCGGCTACTACTTCACGACGCCCAGCGGGTTGTGGCGCTGCGCGATCCTGGCGGACAGCGCGCAGGGCGGTTCGGACAACCAGATGGCCGGCTGCCAACCGAAGACAAGTAAGGACATGCCGGTCGAAGCGGCGCCGCTCGTCGAGCAGTTCGGGTCCGGCGCGTTGGGTGCGCCGAACGCAATCCTGGTGAACAGGTCGGATGATGCGCGTTTCGCGAGCCTGAGCCAGGCGCTGTTCTGGCGGATGGACGAGACCACACCGGTGCTGGGGTACGGACAGACACTGTCGGCGAACGGATTCTCCTGCAACGTCCAGGAGTCTGGTGTCTCGTGCGGCTCGGATAGTTCCGGCAGGGGATTCCAGTTTTCGACGGGCGGTTACCGATTCGAGTACGTCGAAGCACTGGGGGCGCCCACTGCCGCTGCTCCGAGCGTGAGCGCAGAGCCGGTTTTGGGGCGAGTGTGGGGTCCGGACCAGAAGGGATACGGCGAGGTCCGGCCCGCTGACATCTACAACGGAGGCAGTCTGTCCGGGCTCGTCGAGAACATCGTCTGGCAGGACTGGGGTGGGGCACAGGCCACGGGTACAGGAGTCGCGCGCAACGTCGACCAGTCGTCGGGAGTCGCCAATGCGCCGATCGAACCCGTCACGATCGTCGGATTCGATCTCGGCGATTGTGAACGCACGTTCATGTACCGGTCGGTGGTGTGGTTCTTCCCGGACAATGGCGAGACGTTCGAGTCCGCGAAAGATATGTCCACCAAACCATGTGAGGAGAACGCATATACCGACCCCAATTCGGGAAGCTCAGGTCGAGGCACCTGCGGGGTTGTGACGGCGGCGGACGGAATTCCGCGAGATGTGCTGGTATCGAAGGGAAGTGTCTCGTGCCCCGAGGCGATGACCGTGATGAATGCGACGTACCTCACGTTGTACGACAAGCCGCTCGAGATTATGGAGTACGCCGAGTGGTACTGCTCGATCAATCCCGCCGGTGAGATCCTGTTCAGCTGCGGCGACGGTAACCAGGAAGCAAGTTCCCTGGTGGTCATCTATCGATCGATGGACGACCCCTACAGGTGACGCTTCGGATCATGACCCGTTGACGACATTCCCCGTGAACGCCAAACAGGGATAAATATTGCATCGAACCACCCTGCCAAGTTAACTGCAGCAGTGACCACCGACCTTCGGGGTCTCCGGCGCTAGATCGAGGGCATCGGATTGCCGTCGAAGAAGCCCGTTGGCTTGAGGTGAAGGCTCACGTGGCTGACCGGCATGACCGGCCAATCGTCGGGCCGCGGTGGCCCGTGGGGAACGAGGCGTGGGTGACATCGGAGACGCCCATCCGTAGGGGGCGACGGCGGAGATCAGAGCCAGAGCTGCGGCGATCCTGTTGATCAACATCCTGGTCCGCTCCCGTCCGTCGACTGTGCTACCGACGGTAGGGGTAGACCATTTCTGGGTGTCGAGCCTCGTGTGAGGGGTGTATTGCTCAGTGCGAGGGGCAGGGTTGCGGTACTGCGACTACGGCGGAACGGCTGTGTACACGGACGGTTCGTACGTCGTGAACGACCCCGCCTGTGTAGACACGTCGTCCCTGCCGCGAGTGGATATCCGTACAACGAGGCCGAGGGCCCTAATGGTGACGGCGTCGTCAAAGGGTACGAACGTTGTGGACTCCTGTGCGGAGACGAGCCCACCGGCGGAGAGACATTCAAGCCCAACATGGGTGCGAACAGGGCTACACCACCGGCCCGCAATGCGATTGATGCCCAAGAGGTGTCCAGCTGATGCTGTGAACGGGCGGTCGGAACCGCGCCAATGTCCAGGCGGGTGGGTGAGTTGTCAGTCCTTCACCACAGGATCATCTCGATTACGGCGCGCCAAGACCGTAGGTAAACGAGCCTGTTGTCCAATTCATCGTGGAGTTGTACTTGAACCCGCTCATGGTGCCGTCGCCGTTGTCCGTGGTTGCGGCAAAACATTCGAACACAGTCGTGGTCGCGGTGAGGTCGTCGGTCGAACCACCGCTCACTGGTGAGCATGAGACCGAGATGATCGGTCCGTCGACGATGCCCTTCTGAACGTGGTCTTCGGCCATCTTCTTGACACTGCCTTCGACCTCAAGCACCGAAATCGATCTCGAGAGGCGCTCTGCGTCGTCGGACTTCTCTTTGGCTGCGGCAGCGGCCGTGATTCGGTCCGACTCTTGCTGAGCCGCTTGATCTGCAGCATCCTGCGCCAACTGTTGAGCAGCTAGTTGTTCGGACTCCACGTTGGAGTCGTGAACCACTTTGGCGGTAGTTCCCCCGATGGCCAATACGAGCAACACCCCGGCTGCGATCAGAACAAGCTTCTTGGACGGCCGCCACCTCGGAGGCTCAGCGATCGAAGGTGCTGACGGCTCGGGCAGATCCAGCCAAGTAGAGCCGTTCCAGTACCGTTGGCGGCCGTCTGGCGTCGGATACCAACCGGGCTGGGCGGACCGTGATTCATCAGGCATTTCGCCATCCGTTCGTAGCATGCTCTGCGTCGACAGCAGAAGTGCGCCGACCAGTTTGCCCCTTCAATTATCTACGGAGAAGCTCGACTAAATCACCAGTTTCATTCATCCGACTGAATGAACTTCGACCAGGGACCCGGGCGTTGTCCGCGAACGGCCGTGGATCTGGTGGACGCTCGCGAATGATCCTGCATGGTGATCCTGAGCCGTGCCTATATCGTCGGGAGTACAGATTCATGCGCAATGCAACTGCGGTCAAGGATGACCGCTGGGTCGTCGTCGATGTGGAGACGTCGGGGTTGAAGGCCAGCCGTGACCGCGTGCTCAGCATCGCCGCACTGACGATCGACGAGAACGGGACGGTCGGACGCGAACTCTCGACGCTGGTGAACCCCGGTTGCGATCCCGGTCCGGTGTACATCCACAATCTCACCCCGGAACGGCTGGCAGGTGCGCCGAAGTTCGAGGATGTTGCCCCGCAATTGATGGAGATGCTCGACGGTCGCACCATGGTCGCGCACAACGCGAGCTTCGACCATGGGTTCTTGAAGTTGGAGGCCATGCGTGCCGGCTTGGACATGCCGACCAAACAGCGACTGTGCACGGTCGCGTTGTCGCGCCGACTGCAACTCGACCTCCCGAACCACAAGCTGGCAACGCTGGCCGCTCATTGGAAGGTGCTGCAGTCCAACGCCCACGATGCGTACGACGACGCTGTCGTGGTGTCGCAGATCTTCACCCACAGCTCCCGCCTCGCTCGATCCTTGGATCTACCGCTGCCGGTGACCATGTGTACCGAGCGGTTGACGCTATATCCCGACTCTGTCCCGCGTACCGACTGCAAATGGCAGAATCCTGGCCGGTTCGAATCGTCCTCGGGTTTGGTCCAGGGAATGCGCGTCGTGATCAGCGGGGAGACGAATGTGCCCCGGCTGCAGCTGGCTTCCCGCCTTACGCACGCCGGACTCGATGTCATGAACTCGGTGAGTCGCTACACGAGCCTGGTGGTGTGCTCCGACCCGGTTTCGGACAGCTCCAAGGTGCGCCGCGCTCGATCGCACGGACTGGAGGTGGTGAGCGAGACGGAGCTCCTCGAACTTCTCCACACCGTCCGCCCTGGGACGCCCAAGATCGCGCGGGCAACGGTCGTCGTTGCGGCGCGGGTCCCGATATCTTCGTCGACCGGCAAGCCGTGGCAGAATCGCCGCGTTCTGGTGATGGGCGGTTCGCATGCCGAATCAGTCCTGATGCGGTCGCGGTTGATACAGCTCGGCGCGACGCCGGCTGTCAACCTGAGCGCAGGCGTGACGGACGTCCTGGTGCTCACCGGCGGTGATGGTGATCCCCGGATGCCGCGCGTCGCCGAACGTGGACTCGCTGTTCTCACACCACTCCAGGTCGACAGCGCCCTGAATGTCGAACAACCAGCCGTTGTGAGCCTTGTCGGACCGAGGATCGCGCCGTTGGTTCCGCGCGGGGGCGTAGTCGATCTCGCTCCGTCCGCGACGTCGTTGTCCGTCAACGCATCGTGGAGAGTCAGTGATACTGGATCCACCGCCGTCGACGTCGTTGCGTTCCTGCTCAACAGCGACGAAATCGTTTCGAGCGACGAGGATTTCGTTTTCTTCAACGCGCCGGCCACATCGGACGGCGCAGTTGCGTTGACTATCGACGGAGATAGCGAGCAAGGCATCCGGATCGATCTCACCTCCGTGCCGTCGGACTGTGATCGGATTGTGGTCGCGGCAGCCATCGACGGGGATAGCACGTTCGGCGATATCGGGGCAGTGTCCATCGCTCTCGACGGGACGGAATCTCCTATCGCCGCTGCGGTTCTGGACGCTGCGACGACCGAGCGGTCGATGCTCCTCGCCGAGATCTACCGTCGGGGAGCGGGATGGCGGTTCCGCGCAATCGGGCAGGGATACGACGACGGGTTGGCTGAACTCGCTGCGCGCTACGGCGTAGAGGTGGACGAGTAACGCCAGCATGTGAGCAGGCAGCGAGGTGGAGCGTCATCTGTTTCTGGTGGTTCCAATGGTGAGCGCATCTGCGGCAGAGACCAATTCGAACTCCCGTTCTCCGAGCAAGTTCGCGATGGCAATCATGCCGGGCGTCGGCGTATTACGCACCACGCTCCAATCTCCGATGATGTAGAGCCGCTTCTGAGCGCGTGTGATCCCGACGTTCAACAACTTGGCCGCGGACACCTCTCGCTTGCTCCCGGACAGATCAGCCTGGGCCGCCCAACGTAAACGACCCGAGTCCTGCATCAGGTCGAGGATCACGACATCGTACTGTCGCCCTTGGAATTTGTGGGCAGTCCCGCATTCGATGGCCAACCTCTTTCTCCGCGTCAGTGCTTCTGCCTGTTGGGCATGCGCTGCGTACGGGCACACCACTCCCATCGAGGTGCCCGAGTCCTCCCGGTGACGGTTGTGGATGGCTTCGATCAAGTCGAGCCCGAGAGGGTGGGTCCACGACTGGCCGCGTCGACGCAAGCCTTGTTCGGGGTGCGTGGAGGTGTCCACGAAGACTACATAGGGCGGACCGATACTGTCGTCGTCGCTGCGCCAGGAACTTTCGAGTAGGCCGTCGTAGCAGAACTCGTTCACGATGCTGGCGATGACGGGTGGATATCGATACTGCGTGCGCAGAGCCACGCATCGCGAATTGCGTTCAGTGGAGGCTCGATCCACGACACCGTGCAGCGCAAAAATGTCGTCTTCCTGCCAGTGCAGCACGCGCTTGTCGTCCTCGGTGATGGCGTCGTCGGTCTCGGTGATCGGCGCATTCTGCAGGAAGTCACCCACGAACGCGAGGCAGTGGTCGGCTTTCGATCCGGCGTACACAAGTTGCGGGATCTGTGCCGACGCCGCCTCGTCGACAATGACCGTGTCGAAGCGACGGTTCGCGAGCTCGGTCTTCGTCGTCAACGACGACAGTGTGCACGCGATGACCGGAGCTGTCTCGAGGAGGTTGCTCTTGGTCTTTGCGTATTCGTCGTCCAGCAGCTTTTTCTTGCGGATCAGCTCTTTCATGGCAGTGTCGAGTGATGCGACGCGTTCGTTGTAGTCGTCGCGTTCAGCCAGGGCCTCCAACGTTCCGTCGACTCGACCCTCAGCAATGATGACCTCCCAGTCGGGAACGGCGTCGACAACGCGCTGAGCTTCTGCATATTGAGCTCGTGTCTGAATGATGTGGGCCTGCGCAGCAGATTCCGCAGCCTGAACGATAGATGCTTCTCGGGCCAGCTCCCGAGCGCGGCGCTGGGCGGATTCGGCGATCCCTACTCGCTCATGTGCGCTGGTGGCCTCGCCGCCAGCGGCAGCGGCTGCCCTTCTGAACGTTTCGACTCCGGCTTCGGCAGAGTGGACATCGGCGGCAAGTATGTTGCGACGCTCATTTGCCAGTTGTATTCGTGAGTCGAGCGCATGCCGCCGCCACGGCAAACCCGCGCTCCAGGACTGTCGGGCCGACGTGGCCTCCGACCACTCCAGGACGGCATTGGACAGCTCGAACCTTAGCGACGCAAGTGACTGCTCTGCGGCGTAGACCTGGTGAGCGCTATGGTGAGCAGTTATAGCGGCAGACTCAGCGCGTTCTCTCAGCTGAGGTAACGCGGACGCCGAGGCCGCGCTGTGTGCGGTTGCCGCATCAATTCGCTCGAAGTCGGCACGGCGGCGCGCGGACTCGGCTCCCGCCATCACCAAGTCTTCTGCAAGGTGCCGTGCTCTGTCCGCTGCTTCCTGAGCTCGAAGCGCAGATTCGAGCCGTAGACCGTTTCCCTGTTCGAGACGCTGCACGACAACGCCGAGGTGGAGGCGATCTGGGTGCGATTCGTTCTCGCCCATTGCGTCCTGAATCGACTGCAGTCGCGCAACGCGGTTGGTTATCGCTGCGGCGGCCTTGTCGACGGTGAGCCAGGGATGTTCCGACACCTTCCGTGCCAGCTGGCCCGATGCTCCGACTCGGACGACTTGACCGGCTTTTTTCACGGTCTCCGCGACTGATTCGACGACGTTGTCCACTGCGACGTGGGTGTGTGACGTGATGAGAACCGAATGCCCCTGGCTCAACGCACGAGAAACGGCTTTCACGATGACATTCGTCTTTCCGGTCCCCGGCGGGCCCCAGACCAGTCATGCGCCCTCGGAGGTCATGGCGTTGAAAGCCCACTGTTGCTCGGTGTTCAGTCCTTCGACAGCGGGAGCCACGGGCAGGACACCGGGCGACCACAAGTCGACGACCAGGGGTGCACGGGTCGCCTGCTGAACGCACACACGCAGTTGTCGGAGCAGATCGAGATCGAAGTCGTCGGCGTACGCAACCCGGACGTGAGTCGCAGTTCCGAGCGCCCGACGCGTCGCTGAGGTGACCTTCAGCTTGAGTTTGCGGGCCTTGGGTTCGTATGCTAGCTCGACCTCGCAGCGTGCCGGGTCGCCGGCATCCGCGGTGTCGGCGTCCAACAGGAAGAATCGGTGGCTAGACCATCCACTCCGAGGTGGAGAAACGGAAGTTACTACTTCCAGTAGCGTTCGCTCAGGCAACGGCAACGAATTGTCCGTAATCTTGGTCAGCTTTGCGTTCCGTAACCTGCGCTCGATCAACGCGTCGAGGCCCGCGAGCGTATTTTCGCGTATCCATGGCCACGTAGCTGCAGACCCATTCACCGGTTGCTGTCTACGCACGACGGCGCCATCCGTTGTTCCCCCACCCGACATGCCGCAACCGTATACGGGGATCACGACAACCGCGAGCAACAGGCATCGGGTGCAACGATAGGGCGAAAGTCCCATGTGTAATTGGTGTTTCATTGAATATGCAAACTGTTCACCCCAGCGTGCATAGTCAGGGTGCCGGCGTTTTCGGATTGCGTTCGGTTCAGCGAGGTCCTTGGCGAGCTCGATCCGAGTTCAACCCCTCTAGCACCGGCCGGATGACCACGGAGCGCATGGACCGAACAGCCGGTACTGAAGTGCTTGCCAGATGTCGGCCGAACCCGTACTGAGGACGGCTAGACCCGAATTCGCCGCTGCAGAGCCAGTATCCACCACCGCGCTCCCGGTGTTCGGTAGGGGAGCCGCTGACACCGACGCTGCACCGACCAAGCCGAACGCGCATGTGATCGATAGGGCGGCCATCAAGTGGGCAGTGCGCATCCTCATTAGGCCATCCTCGTACTTGTCCGGTCACCGATCGAAGTGACGAGCCAACCATGGTTTCTGCCTGCGAGCCAGTCGTTCGGTCGGCTGACTTTTCGGCGGTCATTCGAACGTTCGACTGCGCCATGCTGCTCACGCCTACCGTCGACACATGTTGTGTCGCGCCCGCGGAGTGCTCGGACAGGTACTCGTCGTCGGGTTCGCTCTGGTTGGATCGACGGTGTGCGAACCAGCCCGCCATTGACGACACCTACGACTACGCGACTCCGTCGGACAGCACGGTCGACCGATCAGCCTGACTGAGTCACAACTCCCCGCGCCAACACGCGATCCTCGGAGTCGAGAACGAGTACTTCGCTGCCGGTATCGGTGGCACGTCCCACCAACCGGACTTCTGTGTCGACGAACACCGGTGCCTGCATCTGGATCGAGAAGCTCCGCGGGCGCGCACCGGGCTGCGACCGTACAGCGAAGTCGAGCAACAGCATCCGCACCAACGGCCCGTGCACCAACAGATCCTGCAGACCCTCGACGTTGCGAGCCCAATCCCGGTCGTAATGCACCAGATGGGTGTTGAAAGTCAGCGCGGAGAACCGGAAGAGCTGGCGGGAATCGAGGGTCAACGACTCGGTCCACGACCACTCCACATCGGGAGCCGGGGCAGGCGGCTTGGCCACCGCATCTGGTTTCGTGGCCTCGAGAAACACGTCGTGCCACACACTGGAGACGGCCAGTTCACCGTCGACGAGATAGCTGCGCTCGACGTCGGCGAATACGAGCCGCCCACCCCGTCCCTGTTTGTCGACGATGGACCCCGCCTGCACACGCTGCTCCACGACGTCGTCGTACGCCAGTGGCCTGTGAAAGACGGTGTCCTCCCCGGCATACATCCGTCGCGGTAGATCGATGACGGGCAGGACACCGTCGTCGGCAGGGGAGCCGTCGGGACGAAGCTCGGCCAGCGCGGCGTCGAACGGGAAGTAGATGCCCTCCCAGCCGGGAGGAAGCTCACCCGTCGACTTCGGTTCCGCTGCTGCGGGAGCGAACGTACCGCGATAGGCAACCGCGGGTGCCAGTCGCAGAGACTCGGTACGTACGACGGCCATCAGACGACGCCGTCGGTGCGCAACGCTGCGATCCTCTCGGGCGAGTACCCGGCCAAGCCCGCGAGGACCGAGTCGGTGTGCTCGCCGAGACCGTTCGCTTTGCGCCCAGGCTCGGCCGGAGTGGCACCCAGCTTGATCGGCTGGCCGAACATCCGCAGCGTCCCGAACTTGCCATAGTCGGCCTCGACGACCATGTCCCGCTCTGCCGTGCCCGGATCCTCGACCACCTCACCGATGTTCTTGATCGCCGTCAACGGAATGACTGCGCCGGCGAGGTCTTCGAGTTCGGATCGCTTGCGGCCGTCGAACCAGCTGATCACCAACGGCTTGACGCGGCGCTCGTAGACCTCCGGGTCGAAACGCTTGCGCATCGTGTCGATCTCGGGATCGGTTGCCGCCTCAGGAGTGCCGAAGAGCTCGCAGGAGGCGTTCCACAGCTTGTCGGTGTAGCCGCCGAAGAAGACCTGGCCGTCTGCGCACGGGAACAGCTCATATGGGCGGACCCACGCGTGCTTGTTGCCCGACGGCGCGGCCGTCGTGCCGTCGACCGTGTAGTCGACGACGGCTGTCTCCGTCATCGCGAAGATGCTGTCGACCTGAGCGACGTCGACGAGCTGGCCGACGCCCGTCCGCTCGGCGTGACGCAGCGCGGTGAGGGCGCCGATCACTCCGAACATGGTGGCGGACAGATCACCGATCGTGACACCGACCCGGACCGGATCTTCTCCGACCTGTCCGTTCATCGACCACAATCCGCCGGCTGCCTGCGCGGTATTGTCGAACGCCGGATACGAACTACGCGAACCTGTTTGGCCGTAACCCGAAATCGCGAGATAGACGAGCCTCGGATTGATCTCGGCCAACACGTCGTAGTCGATGCCGAGCTTCTTCGTCGTTCCGGGCCGAAAGTTCTCGATCAGCACATCGGCTTTGGCAACCAGATCCTTCAGCACGGCCTTGCCCTCGTCCGCACGTAGATCGAGCGTCAGCCCCAGCTTCCCGCGGTTGTACTGGGCGTAATAGGCGCTGAACTCGTCGTCCTCGGTCTTGAGGTAGGGCGGGAACCCTCGTGCCACATCGGGACCCGTCGGATTCTCGATCTTGATCACCGTCGCTCCGAAGTCGGCGAACATCTGCGCAGCGTAAGCACCGGCGAGGACGTGCGAAAGGTCGAGGACCACAACGCCGGCCAACGAGCCCGTGTTGCCTACCAGAGGGAAAGTCATGAATTCGCTTTCTATGAGAGGTACTACGGGTCAGCTGACGGGTTCGACGTCGGCGACCATGATGGGATCCAGTGTGGCGTTCTTGGCCTTCGAGGGCAAAGTCTCCGGCAGGAAAGCGATGCCGATGAGACCGATGATGCTGAGCCCCATCAGGTATGCGGCGACGAGCCACGGACTGCCGTTCGACGTCGCAACCAGTGCAGTGGCGACGAGAGGCGCAGTTCCGCCGACAGCGGCTGCGGGGATTTCACGGGAGATCGCGATACCGCTCCAGCGAGCATTCGTCGGAAAGATCTCGGCGAGCAACGCTGCGGAGACGCCGATCGTCGCGCCCTGAATGATGGCCAGTCCGAGGACCAGACCGACACCGACCAGCACGATGTTCTCCGTGCCGTACAACCAGAACAGCGGGAAAGCGAGGATGATGCCGAACACGGCCGCGCCGAGCAGTACCGGTTTACGGCCGATGCGATCGGCAAGTTTGCCGAAGTAGAGGGTCGCGGGGATGGTCAGCAGTTCGGCGATGATCAGCGCCACGAGCACCGCGGTCGGGTTCACCGTGAGAGTGCCGGTGACGTAGGAGACCGAGAAGGTCTGCACGATGTAGACCCACGGCAAGGTGAACGTGAACAGGGCCATGCCGCAGATGAGGATGCGCCAGTGGTTCTTGACGGCTCCGGCAAGCGGCGAATTCTGCACAGCGCCGTCCTTCGCTGCTTCTTCGAACGCGGCGGTCTCGCTCACCCGTAGTCGGAAGTAGAGGGCGAAGGCGACAATGACCGCGCTGGCGATGAACGGGATACGCCAGCCCCAGGCGAGGAACTGCTCGTCGGGAAGCATGGTCAGCAACGCGAACGTGGTGGTCGCCAACGCCATTCCAAGATACACCGACGCACCGGGGAAACCGGCGGTGTAGGCGCGGCGCTGCGGATCGGATGACTCGCTCGCCATGGTCATGGCGCCCGCGAACTCGGCGCCGGCACCGGCGCCTTGGAAGATACGCAACACGATCAGCAGAATCGGAGCCCAGATACCGATCGATTCGGCAGTGGGGAGCAGACCGATGAACGTCGTCGCGATGCCCATCATCATCAGCGTCACCAGGAGCGTCATCTTGCGTCCGACGCGGTCACCGTAGTGCGCGAAGATCAGACCGCCGATTGGGCGTGCGCCGAATCCGACGGCGAAGGCCGCGAATGCGCCGAGCATTCCGGCGAAGCTCCCGGCGCCCGGGAAGAACAGCGGAGCGAACACCAGCGCGGACGCGAGGCCGTAGAGGGTGAAGTCGTACCACTCGATGATGGTGCCGACCGAGCTGCCGATGACGGCGTGGCGGCGTTCCTTCTTGGTCTTCGAGTCGACCTCGGGGAGGCTCGGGGTGTGGGACATGTCGGACATATCGATTCCTTGGGGTGCTGCGATCAACGGGTAGGGGAGAGCGTGCGGTCGACGCGCGCGGCGGACAATGCGCGGACGACGGCAGAGGAGCTGGGACGGCCCATCGTGTCGGCCAACCACGCCGACACGTCGGACAGAGCATGGAGGTCGACGCCGGTGTCGATGCCGAGCCCGTCGAGCATCCACACCAGGTCTTCGGTGGCGAGGTTGCCCGTCGCGCCTTTGGCGTAGGGGCAACGTCCCAATCCACCTGCCGACGAATCGAATTCGGTGACACCAGCCGCCAACGACGCATGCACGTTGGCAAGCGCCTGGCCGTAGGTGTCGTGCAGATGCATGGCGACCGTGTCGACGGTGATGCCCCGGGCGAGGACGGCGTCGAGGACCGCGAGAACGTGCGCGGGGGTGGCGACGCCGATCGTGTCCCCGAGGGACAATGTCCCGACGCCCATCGCCATCAACTGCTCGGCGACGTCGGCGACGCGGTGGACGTCCACCGAGCCCTCCCATGGATCGCCGAAGCACATCGAGATGTATCCACGGGTCGTGATTCCCGCTGCGGCAGCGCCGCTCACGACGACCTCCGCCGAAGCCAACGCATCGGACATCGTCGACCCGAGGTTCTTGTTCGCGAACGTTTCCGTCGCGCTGACGAACACTGCGATCTCGGTGGCCCCGGCCGCCAGCGCACGATCGAGACCACGGGCGTTGGGCGCCAACACGATCTGTCGCACGGACGACGGCAGATCGAGCGCCGCCATCAGGTCCTCGGCGTCCGCCAGCTGGGGGACCCAGCGAGGGGAGACGAAGCTCGTCAGTTCCAGGTTCGTGATGCCCGACGCGACCAGACGTCGGCAGAATTCGACCTTGGTAGCCGTCGGGACCATCGTCTTCTCTGCTTGCAGCCCGTCTCGGGGACCTACCTCGTACACCCGGACCGACCGCGGGAGCGATGAGTCCCGATGGACGTCGGGTCGGGGGAGATCGCCTGATGTCATACGAGGCTGCCGTTGCGTAGCTCGCCGAGAACCTTCTCTGCATGTTCGACGCGAATCGACCGGTCGCCGATCAGCCGTTGCACGACGTTGTCGAGTTCGTCGGCGGAGGCACCGGCGGTCACAGCGACGGTGCGGGCGTGAAGTCGCATGTGGCCCTGCTGGATTCCTTCGGCGGACAACGCGCGGCATGCGCCGAGGTTCTGGGCGAGTCCGACGGCGACGATGACCTCGGCCAGTTCGGTGGCCGAGGTGACGCCGAGAATCTCGATCGACGTCCGCGCCACGGGATGCGCCTTGGTGGCACCGCCGACGAGACCGACCGCCATCGGCACTTCCAGTGTTCCGGACAGGTGCCCGTCGGCTGTCTTCTCGAAGTGCGAGAGGGCGGTGTAGCGGCCGTCGGCGCCGACGGCGTGGGAGTGGCAGCCGGCCTCGACAGCACGAGTGTCGTTGCCCGTCGCAAGAACGACTGCACTGATGCCGTTCATGATGCCCTTGTTGTGCGTCGCGGCGCGGTAGGGATCGGCTTCTGCGAAGGCCGACGCGTGGACGATGTTGTCCACGACCTCGGCTCCGCCGAGGAGATCGCGATCGAACACTGCGCGTGCTCGGACGATGCGCCGGTCTGCCTTGTTGGTCAGAATGCGGAGCAACGGTCGTCCGCCTGCGATCGCGGCGAGCCTCGGGGCGACGGACTCGGCCATGGTGTTGACGGCGTTGGCGCCCATGGCATCTCGGACGTCCACGACGATGTGCGCGATGACGTGGACACCGGTGCGGGTGGGGAGAACACGAACCGTGAGGTCGCGAGCGCCACCGCCGAACTTCACCAGCGTCGGATCCTGAGCGTTCGACAGTTCGAGGATCTCCTCGCGCGCTTCGAGGATGCGCAGGCGAGCGGCCTCGGGATCCTGAACGTCGAGCAGCTGAATCTGAGCCTGCATGACGGGCCCGGTGTGGGAGACGAAGAAACCGCCGTGCGGTCGCGTCATCCGTGACGCGTTGCTCGCGGCAGCGATGACCGACGGCTCCTCGGTGGCCATCGGCACTAGGTACTCGTTGTCGTTGACGATGACGTTGGTGGCGATGCCGACTGGTATGCCGAGGACACCGACGACGTTCTCGACCATGTGATCGGCCTGCTCGACCGAGAGTCCAGTATTCGGATCCAGTGAGTCGAGTGCGGATGCGGAAAGGCCGGTGCGATCTGCGACCGTTCGGCGACGCACCAGCGGCGACAAATCCTTGAATCCTGGAATTCGACTGCTGACGGGCACTACTTCCTCCACACGTTCGACTCGGCCTGCCCGATCGGGCGCGGCCGTCGGGATATCGAACGCAACGCTACGGCTGAATTGTGACGTGGGATATGTGTCATGAACACATCAATAATGGACATAGATGTGTCACTGACACATCATGAACGGAACCGCGCCGCGCGTAGAGAATCCAGTCGCACTGCCGTCGAGATACGGAAGAGCGGTTCGTCGTCGCGCCAGCCGTCGCCGAGCAGGAGACGCAGTCTGTCGAGGCGCTGCAGGATTGTGTTGGTGTGGTAGCTCAGGGCGCGGGCCGTCTTGGTCGGGCTCGACTCGTTGCGCACGAATGCTCGTAGGGTCGCCACGAGGTCGGTGCCGTGCTCGGCGTCGTAGGCGATGACCGGTCCGATGACGTGGTCGATGAACGCGTGGACCGCGTCCGGATCGGATCCGAACATGACCATGTAGGGATGGAACGACTCGGTGGTGACGACGTCGTTGTCGATGCCGAGTGCCTCGAGGAGTCGCGCCGTGCGATGGGCGACGTCGAACCGTTCCGACAATGCGTCGACGTTCGGGGCCTGCGGCGGGACGATGACGAGAATGTCGGGCACTCCGCCGGCCAGGAGGGCGCGTCGGACGTCGTGAGCCTCGGTTATCGGTTCGGCGCTGTGCAGGACGGCGACCAGGACATCGGAGTAGTTGCTGACCAGACCGCCCTGTTGGTACCGCGCTGCGAGCAGCGCCGCCGCAGCAGATCGGAACTGCGCGGGGGCGACGATGACGAGAACGGTATCGAGCAGGGAGGCATCGACGCTGTGGGCACGCGCCCGTCGATCCAGGTCTCGACGTCGTTCCGGTGACGGGTCGAGTACATCGGCGATGAGTTCGTGCCGGACGCGTTGGTCCGCGTCGGCGACGGCGTTCTGCTGCAGCGTGAGCAGGGCCGCAACCTGCGCTGCGCGCTCGATGGTGCGGTCGTCGACGGAGCCGAGTTCGAGTTCACCCGAGCTGAGCAGGACGGCTCCGAAGTAGAGCTCGCCTGCGGTGACCGCTGCGACGACCTGAGTATCCGATGTACCGGCGTCGACGTAGGAGCAGTGTCCGGTCGCGCGGCTGCGTTCGATCGCGTTCCGAACGCCGACGGACACGCTGACGATGGCCGAGATGTGGGTGGACGGCTCGGAGGAGGCGAGTATGCGCATGTCCGCGTCGACGATGGTCACGTACCGATCCAGCGCCCGCGCCAAAGTGGTTGCCACCTGGTCGAATCCGCCACCGACGAGAACTGCCTGTACAAGTTCCTGGTGGACCGTGTTGGAACGGTCGCGCACCGCGACATGATCGGTCAACGTCCGAAGGGCTGTGCGGGCTTCCTCCTCCGAAGCACGCAGCTGCGTGAGCGTGTTGGCGGTCTGCAGGACGATCGACGCATGGTCGGCGAGCGCCGACAGCATCGCGATCTGTTCCGGTGCGAACACGTGCTCCTGGCGGGTGGCCGAGAACAACACCCCGAGGACCCGGCCGTCGGACAGCATCGGTACGCCGAGGATGGACACGATGCCCTCGCGCGAGACAGCGTCGTCGATGTCGGTGTCGTGGGTGCCCTCGTCGTAGTCGCTGTAGCGCTGAACCCATTGCGCACTGCGGGAATCGGCGACCCGACTGGCCAAACCCATGCCTGCAGGGACCCGAAGATTCCGGAACTGAGGAGTCACCGACCCGATTGTCTTGCGGACGTGCAAAGTCCGTGTCTCGGAATCGAACTCGGACAGATAGGTGACGTCGCTGCCCATCATGTCGTGTGCGCGGGAGACCAACCGTTCGAGCAGGCCGTCGATGTCGCGGACCTCGGCCAGATCACGCGCGCTGGCGAACAGGGTGCCCAGTTCGTGTTCGCGACGACGAAGCCGAATCAGCTCTTCCCTGGTCGCGCGGGTTCGGTGCAGAGCCGTGGCCCGGGTGGCGGCGTCGACGCCCAACTCGCTCAGCACGCGATCGAGCTCGGGTTCCTCGACGTCCCGGGACAGCGCGTCGGCGATTCTGCCGGCAATTCGGGAGAGGTCGGTGCTCGTCATGGTGCGAGCCTAATGAACCGTCTCACGCACCAGTGCCCTCACCGGGGTGGGGTCGCGACCCAACAACGCCCCGGTGACAACTCAGCTGGCCAGAAAGTCGAAGTCCGCGACGAACAGGTCGACCTCCTCCCCACCTATGACCAACGGTGGACGAATCTTGAGCGTGTTCCCGAAACACCCGGTCGCCGAGATCAGCACCCCATGCTCCCGCATCGCGTTGACCACCCGTAGCGCCTCGGCTGGATTCGGTTCCCCACCAGGCCCGACGAACTCGACCCCGACGAACAACCCCGCACCCCGGACGTCGCCGATCGACTCGACCTCCGAAGCGACCCCTCGCAACCCCGCGAGCAACCGAGCGCCCATGGCCGAGGAATTCGCCACCAACTCCTCGTCACGGATCACGTCGAGCACCGCCTGCGCGGCAGCGATCGTCACCGGATTCCCACCGAAAGTGTTGAAATAGCGCAAGTCCCGACCGAACTGCTCGGCCAGCGAACCTTGCATCACCAAACCCGCAATCGGCATCCCGTTGCCCATCGGCTTGCCCATCGTCACGATATCCGGCAGCAACCCGTGTCGTTCGAAGCCCCACATCGACGACCCCAACCGGCCGAACCCCGGCTGCACCTCGTCGGCTATCAAGAGACCCCCGGCGGCGTGGACAGCATCGACAGCCGGCTTCAAGAACGGCGTCGGCTCCGGCAACACTCCGTCGGAGGCGAAGATCGAATCGATCAACAAAGCTGCGACGCCGATACCCGACGCCTGCAGGTCATCGATCTGCGCCTGCACATGCTCGGCGAACCACGTCCCCAAATCCCCATCCACCCGGTACGCATCCGGGGCCGGGATCGTCCGCACCCACGGCGCGTCGCGCACGGACGCCGGACCCATCGACGGTGAACACGCCGCCACATCCACTGTGCCACCGTGATAAGCGCTTTCGGTGACGATGACACCCTGCCGTCCGGTCGCATGACGTGCGATACGAAGAGCCAGATCGTTCGCCTCCGACCCCGTGCACGTGAACATCGCCGTCGTCAGCTCAGCGGGAAACGTCGCGACCAGGTCCTCCGCATATCCGATCACCGCATCATGCAGATACCGCGTATGCGTGTTGATCAGCGACATCTGCCGACTTACCGCCTCCACCACCCGCGGATGGCAATGCCCGACGCTCGCGACGTTGTTGTACATGTCCAGGTAGCGCGTGCCGTCGGCGTCGTAGACGTACACACCGTCACCGCGCACCAGCTCGAGCGGCTTCTCGTACATCAGGTGATACGCGGGCCCGAGGACTCGGCGGCGTCGGTCGATCAGTTCACGAGTGCGGGTATCCAGGGCGCCAGAAGATGCAGCGTCGAAACCGTTGACATTCAATGCCCCTACACGATCGAGAATAGCCACCTCACAACCCCTGAAGCCAGAACGCCCACCGCGGATCGGCCATCTTCAGCCGAGCCCGAGCGAGCTTCCACGCGCCATACTTGTGATAGTCGAAATCCCATGCCGTACTGAGCTTGTGATTCATGCAGCCCCACAGGCCCCACTTGACGTCGGCGAGCGCACTGCACACCTGTACCCGGGAGATCATCGACCACTCGGCTTTACCGTAGAACTCCTCGATCAGCTCCATCGTCTGCTGCTCGCCGTAGAACATCTCGGTCACCATCACCGCGAGCTCGTACGCCCGATCGTTGTTCGACGCGAACTCGTAGTCCACCAACTTCATCGGCCTACCCGGCGCAACGAGAATGTTGCCAGGCATCGGATCGTTATGGCACGCAACCAGATCCAAACCGGACGCGAGCATCGCCTGCTTTGCCTGACCGTATTCTGCGAGGATCACGTCGGCATCGCGGGGGAGTCGCACACCGAGTTCGTTGACCTGGTCGAGGTGCTCGTCGATCATGTCGAAGATCGTCTTGGTGACACTGAGCTTGTCCCCGGAATGCAGCACCCGATACAGGTCGATGATGCCCAGCGGAATCTCCGGACGCTTCAAGTCGCCGTTGGTGCAGGCGCGATACTCCTCCAGAAACTCAATCACCTCCACACCCGTCACGGGGTCGAAGAGAACCACCTCCGGCCCGATGTCCAGAGCACCCGCCCGTCGAGCAGCTTCGTTCGCCAGCGATCGGTCGATGAACGACTCCGACCCGGCGCCAGGCAGCTTCATGAAGTAGCGCTTCGGTTTTCCGTCGACGGTGATGCGCCAGTTGCTGTTCATCAACCCGCCGGGCACCGGGGTGTACGTGATGTTCAGACCCTCCCACTCCGCGACTGCGGCGAGCGCCTTCTCCACCTGCCGCTCGGGTTCGGTACGGGCAGATCCCAATGCGATCTCGTTCATGTCCACCTCAGATGTTCCGTACTCGGTCGTCGAAATGCGGGTCGCGCAGTCCAGCGCGTGCCCTCAGGAACTGCCAGTCGGAAAACTTCGAATACTCCTGCGTACCCGGCCTCATCGCGTCTGCGTAGGAACCGATCAGCGCCCACCTAAGCGAGTCCGCAATGCCATAGATCCGCGCCCGATCGAACAGCGCACTGTCGAACGACCCCCACGCCATCTCGAACACCTCACGCGCATCGGAATCGAACGGCCGAATCTCCGCGAGCAGTGCTCCGATGTCCTGGAGAGGATCCATCAACGCCGCGACATCCCAATCGACGAGACGCATGCTGCCGTCGTCGAGTACCAGAACGTTGGAGACGTTGCCGTCGCCATGGCAGGGGACAACGTCGTAGCCGGCCGTCTCGATGCGGGCCTGCGCAGGCCCGAGTGTGCGCAACATCCACTCGAAGTCGGCGGGTAGTGCGCCGCCGACCTTCTCGACCAGATTCCGAGCATGCGCGAGGTCGTCGAACACAGAAGCTCGACGCTTAACCCCGTCCAAGCCGTGCACCGACGTCCGCAGCGCGACCAGCTTCTCGACGTTCGCATCCTCGTCGAACAGATCCAGCGTCGCGGTGTGGCACATGCCGGTGAACTCCTCCATGACCAGCACACCGGAGTCGGCGTCGGAGATGAAGATCTTCGGTCCGATGCCGGCGACACCAGCGGCCGCGGCGGCAGCGAAGGCGTTCTCGATGTCGACGTAGTCGCGTGCATGCGGTTCCATGACCTTGACGAACGCAGCCGACCCGGCATTGCTGTCGGCGACGGACGCCCTGGCCGAATAGCGCTCCGAGTCTGCACCCCACCAGCTCGGGCTTGCCATCGTCGTGCCGGGATCCAACGTCAGTTCGGCGGATGTCCACACGCCCAACTCGCTCAATGTCTGCCGTACCGTCATCCGAGTGCTCCGATCTTGTCCGCGGCCACAGCTGTCGGCCAGTTCATCTCGATCTCGCGTGCACCTTCGAGCCACTTCGTCAGCCGCAGCACCGCCTGATCCGCGAACCGAGGCCCGACGACCTGTATCCCGACGGGCATGTGCTCGCTGAACCCGAAGCACAACGCCGACGCAGGCTGAGCCGTCTGGTTGAACCACGCCGTGAAACTGCAGTGACCGAGCGGCTGCACCGGATCGAGCCCGACCTCATCGGCCGCGAACCCGACAGTGGGAATGACCGGACTGATCACGAAATCGAACTCGCTCGTCCTCGCCCGCACGATCTCCTGCGACCGCATCACCGCCTCGGTATCCCGCGAGAACTGAGCCGCAGAGTAATTCGCCGCCGCCGAGGCCCAATCCGCGACCGCCGGAAGAACCTGTGAGCGGCGATCCTCGGGAATGGACTCCCACTCCGTCCGAGCACGAACCTGGAACAGTCGATCGAGTGCCGGGTACGGATCCTCACGGAAGATCGGCGGCATCGTGGTGACCAGGGCACCCGCCGCCATCAGTTCCGCTGCTGCAGAATGGACCATGCGCAGCACCTCGTCGGAAATGGTTGTGCCGTAGCCCATGTCGAGCATGACGCCGATGCGAAGTCCGGCAGGAGTGAGAGCCGCGTGTATGTCGGCGGTGTCCTCGGGCGGCAGGCTCCAGGTGTCCCGCGGATCAGGCCGGCTGATGACGCGGTAGAGGTCGATCAGATCGTCGACGCTGCGTGCCATCGGCCCGGCGGACCGCATGGTCGACGGCGCAGTGTGCGGGATGCGCCCCTGCGTCGGCTTCAGCGCGACAAGTCCGCAGTGCCCGGCGGGAAGCCGTACTGATCCGGCGATATCCGAACCGACAGAACCGAAACCGATGCCCGACGCCAGAGACGCTCCCGCACCCGCGCTCGACCCGCCGGTATTGCGGGAGAGGTCCCAGGGATTGCGGGTGATTCCGTAGAGGGAGCTGACGCCGGCGGCCATCATGCCCATGTCGGGCATTGTCGTCTTGCCGAGGATGACAGCGCCCGCTTCTTTCAGTCGTGCAGCTGGGGGAGCGTCGACAGTGGACATGGGCAGGTTCGCGTTCGCAGCGACACCGTGCCGCCAGGGCATCCCGATTGCGTGCACACTGTCCTTGATCGTCACCGGAATACCGTCGAGGTCGCCGCGGGAACGCCCCGAGATGAGGCGATCCGTCGCTGCCTGTGCCGCGGCTCGAGCGCCCTGTTCGTCGACGTAGGCAAGCGCATTGATCACCGGATCGGTCGCTGCGATGTGTTCGAGGGTCGCGTCCAGCAGATCGACCGGGCTGGACTCGCCCGTGCGGAACGCCTCGCGTATCGCTGCGAGAGGCTGGGTGAGAAGGGGGTTCATCGAGCGCCTTTCATGCCGATACCGCTGCTGACACCGATAGTGGGACAACGGGTGTGCCGACCAGCCAGCCCCCGTCCACGGCTATGATCTCGCCGCAGATGTGGTCGGACAATGTCGACGACAGGAACAGCACGGTATCCGCAATGTGTTGCGGATCAGCCCATTTGCCGTTCGGGGTCTGCGCTTCCAACGCGCCCCGGATAGAGGCGTCGTAGATCGCGGTCATGTCGGTTTCGACGAACCCGGGTGCGACACCGTTGACGTTGATGCCCAGCGGCGCATAGTCGATGCCGACCTGACGGGTGAAGTTGACCATCGCACCCTTGGCCGCGCAGTAGCCCGCAAAACCAGGGTTCGCCCGCAGACCGCTGATCGACGCGACGTTCACCACTTTGCCGCCCTTGCCTGCGTCGACCATGTGCCGTATCGCCGCCCGCGTGCAGAAGAAGGTCCCATCGACGTTGACCGCGAAGATCGACCGCCACGCCTCGTCGCTCGTCTCGAGTACCGTTCCGGCGCTGAGTACCCCGGCGTTGTTGACGAGAATGTCGATGCCGAACCGGGTTGCAATATCACCGAACACGGCGTCGACCTGCTGGGAATCGGCGATGTCCAGCAATACGGATTCGGCGATGCCCCCTGCGGCAGTGATGACGTCCGAGGTCGACGCGCCGTCGGTGCGGAGGGCATCGCTGCGATCGGCGATCACTACGCGCGCGCCAGCTGCAGCCAGTGTGGTGGCCACAGCTCGCCCGATTCCTCGGGAGCCGCCGGTGACCACTGCGGTCTTACCGGTCAAGTCGATCATGTCTGCCTACTTCCTACGCCTGCAAGTTCCGTAGCTTCTAAGTTGCCAGCTTCTACGTTTCCGATGTCGCCCCGGACCATGCGGGCGACAGTCTCGGTCAGCATCGTGACGCCGTCGACTAGGTCGCTGTCGCGGGTGAGTTCCTTTTCGCTGTGTGAGATGCCGTCGACACTGGGGACGAAGAGCATGACCGTCGGGACGATGTCTTTCAGGTTGACCGAGTCGTGACCGGCCATCGTGAGCATCCGGCGATACGACAGGCCCAGGTCTTTCGCAGCTTCTTCGGCGAGTTCGACGGCATCGCTCTGGTAGCTGGTGGACGGCCGCAGTGCGGAGGAGTCGATGCTGACGTGGACTTCTGTCTCCTGAGCGATCGCCGCGAGCAGCATGTTGTGGGCCTGCTCGAGCACGTCGGGATCCGAGGATCTGACGTCGATGGCCATGGTGACCTTCGACGGCACGACGATGGGGGAGTTGGGTTCGACATCGAATTGCCCGACCGACGCCAGCAGCAGACCGTCGGGGAACTGCGCGGTGAGTTCCCGTGCAGCGAGGACGATCTTGCTGGCGCCGACCAACGCGTCGTGACGCAGCGCCATGTGTGTTGCGCCGGTATGGGACTGCTCGCCGTGCACGGTGATCGAGTACTTTCGTGCAGCCCAGTTGGCGGTCACGATACCGATCGTCGAGCCCTCCTGCTCGAGGATCGGTCCCTGCTCGATGTGGATCTCGGCGTAGGAGACGGCGTCGGGTTGCTGTGCGTCACCGTGGAAGCCGATATCGGACAGCGCATCTCGGACTGTGATGCCACCGCGGTCGGCGACCTTCAGGATGTCGTCGGCGTCGAACTTGCCGATGAAGACCCCGCTCCCCATGAGACTGGGTGAGAAGCGGGAGCCTTCTTCGTTGAACCAGTTGACCACCGCGAGGTTGAACTGCGGAGTCACAGAGCCTCGTTCGACGCATTCGATGACCTGATGCGCGGCGTGGGCTGCGGCGAGAACACCGTAGGCGCCGTCGTATTTGCCGGCCGTCGGCTGACTGTCGAGATGCGATCCGACGAGCACGTACGGAGCACCGGGTACGAACTCGATGCTGCCGTACATATTTCCGACAGCGTCGACGGTGGTGGTGAGGCCGTGCCGGTCGAACCAGTCGGCGAGGAACCGCCTGGCTCGACCGTCGTCCGCAGTCGCCGCCTCGCGGTGCACACCACCATTGGCGGTGGCACCGAACGAGGACAGTGTCGCGAAATCATCCAGGAATGTCACGGTCAGATCTTTTCCGGAGCGGGGTTGGAGGCGAGTTCTTCGATCTGATCCTCGAAGGACAGGTCGACGGGTGCGGTGCGGGTGGGACGCTTGCCGACCTCGAACATCTCGTTGACACGTGCCTTCTCCTCGGCCGTGGTGCCGGTGGCCTTGGAGACGATGAGGAAGACGGCCAGGTTGACGGCCATGCCGACGACGCCGCCGGTGAGGCTGCCGAGTCCGGCGATGTCGTCCGGGTAGATCGCGGTGAGGACGAGTGCGGTGACGAAGCCGGAGACCATGCCGGCGACAGCTCCCTTGCCGTTGCCGCCTCGCCAGAAGACACCGAGGAACAGCGGGATGGCGAGCTGCACGACACCTTGATACGAGATCTGCGCGAGGAGCTGGAGACGCGTCATGTTGAAGGTGGCGTAGGCGACGATGGCCGCGGCTGCCATGAACGCGAGCATGCTGCCCTTGGCCACCTTGGTGAGTTGGCTGTCGGTGAGCTGACGCTTGTCGGAGTTGACGAGGTCGTTGGCGATCTGGAGGCCGCAGACCTGGACGCTGCCGTCGATGTGGCCCATGGATGCGGCGAACACCATGGTGGCGCCGAGTCCGAGGAGCCACGTTCCGCCGTAGCTCTCCATGATGGTGAACCAGCCGGTCTGCGGGGAATCGGCGACGGCCGGCATGACCGTGCTGGCGATTCCGACGAGCATGAGCAGGGAGTAGAAGACACCGGAGATCAGGACGGTGCGGATGGTGCCGGACTTGACTGCGCGAACGCTCGACGCGGTGTAGATGCGCTGGAAGCTGGTCGGCCAGCACAGCGATCCGACGACGCCGGTGAAGATGAGCGCGAAGAGGTAGAACGGGCCGTAGGAGTCGCCGTCGCCGGGGACGCGGAGGTACTGGTCGGCCACGTCACCGAGGGTGCCGAAGCTGATCGGGCCACCGGCGACACCGGAGAGCAGGATCAGGCACAGTGCGGCGGAGAAGACGTAGGCGACGATGCCCTGGAACATGTCGGTCATGATCAGCCCGCGCATGCCCATCTTGACGGTCCAGTACTGACGGACGACGATGACGGCCAGGCCGACGAACAGGCACGTGGTAACGGACCATGCTCCGGCACTGGCGATCTGGAAGACCTCGCCGAGTGCCTGCATGCCGAGGACGACCCACGGGAACAGTGAGACGATGCCGATGACGCTGGCGACGACCTTGGTGCCGCGCGAGTTGAAGCGTAGGCCGAGCAGATCGGGCTGTGAGCGGAGATTGTACTTCGCGCCCCAGCGCCACGCTCGGGTGGCCATGAAGTACATCATCGCGACGCCGAGGCTGGAGTACGCGAGGCCGTAGAGACCGAACACTCCTGCGCCGCTGGCGAGTCCGAAGAACGCGATGAACACCGATCCGGGCCACCACGAGTTGACGTAGCTCATCGCGACGTACCAGGGGCCGTAGCTACGTCCGCCGACGGAATACTCGTCGAACGTGGGAGAGGACTTCTGTTGAGTGGTGTACAAAATGAAGATGACGATGGCGTAGAAGACGCCGAGCATTCCCAGCATGATCAACATGTCATTCTCCAGTCAGCGGTGTGGTAGCGGGGAGGAGGTCCTCGTCGAGCTCGCCACGGATATCCTCGACGATGTAGAGGCCCCAGAGGGTCAGTCCGAGAACGACTCCGTTGATCAGCCAGTACATGATGGCGAACGGAATGCCGAGAATTTCGAAGCGAATTCCGCTGCTCCACATGTAGAGCGGAGGGAACAGTGCGAAGAGCAGAGCGAGTGCGTAGATGCTGCCGAAGAACGTCATGATGCTCTTCCGGCTCAGGCTGCGAATGTACTCTTTCATGTGCGTCATCCTTGGTTGACTATTTTGAGAACCGAGTCGTGCACTGCGCCGTTGGACGCAATACCGTTGCCGCCATCGAAGTCTCGCGCTCCGTCCAGCGTGGTGAACATGCCGCCGGCCTCTTCGATGATGACCGGCATGGGAGCGAGATCGTATGCCTGCGTGGTGTAGTCGACGATCGCCTCGGCCTGGCCGCACGCGACCATCATGTAGCCGTAGGCGTCGCCCCAGGTGCGTAGAACAGCGCCTGCGGCGTGCAGGTCGACGATGACATCGGGGTGCCAATCCTCGAGCCACGTCGCCATCACGTAGGCGCCGTCGAGTTCTGTTCTGTCCGAGACGTGAACCTGGGTGCCGTTCTTCCAGCAGCCCTTGCCGCGCTCGGCGTGCATGAGCACGTCCGCGTTGGGGATGTTGATGACGCCGAAGACGATGTCCTTGTCTTCCTGTAGCGCTATCAGGTTGGCGTACAGCGGAACTCCGTGCACGAAGGACTTGGTGCCGTCGATGGGGTCGACGATCCAGCGATACTGCGAGGTGCCGATGGTTTCGTCGAACTCTTCGCCGAGAAAGCCGTCGTCCGGGAAGTGCTCGGATACTGCGTTTCTGATGTGTTGCTCGATCTCGCGATCCGCCTGCGTAACAGGGGAACCATCCTGTTTGTGCTCGACGGCGAGTGTCGACGTGTCGAACCAGCGGCGGGCGATCTCTCCCGCCGAGCGGGCGAGCTCGACGCCGAGTGCGGCGCGAGCCGACCGGGAATCTTCCACAGTGGTGCACCCTTCGGTAGGAGTTCTTGTCTTGACGAGTAGAACGATGCGCGTAGACCATTTCTGGTTTTGTTCGTCGTGTGTGAACTGCGTGTAACGCGTGGCTGGGGTGAAGTGCCATACGACACCAGCGGTGTTAATCGTGCGTAAATCTGCAGGTAGATGAACATTGAATGGGTTCTGCGGGGGCTAGGTTTGTCCTGTACTTGTAATCGGAGGTGGACCGTTGCTGATCATGGAACACACCCATGCCGCGCTTCTTCGGCTGGTGGGCGAACTCGAACAGCGCTCGGTGGCCCGGCTCCCACCGGAGCGTGAGCTGGCCGAACGTCTGGGAACCTCGCGTACCACCGTTCGCAAAGCCATGGACCTGCTCGAACGTGACGGGGTGATCCGCCGCCTGAAAGGTAGGGCCGGCGGTGCGTACTTGACCTCGGTCGCGCCGCCATCACCGTCGCCGGAGAGCGCCCGATCCGTGTGCCAGAGCCGCAGATTGCTGCGCAGCCTCAACACCGTCAAGGGCGTCCCACAGATGTTGCACGAGCAAGGGTTTCGTGACGGTACCAAGGTGATTTCGGCTCGGATGACCACACCCTCCGAGAGCGCGGCTCGGGTACTGGGCGACGGACCGGCCGTGTCGTTGCTGCGCCTGCGATTCGCAGACGGTGACACCCTGTCGCTGGAGCAGATGTACCTGAGCGGCAGTCTCTGTGGGCGGGTGCTCGAGACGCCGCTCAATTCGGTGTACGAGACGCTGCGCAACAAGTTGGGGATTTCCGTCTGCATGGCGGACGAGTCGATCGAACTGGCCACGCTTAGTTCCTCGGCGGGGGCGTTGCTCGGACAGCCCGAGGGCACGGCGGTGCTCAAGCTCGAGCGCATCGGATACGACCAAGAGGCCAGGCCAGTCGAGTATTCGGTGGATCTGTTCCGGGCGGACCGGACGAGGTTGAACGTGCGGACCAGCTCGCTGGTAAGTGCGTCGCTGACCTAGGCTGCGTGGCTGGCTGCGTCGCTCCTGATTGGCCTCAGGGCTTCCCGGGGCCTCCGGCCCAGTGGCGCGTTTGAGTTTCCCCTGGTGCCCTTTGCCGTGCCACTAGTCCTGCACACGGCGGACTTTGTACGAGTCGGGCGGAGCCAGCGGTTACCGTCAGTCGCTGCAACAATGTCCAGCTGACTTCGGCGTCTCCGGCGCTAGATCGAGCATCGGATTGCCGTCGAAGAAGCCCGTTGGTTTGAGGTGCAGGCTCACGTGGCTGACCGGCATGACCGGCCAATCCTCGGGCCGGACGACGTGGTGGGCCGCGATCGTCGGCCAGATCACCAGGTCCGCGTCTTCGAGCGAACGATCCTGCGCGGTGTACGCGACGAGCCCGTCATGGCCGGGGTTCTGCGCCACGTACTCGCCGGCAGCGTAACGCTCGCGCTCGGCATACGGCGTCGCCCAGAGGTGCTTCGTCGCGAACCCTCCTCGGCGTGCCTGCTGCGAACCGGGCTGTGCGAGAGGCAAAGCGACGGCGCCGGACGGCTCGATCTTGTACCCGATGTGCCCGCCGAGCGTGTTCTTCTTGTCGGCGTTGGTTATCAGCCACGTTCGCGCCTTCAGTGGATCAGCGACGCGCTGGGCCTCGGACTCACTGGTGAGCTGGCGCTTGGTCTGTCGCCAGGCGTTGCCGTGCGGATTCTCCGGCCCGACGGGAACGGCCTCGGCTTCGAGTTCGTAGAGGTTGTTGCGTTCTCCGTCGATCTTCATGTCCAGGCGCACACTGAAGAAATGCTGGTGATGCGGCCCGTAGAGCCCAGGGGCGACGAGCGTGCCGAACTCCGGGATCTGGCCCTGTTCGATCGCACCGGTGGAAATGATGCCGGTCAGCTTGATCTCGAATTCGATCGATCCGTCCAGATACAGGTGCCAGTAGAAGCCGTAGTCGTAGTTGCCGACGGTCGCGAAGAACGACACGACCAGGCGACGGTTGCGTCGAACCTGCCCCACGTTGTCGCGAAAGTCGGTGTGCTTCCAGCCGATGCTGTAGTCCTCCTCGTGCATGCAGATGGCGTTCGGAAGCTCGATCGGCTGACCGTCCTGATCGTTCACATACGCGTCGAAGTAGTGAATCTCGCCGAGGCAATCACAGCCCAACTGAAGCGAATTGGCGAGTACACCAAGCCCGTACTCGCCTTCGTCGAAGACGTTCTTGTTCCACTGACTGTCGCCGGGATCGCCGTAGGGGACATACATTTCCGACAGCGACGCGCGGTGGATGACGGGACGAAGAGTGCCGCGGTCGACGTAGTTGACGTCGTGCAGCACAAGGCCTTCTCGCGGTGTGAAGCCCACGCGCAGGCGCCAATTGGCCCATTCGACGTAGTGGCCGTCGACAGTGAACGACGGACCGTCGGGCTGGGTGATGTTGATGGTCTTCATCGGTGCGCGCTGCTCGGCGAACTCGGGGACGTTCCCGGGGCGCTCGTAGAAGCCGGGAAGGTAGTTCCCCGGAGTCTGGGGGATGGGTACGACGCCGGTGTCGGCCACGTCGACGACCTCCATCGTGTCCATGTCGACGGTCACGACGAGGTTCTCGACGGGTCGCGCGTAGCCGTTCTCCTGTGCTTCGCTGCGAACGAAGGTGAGGGGGCGCGCGAGGCGTCGACCACCGGGGTTGTCGGTCTCGGTCGTGTGTCCACTGGCCCACTTGTCGACCATGGCGAGGCTGAAGTCGGTGACGCCGCGCTTGATCATCGCGTTCTGCCAGCGTGGGTCGGCTTTGATGACGTCCTCGCATTGCAGGAATTCTTCGAGAGTGATGGGCGGTTGGGCGTCGGCGATCTCGGTGTAGCTGACTACCGAATCCTCGGTGAGGGAGACGACGGCCTCGAACGTGGCGTGGGCGTCGCGGTCGCGGAGGACGAGGAATGCACGCCGGTCCGTATGCGATTGTTTCAGTTCGTTCTTGGACGGCTCCTCGAGCTCGATATATACGAAGCGGGCGGCGGAGGTCAGGTTCTGTTCGCGGATCACGATCGCCGACGCCTGCGAAATCTCATGTGGAGTGAGCGGTTCGAGCGGGTGGGTGGTGACGGGCGCGAACGTGTCGGTCATCGAAGCTCCTGCAATTGATAGGGACGAAATTCGGACGGAATCTTGCGGGTACGGATGAAGACGACGGATCCCGCGAGAAGTAACTCGAGCGCGGCGACGGCGGATGCGGCGGACATACTCGGTGTCTGGCTTGTGACATGGTGGTGACCGGACGGGAACGGCGAATGCGCGAGCAACATCCCCGCGCTCGTCGCCGCGACCATCACCCACGCTCGAAGTTCGGCTGTGCGCCAGAGGTGAACGGCACAGACGACGCACAGCAGGGCCATGACGATCGGGCCCGAGTCCATGTCGAGGTGCAGAACTGCCGAAAGTAGAGCCAGTGCCGCCGCGATTCGGCTGACCCACATGCATGCCCTCCCATCGTCGCCTGTGGACTCTGACGTTATGGGTAGACCATTACTGGTTTTCGCGACTCGTGTGAGGGGTGTGTTACTCGATCCAGCGCTCGATTGGACGTTGCCAGTGATCAAGATGGCCGGTGAGTTTTCCATGCAGTCGAAGTCTGACCTCGTATGACCACCTTCACGATGAATGTTCCCGGCGCAACCCTTGCTTACGACGTCCTCGGCGAGTTGGCTCCCGAAGCGGTACCTCTGATGTTGATCGGTTCGCCGATGGATGCCAGCGGGTTCACCACTCTCGCGTCGCTGTTCACCGATCGAACCCTGGTGACGTACGACCCTCGAAACACCGGTCGAAGCACGCGAGAGGATCCGACCTCGGCCGTGACCCCCGCACAGCATGCAGAGGATCTCCATGCTGTGCTGCAAGCGGTGGGGCCGGTGGATATGTTCGCGTCCAGCGGCGGTGCCGTCAACGCGCTCGCTCTGGTGGCGAAGTACCCGGACGACGTCCGCGTCCTGGTGGCACATGAACCACCTGCAGGGGGGACGCTTCGGGACCGCGACGCGCTGCGAGCGGTGTGCTCGGACATCGTATCTACCTATGATTCTGCGGGCATTGGCCCGGCGATGGCCAAGTTCATCGAATTGGTGATGCACCGAGGACAGCTCGATTCCGGTTACCTTCAGCGACCGGTTCCGGACCCGTCGGTCTTCGGGCTCCCGACAACGGACGACGGCACGCGTACCGATCCGATGATCGCGAATCTACGCGGTGGCACAGCGGATTTCGTGCCTGACGTCGACGCCCTGAAGTCTGTGTCGACGACCATCGTGGTCGGTGTCGGTGAAGAATCGGGTGGACCGTCCGACGGCGAGATGGCTGGACGCGCGGGCTTTGCCGTTGCCGCGTTGCTGGGTATCGACGCGACCATGTTTCCGGGCGGCCACTCCGGCTTCCTCGGAGGCGAGTTCGGTCAGACAGGCAAGCCGGTCGAGTTCGCAGCAAGACTGCGGGAGGTGCTCGCATGAACGCCGATCGTGAACGCCTCGTGGTCAGCCGGACGATCGCCACGACACCGGCCGCTATTTTCGCGGTTCTCGTAGACCCCACCCGACACCACGAAACCGAACCGGGTGATGGGGTGCGATCGGCAGTGGATTCCGATCCCATCACCGCGACGGGACAGGTCTTCGCCATCAATATGTTCATCGAGGCGGCGGGCGGCCACTACGTGATGCACAACTCGGTCACTGAATATGTGCAGGACTGCGCCATCGCGTGGCTGCCGGGTGCACGCACCGGCGGCGCGGATATCGAGTACAGCGGTTGGTGGTGGCGTTGCGATCTGGCTCCGCACCAGTCCGGCACGGTGTTCACCCTCACCTACGATTGGACAGACACTCCTGAGACCACGCGTGCCGCGGTAGATGGTCTGCCTTCGGTACCGGAGTCCTTCGTCGCAGCGTCCCTGGCTGGTTAGTCGTAGCTGATCGGGTGCAGTGGACCGCGCGCAG
>NZ_JBMDIX010000040.1:0-57681 GCF_057808915.1 Rhodococcus sp. FG69 | reverse complement strand
GAAAACCAATTAGCTATCGCATAGACGCTGGACTGCTATCGGGGGCCCAACCAGGGTCAGTGCGTCGGTCAAACTGTCTCGTAGAGCGGTCAACTGTGAGATCGACTCGTTCGCATGCGCGATATGAGACTCGATCGCAGGGGCGAGTTCGGCCTTGACCGCGGCGCACGAGTCCTTCTCCCAGACCCGCAGAAGCAGCTTGATCTCCGGCAGCGACAGATTCAGGCTTTTGGCGGCGGTGATGAACGATAGTCGTTGCTGTGCGCGGTCGTCGTAGACGCGATATCCGTTGGGCGTCCGCTCGGCTGGGAGTAAGCCCTCGCTTTCGTAGAACCGGAGCGTGGTCGCCGGCACTCCAGTCACCGACGACAGCTGTGAAATGCGCAGATCGGACATGCGTTGAGGATAAACCTTCGAGTCGAGTGGAAGGTCAAATGCTTGACCTTCCACCCAGGTGCAGGCCCTAGCGTGGTGTCCATGCTTCCTGAGACGTCGACATCGACTGGTCACGCTGTCAGCCCGATCGCCGCGCCGGGGCGCGTGATGCGGGCGCCGCCGGCCTGCACTCTCGCCGCGGCGGATCAACCGCACAGGATCGAGGTATGGGCCTCGATCCTCGATCACGCCACCGCTAGTCACCCGATCGACGACGGTATCGAGTTCGCATTTCCTCCCGGACCCGCGTTCGTCGAGCTACTCAACGGCGCCATAGCCTCCGAGCTCGCGTGCTGCTCGTTCTTCTCGTTCGATCTCACCACGGCTGCGACGGCAACGACGATGACTGTTCGAGCCCCTGGCCACGACCGAGAAGTGGTGACGGACTTGTTCGGCTCGGCGTGAGCATCAACAGTGCTCGACGTGACCGGTAGCGAGTGCCCCACCTGGTCATCTCTGTGAGGACCGGGATCGCGCAGAGCGAATAACCAAACTACAACCTGACATAATCTAGCTTATCGGCAATGAATGTCATTATTATTACGGGGTAGACTGTTGCATTCGAATACGATTGATTGGCATTGGCATAGTTCGTCATGCAAGCTCAAACTGCAACGGCCTGTGCAGCCGGTTTGGGCGCATGAGTTGGCGAGACCCGGAAAGCCGTTGCATCACTATGGATTCGACCTTCCTTCACCCAGCGCTTCAGCCGTCGAGATAGCGCAGACCAATCGTCGACTTCACTAGCGCACAGCCCGTTTTGTCACTGTGACAAAACGGGCACGCATACCCCCGGTGTGGACGTGAGCCCGTCAGGTTTTCTCGATGTTGGGTACGTCAAGAAAGCTTGACGTTTCAACGTCTGGCGATGGGAGGTCAGGACGGTGCTCCCGCGCTGGGTTCACATCTCCTGACGTGCACCGACTGCGAGCAGCCGGTGGCGTACACGCGCTCGCCACCTATCGACGACTACTTGGTATCGGACGCCGAAACGTTCTCCCGTGCACAGCCGATAGGAAGAAGTTGAATACTCAACGGAACAGAGGCGCCTGACGATGACTGTGCACCATGCCCAACCCCTTGTCCCACGTTCCGCATCGAGTCGGCGGTGGGACACTCGCACAGCTATGGTCATCGCCAGTGCCTCCGGTGCTCTCCCGATGCTGGCGATCGCCCTGATCGAGCTCTCCTTTCTACGGCCCGGCGCGCTCCCGGTGCTGACGACTATCGTTGCTTTCACCGCCCTCACGGTCGCGATCGCCGTGCACGCCGGACGCCTCACCGAGGTTCAGTTCACGATCCTCGGGTCCGGTGGCATGCTGGGAGTAGCGATCTCGGCGTACCTGATCGCCGACCCGGCCGGAACACGCGCAGTGACGTCCATGCTTGCAGTGGTGCCGGCTATTGCCGCCTCTGGCTCCCCGCCCCGCGTCACCGCAGCACTGACTACAGCATCGATGGCCATGGCCACCACGCTGTCCATCGTCGCCATGAAATCCTCCGGCATAGCCGTCACGATCATCGCGGTCGGCGCGGCCGTCACCGCTGTGCTGGTCCCCGTAGCGCTGATCCTCGCACTTCGACGCTCCATCACTGCCGTCAGCCAGCGATTGGAGACACTTGCCAACACCGATTCACTGACCGGCCTACTGAACCGACGTGGACTACTCGCCGCCACTAAAAAAATGCTTCGTAAAGTTGCTGACCAGGGCGTATCCCTGACTGCCGTTGTAGTCGATGTCGATCACTTCAAGACCGTCAACGACACCTACGGACATACTGCCGGTGACCACGTGCTCGTCGCCGTCGCCCGGACACTCGAACAGGCCACAGCCCGCCCAAACCAGCCCGCATCCATCGTCGCCCGCATCGGAGGCGAAGAGTTTCTCCTCCTCGTACCCGGAGCGCATCCGACGCTCGCAACCACCATCGTCGACACAGTGCGTGCGACAAGCTACGTCACCGTCAGTGCCGGGTCTGTGACAGTCGAGATCGAGCCGGCATCTCATGGCACCGCCCGTGTCGCTCGAACCTACGACGACCGCGGCTCCGCCAACACTGAGGCTACCGGCGAAAGCCCGCTCTCCCAGGCACGTCCCGGGGTGGAGCGAGCGGTGGACTCCATGGTCCGCGCCGCCGATCGCGGGCTGTACGCAGCGAAGACAGCGGGACGCGACCGCGCCCATCACTGCGGCGCGATCCCACTCACGGATAGCACCGTCCGCGATGAGTCCGACCCGGAATCTGAACATCGTGCTGCGCCCGTGATCCGGCGCTGACGGTTCGATCAATTCCGAAATCCTCGCTCACGGTTGCGCTTCGGGTTGCCGGCGAACGGGGTGACCACTATGGCGGGCGAGATCGACTGTGCCGAGATCGACTTCGGTGTGGTGGTCGAACAACATCGGTACGTCCGTCGCTCGGCGCGTGTACGGCTACGCTCGAGTTCAACGAGTAGCACACGCCGAGCTTCGATCGGACGTTCTCGATCCTGTAGTCACAGCCTTCAAATCTCCGACTGGCATCTGCTTCCAGTTGCAGACGAACGCTCTCACGCGCCGTCATTGACGTCGACGCGATAACGGATCCGTGCCCTACCGCAGACAGCAACCACTGCGGCGCACACCGCGACTGCGCCCTGCACTCCACGGGTGCGCGCATCGACCCACCTGTGCGGTCTGTTTCAATACCGTCATGAGCACATCGGGACATCTCACACATACAGAGGCCGGTGTTGGTGACACAGTCCAAGTGCGGCGGGTAGACGGGCACGTAGTGGCCGGCACCCTCGTCGAAGACTTCGCCGACTTCGTGCTGACCGCAGACGCGGCGGGACGCAACTGGGGTACACCGCGCCGCTGGGCGGTCGCCCTCTCCGACGGCACCTTGATGTTCGCCGATGACACCGACATCGTCGCCGCTCGCCGCTCGCATCCAGAGGCGTGATCGAGCACCGATCACCGCAGCCGACAGCGGCAGGTACACCTGCCGTATCGGCGGCATCCACGTCGATGCCGAGGCGTTCTGCTACGCCGCCGACAGTGGTGCTGCTCGATACCCCCGCACTGCGAGCGGTTCTCGATGTCCTCGGCGCCGTGTCGATGTTCGCGGTCGTCTCCGCCGCAGCAGGTACCCGAGACGCCGCGCTGACCACCGCGGCAACCGCGGTCCTCGTGCTTGTCTCACGGGCCCTCCGACACCGAAACAGTGTCGCCGCGCGACACTCCGAGACGTGAGCACACTCGATACTCCGCGCCCTCAGGCCGGGACACCTCCGCGGGAGGCCCGGATGCACGATGCTGTGATCGAAGCGGCGGCCCTGCTGGTGCTCGGGCGCGGTATGAGTGCAGTGTCTATCGATGCGGTCCATGCGGCGTCCGGGATCGGCCGGGATCGTCTGCGGCGGAGATACCGGTCCAGCGCCGGACTGGTGACCGCGGTGTACATCGAAGGGCACCGCCGGGTCAGCGCCCTGTGCGAAGCTCGCCGCCACCCGCGCATGACCGCTGTCGAGACTGTGTCGGCCTGCGCGACAGCGTTACTCGAGCAGGCGGACGCAGACCCGGTGGTGCGTGCGCTGCATGCTCTCGAAATGAGCAACCTCGCAGCCGATACCGGACTGCCGAGCATCTATCGGGTGTTGACCGCCTGGATGACCGACACGCTCACACCGCGCCCGGATTGTTCTGCCGCGGAGCGAGCGCGGATCGGTGAGATCGTCTCGGTGGTGGTGGCGGCAATTGCGGGTATGTGCGCACTACGAACAGGGCACGGCATGCCTGCGAATGCGGCAACCCGGGCACGGCCGCTGGCTCTGACCGCTCTACTCTCGGAGTTCGACAATCCTCATCGGCGAGCTGGCACTAGCTGAACAGCCGCCGTGCGCACCCACCGAAAACCGAGAATTTGATCGACGACGCGTGCCCGAACCACAGTGCACCGTCGCAGCATCGCATCCGCAGGTCCGATCATGCCCAAAGTTCTTGGGCACCGCTTCCTGAACTCGTTGAAGTGCAGTTATTTTCGCGCCGCATCCACGTGTGCGGATGACCCGTCCGGCTACATGGGAGTCCACGGATCGAGGTGTGTCCGTGAACGCGCCGGCCTCTACATAAGCATCGCTGATGCAACGAGGATTCAACCGGTTTCCGCCTCACTCGGCTGCGTTCGGTTCGAAAAATCCCTTTCGGTCTTTTTTGCTGCAGACTGACAACTCGGACATAGTTCACTCGACGACAAGGATTGCGATGAAATCGATCAACCGCGTAGTACTCGGCGCTTTCCTCTGCGCCCCAGCACTGTTGGCCTTCCCCGCAGCAGCCTCAGCGGCAGGACCGTCGGATGTGACCTACGCGTTCGCAGTCGACGGATCGACGGTGACCAACACGATCACCAACAATTCCGGAAACACCTTGACCTGCGCCACATCACTGGCTCCCGCACCGGGTGGAGTCCTACCTCCGGTGTGGGAAGTCATCGGACCGGGACAGACGTTGTACTCCACCGACCCCGCCGGCCAGCCCGGAGTCAGCACCCAATCGGTCACCGACATTCCCACCGGCACCTACGTCGCGTTGGCAACGTGCGGCACCGAGAACGTCGACCCCGCAACCCTCTGGATCTCCGACTATCCAGGCCTGAGCGAGGTGCTGGCTACCGTGCCGTGGACCGCGTACACCGCGGCGCAGGCATCGCCCATCGTCACGATCGGAGAGTCCGTCCCGGTCTTGCCGGACCTCGGTTCACTGCCGGGCACAGGTAGCGCTGGCTGAGGACCGCCGTAATCTTCTGAGCCTCACCCGTAATCCCCCGGGGGGTGTGGTCCGCCGCCGTCTGAGGGGGCAGACCACGCCTCCCTCTCAGACGGTTGAGCGCCCCTCTCCACACATAGTTCGATGCACCAAGTCCCGAACGGTTCCTGCACCCGCCGGACGCCCTTAGAAGATCGCGAGTTGGTTGTCATCGACACGCCGGCGCGCCGTCCGTGCACGCGCTGTGGGCTTCACTGCAGGCTCGGGGTCGGGCACCGACGGGATCGGCCCCTGCTGTAGATCGATTCCTGCTCGGCTGGCGAGCACAGCGCGGATGTAGAGCCGCCGGGCGTGATGCTGTCGTCCGGTATCGCTGCCGCGATCCAGCCACTGTTCCCGCCACGCCGAGGTCCCGGCGTCGGGGACGGTGAGAGCGCGATCGGTCAGCCGGTCGAGGAGCACGTCGAGTTTCTCGGCGAGGGTGTGGGCGAGCTCGTCGAGGACGCGCTCGGAAACGCCGGCCACTCCCGCAGTCTCGCTTTCGCGCATGCCCCGCACAGTAGACCGCGGCACCGACACGAAACCCCGAACTCATCTCTTCTGTGCGTCCTGCCCGCACTGCGGCCGGGTCCAGAGTGGGACCGGGCTCGACGCCGGGGCGGTGCGCGGATCGGGGCGCGCGCTCGCCGGCTCCTCCTTGTGGGTCATCGACAGCACGATCGCGGCAGCGGTGTCACGGACGATCTCGTGCGGCAGGGGCGGGCCGAGCACTGTTCGGATCCTCATACCCTCGAGTATCAGGTGCCCCACTGACACAGTTCGACGACCGGAACGCATCTCCGCCCCAGCCTTCGGTGAGCGGATCGTGTGATCGGCGCTACTCGGTGGAACCGATCCGCTCTCGGCTGCGTCCAAGTCTTACGTGGAACAAGACCCGGAGTACCGCCAGGCAGTGCTCGACGAGGGCTACGACCCCGATGACCCTCACACCCGCCGGGCGATCGCGGGCGTTGGGGCGCTGCTGCGCGAGGTTGGGTTCGCCGAACGCACGGCACACCACGAGATCGACGACACCAGCGCGCCGCGTGCCCCGGGTTCGACCGATGCCCCAGGTGCGCGCACACGCCGCGAAGTCGAACGAGAGACAGCGTGGGCGCGGACGTGAAAGTGTCACTGTCGAATCCTGATCCGGTTGCAGTGCACCGGGAACCGCAGGGCCGAGATGGCAGGAGGGACGGAGTCCACATCAACGCGCTGTTGGTGCGTACGCGTGCCCAGCCGCCGAACGCGCGGGTTCACACGTACGGGCTCTGGGTTGAGCCGCTGATCCCGACGACTGGGCATCGATTGGAACGGCCTGCAGCAAGCGAGGCGCCGGCGCGGGTCGTGTAACGGTTCTCGTGCCTCGTTAGAACGGATCGGGTGGGCCGGTGTTCAGCACCGCGGCGATGTACTCCGGTTCCGGTGTATCGGCGTGGTGGCCAACGTCTGGGACGGTGAACAGTGCCAAGTCCGGTTCCGGCGGTGTCCGGGCCTCCTCGCGGGCAGCGAGCCATTCCCGCCAGACGATGCGTTCGGCGCGGTGGCGCACGATTCGGGCGCGGACCGCTGTGGTGAGACCGTGTCGGAGGCCGATGTCATCGAGTTCGACCGGCCCGATGCTCACCTGGGTGTTTTCGACCGTCAGTAAACCTGCGACACGTAGGTCCAGGAGCGCTTCGTAGCCGCTGGTTCGCCCGATCCCGACAGCGGTGAACAGTGTTTCCGGTGTCATCGGTTCCGGTGTTGCTGTCACGGCGTCGTAGAGGACGCGGTGGCGCCATCCGATCACGCTCCACGCCGGGTGTACCGACTCGACCTCCGCCGCCCTCCCGACAGCCTCAGCATGCGGGGCCGTCGACACCGCTCGTCCCGCCGGAGTGGGAACAAGGGCGTACCGATCAGGGTTCTGCCCGACACCACGCTCGATCAACAACAGCGGAGACCCTTCCATCTCGCGCAGTCGTTCGAGTACGGACCACACGGTCGATTCGGGCAGCATCCCCGCAGCGATCGACAGGGACCGTCCACCCACTCCGACTGTGGGTACCCCTTCGATGATCTGGCCCGACACCGCTGCAGTCCACGCCAAGGCCTGGACAACTGCGTGAGTGGTCCAACGATCGCGGCGGTGAGAGAACTCGGATGTAACCCAGGTTTGCGCGTGGGTAAGCCATAAACGAAGAACCGGATCGTAGGTCCCCCCTGTGTGCTTTTGCTTGTGCCCGGTATCCCGAACTTGATCAGGGAGGGCCGACGCGGCCCAGTCGAGGGCGCGGGCGGCGTCGCGGCGGATGGCGCGCGCCGGTTCGGCGTATCGGGCGTAGGCGGCGCGGACGCCGGCCCATTGGGGCGCCGCCGTGCGGGTGAGGATGTCGGCGGCACTGGCGCCGGCCAGTACCGCGTGGGTGATGACCGATTGCCGCGCTTCCGAGCGTGACGGCCAGCGGCTGGTGTCCAGGCGGCCGGTGGCCGCGAAATCGACGACGCTGCGTGGCGGCGGCGTCGAGCGGCAGAAACGCGGGTGCAATCGGGCGGCGTCGCCGGCGCCGAGGACGCGTTCGGTCACCGTCTCGGTGCGGATGTGCGTGTCGACCGGCGTGGTGGGTGCACGGCCTGTTCCGCCGAGGAGAGCTTCGAGCCGGGTCAGGGTGCCGGGATCGGAGCCGACGGTCAGGACGTCGAGCGCGGCGGCGGGGTCGACGTCGACGAGCTCGCGGTGACCGCCTTCTTTGCAGGACGAGCCGGGCACGGTGATGCATCCGGTCTTTTCGTTCGTCATCGGTGTGGTGTCGAGTGTGGGAAGCCGCACAGAGAGTTGGCGCAGTAGCGGTCGGACCTCGGCGGCGGAGACCGTATGGCCTGGGGCCAGCGGTATCAGGACGTGCTGTCCGCCACTGGTGGAGCGATCAACGACGGCGCGGCCGCCGCATTCGGTCAACCACGCCAGAACACGCTGCACATCGGCGACGACGGCAGCGTGACCGTGGGTTTTGGTGTCGAAGTCGAGCGCCACTACGCGAGCGCGCCCACGCAGGAACAGTGGTACAGCGGACGGGAGCGCTGGCCGCTTGACCGTCAGCGGGCCCGCTGAACCGTATTTTCGCAGGGCTGGGTCGTAGAGGCGCATCGAGTTGCGCGCCGCTAGAACCGGCGCGAAACGACGCCACAACCGGTCCGGTGTCGCGTCCGGGTACACGACACGAGCATTAAATCTTGTACCTACTTCAGGGCACGATGTACCCTGAGACATGTCCTCCAAGACAGTCCCTTCGGGGAAAAGCACCAAACACGAGTAGCGAGCTAGTCACTCGCTTCTCCGACTTCGAAAGCCCTCGGCCCGCACGCCGGGGGCTTTTGTCGTCTCGTGGTGCTGCATAGATTCAGTTGGGCGTATGACCCGAATGTCGGTTCAGGTCAAAACTGCTACGCAGTCAGGGGCAGCACCCCCTGGTCATGCGCACCGTTGAGCTCGCGCGCCAAATCTTCACGGTCGCTGGCGATCGCGATGAGATCGGCAACGTATTGACTGAGAGATGTCGCGCCAGCCGAACTTCGCTGTGCTTTGAGCGTGTCAATGAGCTCTGACGGGAGCCGGACAGTCAGCGACGTCCGGTCACCCTTACTGGGCATCGGCATGGCATGGCCTCCTTCGTCTACGTCTTCGGTCCCAACCGATGTCCATCCTGAACCAGAATCAATTTCGCGCTGCCGTGACACGCCGACAACAGGCCTAGAAATTACATCCATGTCACTAACTCACCGCGTCCTCGTCTGACCTCGCTTGTCCGGAACGAGCGGGCAGAGGCGACTGGGGCCGCTGATGGTCTAATACGCCAGCCAATACTTGAGCCCTCATCTCGGCCGTAGTAGCGCAAACAAGCGAGAAATTCGCCTCGCGGGCGGTGCGTTCTGCCAACTCTCCGCGTTGCACGGCTCGACTACCAGTAATTGCCGTGTAATAGATCGAGGCATCGACGGCGAAGCGACAGGCATCCGCACGCGCGCCGTGGATGTCAGCAGTCGAGTCGCTAACAGCGTGGTCCAATGAGTTCTTAACTGCAGTGAACTTGTTGGCCATTGTCTGACTGCTGTGCCCAGACGCGTCCAGAGCCGTCAGGCTTCGACTGGCTAGTCCCAACGCGAGCGAACCATTGATACGGACAATCGCTCTGTCAAGCATTGACATGGTTCCATGCCTGCTCCGACGTCGTCGCGCGACATGCATTACATCGGCTGCGTCGACGCGATAACCGTCGAAATCCAATGCGACAGTGCGAGAAGCGTTGGCGGCCGATAAATCTAGTTGTGTCGAGGACATGCCGGAGTTATCAGATGCGGACGCAAGGAACGTCACCGTCTCATCGTTTGCCTCGTCGTAGGCAGAGACCCCCAAGACGTCGACGAAACCCCACCCGGTTACGAATGGCGCCGAACCTTCGATCGAGTAACCGCCAGAGGTCCGGTGAGCTTGGACCAAAGGACGCTGGGGTGCAGCGTAACCCTCGCCCGACACTCCCGCGCGAACCAAGCCCATTTGCAAACCGGCTAGGTACCGCTCTTTGAGCGGTTGATTACGCGACGTCGCGAGTCTGAGCAGGGTTCCATGGTGCTGGGCCCAAACGAACGCCGTTGACAGACAACCGCTTACCAGAATTTCTCCCACTGCAGACAGCGCCTGTAAGGGGTTGTCACTGGCGAGAGCGACTCCATAGAATCCTCTATTAGCGAGTTCGTCGAAATGGGTAATCGGAACTTTGGCGGTTCGATCCACTTGTTCTGCAACCGGTTCCAAAACCTGGGCGCTAAACTCCCTTGCCTCATGGATCCAATCGATCGCGTTGGCTGCTTGTTTGCCCGGTGTCGGTTGGGGACTACATGGTGTTTCACTCACCGACGTTCGCCTCCTCGTATACACGGAGCGCGCTGCTGTCGACCTCGTCCGTCGAGTCGGTATGCCCTTCTGTGCCCTTGCGCCGAAGTAACACCACTCCCGT
Organism: Rhodococcus sp. FG69; assembly: GCF_057808915.1. Classification (NCBI taxonomy): domain Bacteria; kingdom Bacillati; phylum Actinomycetota; class Actinomycetes; order Mycobacteriales; family Nocardiaceae; genus Rhodococcus; species Rhodococcus sp. FG69. Next base: position 47,459 of record NZ_JBMDIX010000040.1, on the reverse strand, counting down.
TGTCAGCGCCACGAGACCAGTTGCCCCGAGGCTAAGTGGGCCGTAGATCTCGACCCAGTCGACGAGACGTTTGGACTCGACAGCACGCTGCACCTGTTCATCGACGGTGGCAGCGTCGAGCTCCGGCGACATTTCCACGATGGTGACCGCCGCCGGGTCGTCGGCGGTACGTCCGTAGTACTGGTGAACCGCTTGTTTCCCGAAGACGATTGCACCTGTCGTGGGCTCGACCAGCAGTTCACGGCGTGCCTTGTAGAACCGGTGCATCAGAATTTCTTCGTCCCCGTCGATACCCCAGTAAGACGCGGGAAGGCTGAGCTTGCCGCCGGTGTCGAGGGGCGCGATGTCCTGAACGAAGCGGTAGACGTCCAAGCCGTTGAGTGTGGTCTCGCCGGCGAACTCGATCTCCTGGCTACGGCGCGCTGTCGTATCGAAGTACGGATATGACTTCTGTTCGACGTGGAACGGAAACTTGAGCGAAAGTCCGTCGTGAGTAACCTGGTCCGCGGGCTGATCGACGTACTTCTGGATCGACCCGATCGGATCGTCCATCGGCATCGCCGTTCTGCGGTCTGCGGTGAATCTGTCGACGGTCGCGTTGACCGTGCCTCGTTCACCCGGCCTATCGTCCCGTTGCAGTAACACAGCGGATTGCATCGTGATCTTGTTGCGGTCGGACGGTTCTTCAACAGTGACCTGTTGCAAGACCCGAATAGGAACGTCGCGATCGATTTTCGAGACTCCCTGAATGAGAGCTTCGGTGTCGAGCAAGGTGGCGGTGCCCGTTGCGACCGTTGCAGAGTCGACGTCGAGAGGCGTCTCCACCAGCTGTGGAGCCATGTAAAAAGCCATCGTTGCTGACGACGCGGCGAGAAACGCACCGACCCCAACCAGTGTCAAGCCTTTGATCGGTCGTGTCGCCTTAGTCATGCGTTAGTCCTTGAAGTAGGTCGGTGCCTTGCGCATCCCGGTGCGGCCACTGAGTCTGAGAAGCTGTGTCGCATGATCGTCAAGAGGCTGCCCTTGTTCGTGACCAGTCGACCGGCCGCTGCGGTTTTGGCCACAGCTTTCGCGGGATTCGTGTTGTCGGAGTACAAGATGGGCAAGCAGAAGCCGCGCACGGGCTCTGTGAATCGGGACAACGGGTCCGGTAGAGCAGTTGGCCGCGGCCTTGCACTGGCGTACGGCGGAGGCCTCGTGCTCAGTGTGGCCTCGCCGGCAACCGTCGTTACGCGGCGTCCACGAATGATGTTCGTTACGGGACTGACCACTGCGGTGCTCGGGCAGGCGCTCCGGTTTGCTTCGGCGCGCGAGCTTGGGGAGTCCTTCACGTTCAAGGTCCACACACACCCCGAGCAATTGGTGGTGCAGTCGGGCCCGTACCGGTCGATTCGGCACCCCGCGTACACCGGGGCACTGATCTGCGCACTGGGTTTCTGTATCGCGTACGGTAATTGGCTTGCTCCCGTCATGGTGTCGTTTCTTGCGGGCGGATACGTCCGCCGGATCCCGTCGGAAGAGGCAGCGATGCTCGAGGGCCTAGGAGACGGGTACGCCGAGTACATGGCGAACACCAAGCGCTTGATCCCGTTCATCTTCTAGCCGCACTCGCGGACGTTGCCTTACCGTCTTCTCCGTCGACCATCTCGACCATGAGCCGGGTAGACGCGACGGAATTTCTGCTGGCACGCCAGGCAGCCCGTTTGGAGCTCGGAATCAGGGTGTCCGCAAGGATGGCATTGCTTCGGGTCGCCAAGGCCTGCCACTCATCCATGTACGCCACGATGCGGCGGTATCTCTGGACACGAGGAAGCAGGGTCGTCCAGATATACACCCACGCAACGTATCCGGCGACGAGGAGAGGCGACATGATGAGAAAAAGAGATATCTGAACGGTGTGAGCGGTATACCAGTTCTCTACACCGCGGGCAAACGCCACTAGGTAGACGATCTTGTGGACTGCGTAGAGCAGGATCATCCCGCACGCCACCGCCGCAGCGATCAGGATGCGTGCTAGTTCTCCGGTCTTGACAACCAAAGCCATGCGGACCAACAGATAGAACGGTACTGCCACGCACATAGACAGGCTTCCGAGAAAGATGACCCAATAGACGAGCATCCAGCCTTCGGCTGCAAAGGTCTGGCTGAGGTAATAGGTAGGCCTGGACGACGCAGGAGAGAGCAGGAATGAGACGACGAGACCGAGGAGTAGCGCTGAAGTGGTGGCATAGCGAGCGCTGCGCGGATAACTACGTTGGGTCGAGTGAGCCACAATTCCGACCCATTGCATTGCCGCGCAAATGGCCAGGGCCTGAGCTATCAGAACGGACACGTTCCACAGGCCCGTTGCGTCATGGATGACGGGATCAAGCTTGTCGTCCGCCAGCGAGTGAATCCTGAACATCTGTGCACCACTGAGAGCGAGCAGTAGCACAGTCATGGGGCGTGTCTGCGGCCTTCGCTTGTACAGAGGTAGGCGTTGAAGGCCGAATACCAGCAAGACTATTGGCAGTATTGCCTCGAAGAACGTGCTCACATTTGCCACCCAAAAATTGTGGCTACCCGGCGCAGGGTCTCCTTGTCTTTCGAGTCGATGCCCTCCGGGTAGAAGGGCTTACGTAGAGAGTCGGCGCGAGCGAGCATGAGTGTGCCGAGCCATTCGGCCTCCGCTTCGATGGGCTGCAGGAAGTCCGGAACTCGTGTGAAACACACTTTCGCACGCTGCTCCTGGGCAAGAGCACTGATCATTGTTCTGGGGATGGCGGGGGCCATCCTCATGAACGACTCGACCAGAATGTGCTCGGTGACAACAACATCGGCTTCGTGACCGAGGAGGATATGTGCGACTTCGTGGAGGACGCATTGTTCACGGAACAACGGATCTACATCAGCTCGGACGTAGATCACATCTACCGGAGCAGTTCGTACCCAGAAGCCGGATACTTCCCCGCTCTCGCTCAGATCGTTAGGTAGATCGAGGACCAGTATTACTCGACCGATTCTGAACCCGACCTCTGCGACGAATCGGTCAATCGACCACGGTCTCGTAAACGGAAGCTGCAGCGCGTCGAGAAAGGATCTTGCACGCAGCTCGGGGTCGTCGATCCTTCTTGCCGCAACGGCGGCGTCATGGACCGAGCCCATTATGTCGATTCGCCGGCCTCGGCCGGCGCGTGCCAAGGTTGTGTCTCGAAACGTTCGTGGGTGTCCCGGACCAGCTCACTTAGACGCTCCGCAATTGCCGGTGTCAGTTGCGGTACGCGGGTTCGTAGTGCGAATACCGTCGCCTGCGACTGTCGCACGTTATCGAAGTAGTCGAGCTGAGCGTTGTAGTCCATCTGCTGCGCAACGGTGCCGACCAGGTAAGTTACCGGTGCTTCGAAAAAAGTGGCCACCGCCTCGAGCACGTCTTGATCGGGGCTGTCGACTGCCTGACTGCGGAGCGCCCTCATTTGCTCAACACTGACTGTGCGTCCGACGTTCTTGCTTACAAATGCCGCGACCTGTGGGTCCAGCTCATCGGGTGTCCCCAGATGTCGAAAGCCCTCGAACAGCCTGCCGATTCGATTGTGTAGCGGTAGCTGGCTGTCCATCGTGATCTGTTCCTTCCGAACGTTCTCTCCCCGCGGAGCACTGCGGGACGCGTGGTCCCGAGCAAGCACCCTTTCCCATTTCCTTCGCAACTTCAACTGCCTCACTCGCGCTCTGCCCATCGGTCCCTGAACCTGGCGTCCATCTCTTCGTCGATTTCGTCGCGCCTTCCGGCCAACCAGCGGCGGTAGAGCTGTTCCTCGTGTTCGACCGGGTCGTAGTCGACAGTGGGTTTGTCGAGGAGAGGGCCAAAGGCCATCTCCGCCATCGGAGCAAGGGTCTTTCCAGGGCCTCCACTTCGCTCTAAAACTGCAGTGGCATAGCGACCGGCGACCCGGGATACGAAGGCGTTGAACCCTGCAATGACGTGGTCGAGCTCATCGAGCGGGGGGTCAGCGCCGCGACAACTTTCGTGCACGGCGTTGAGCTGCCTGTGCAGCCCCAACAGATTGTTGACTTCGTCGAGCGGAAGCACGATCGCGTCGGGCTCCGTGCTGGGAACTCTCAATCCCGAGTTGCGATTCGACAGGCTCTCCAGCGGGACGGGATCGCCGCCGGCAAGGACGTCGGCCGCGCTCCCTCTGCTCCACCGCAGACCTTGGTCGAGTTTCCTGAGCACGGCCGGACTGGGTGCCCGACCCAGAGTGTCGTTTTCGATATTGCCGAGTGTGGTGTCCGATGGTCCACCGGCATCACGTACCTCGAACCTGGTCAGGGCGAGCCTTGCCCGGCGCGCTGCCACTACCTTCCCGAAACGGGCCAGGTCGTCTGTCTCCTGCATTGCTGCATCCTAGGTCTGATAAGCAAAATTATCGCAATTTGAAGAACAATATAGCGGTTCAGTGCAATATCGGCTCATACGAACCGCAATATCGCCACACACGGGGCTATATTGCAATTATTTTGCTTCTGAGTTGCTCTGGCTTCGATTGCGGGTACATACTGCACCCATGTCGTCGCTAGCCGCGTCACCCTCACCGTTGCGGCGGCCCAGGACGTCGACCCAGGCAAATCCCCCGTTCAGAAGCGGGCGAGTTTCGTCATGCCTGCACGCCGGCCGGACGGTCTCGCGCACGCTCATAACTGCGAATGAGCTCGTAGATCTCGATCCCGAGCGCCGAAGCGAGGCGGCGAGCGTTCTCGTCGGTCAGCTTTACTTCACCACGCTCGATCCGGGCGATCATCGACGTGCTTATGCCCACCTGCTGGCCGAGTTGCGGCTGAGTGAGCCCAAGAAGGACTCGCCAATCGCCGGGGAACCGCTGATCCCGAGGCACGTCCACAAGCTCACTAATAGGCAGGCTCAGGGTCTTCGCAACGAGGGCCAGTGTGTCGACCTGAGGACTTCGCGTGCCGGTCTCCCATTGCTGGACGGTGGCACCTCCGAGCCCGGCTTTTCGAGCGAGGTCCGCTCGGCTCATGCCCTTCTGTTCCCGCAAGGACGTCAGCCGTGCCGGGTCGAATCCCCGCAAGACACGTCGACTCACTGTCGCATTCCGTTCATTGCTAGACACCATGCCGCACCTCCACTAAGGTCTAATCTGTGCATGACCTTAAACGATGCAAATGTCGTGACAGGCAGGATCGGCACGATGCCTTCGAAGACGGGCGATTTCCCTCCTCAGTCGCAAACATGGAGGTGGCGACACCCCTGATCGACGAGGGGTAGCAACAAAATAAGAGAACCCCGGGCGCGCATCTGATTGGCGTCCGAACGCCCCCGGGGTCCCGCATCTGCGAATGACAACTGCGCTTAACGCACAACGCCCGCAGGCTTCCCAGCCTAGGGCGCGCACTCGCAGTCCGAACGACTGGAGCACACATGACATCGATTCTGAAACCAAAGCCGTTACGAACTTGGCCTCTCGCTTCCCTGCCGCCATACGGCGAACCGAGCACCGGTCTGTGCACCGCACTGACGCCGGTCGACGTAATCGGCCCCGTTGCATGTTCGCTTGCAAACAGCAACCCGACCAAAGCCACAGGGGAAGTTGATTAGTCGACCGGCGAGGTCGTGACCGAATGGGCGAGCATTTGACGTTCGCCATATCAGGCGCATCACCATCTCGCGCAGGTCGCCTGAGACCGGCAACAGCTTGAATCCGGCACTTGCCCAACACCTGTCGGGTTCAGTACGTGATCGATCACCCCAACGCCCGGGGTGATCGGCAACGCTTCCTCATCATGTGCCGAAAACGCGACCCCGCCGGGGCATCCACCGACTTCTCGACCTTGGCTGGCAGAAAGGGATTCCGTTGCTCTGGCTCTTCTCGCAGCACTGGTTCTGATCGACCTCTTCGGCTGCCCCTTCGGGCGGGGTGACGCTCCATCAGGGCCCACTCGCCTTCTACCCCCTCAACATCGCCACCTGACACCCATCATCTTGACAGGAGCCGAAATATTGTCCGCCAGAGATCGTTTCAGATCCATCGGCGTTGGAGTCGCCGTCGTGGGGTGCGCGCTGTCGGTGACCGCCACGCAATCCCTCGCACTTCCGCACACAGCGTCAGCCAGCCCGGAGCAGCCGTGGCTCGATGACTTGGCCACTGACTGCCCAGCACTGTTCACCCTCGCCGTACAGGGCACGGGTGAATCGTCGCCGGATGCACCGATCAAAGCTGACACCGGCATGCTCGGAACTGTTCTGGGGCCTGCTCTCGATGCTGCCCGTGTCCTCGGATCGTCGCTGGACCGGGCGTACGTTCCGTATCCGGCTGCGTTCGGTGGTGCGGTTCCCGGCGGAAAGCAGCCCTACACACTATCGGTAGAGGAAGCTGCCTCCAATCTCGAAGCCGCCGCCGAGAAGGTGATATCCGATTGCCCTGTAACGAAACTGGCGATCGTTGGTTACAGCCAGGGCGCGCACGCGGCCTCGAAATTTCTCGAAGCTGTCGGCGCTGGTACTGGGGCGGTGCCGGCCGACCGAATCGCGGCCGCTGCCTTGTTCGGATCCCCGACTCGTGCGGCCGGGTCCCCGGTCTTTCCCGGCAGCAGCAACGACACCCCGGCGTCGGCCCCAGGATCCTCCGGTGACCACGTCGCCGCCCTTCCGCCTGTGTCGGCACCGGCGCCGGCCGGGGCCGGAATCGGCCCGACCAGTGACGTCGCCACCAGTTTCGGATCACTCTCGGGCCGGGTGGCGTCCTTCTGCCAAACAGGCGACCTAACCTGCGACGCACCGGCCAACGCTCCCATCGCACGCGCAGTGACCAACGTCGCCGGTCAAGTCGAGGTCGGCGGCGATCCCTTCCGCGCAGTGCAGTCCATCGGCCTCGCGTTGGCCTCGACGTCGTTCGGTGTCGCCGTCGATGTCGTCAACGAGGACATCTCCGTGCCGAAGAACTCGCTCGAGAACCTGTCCATCACGCCGAAGAAGACACTCTCGCAACGCTTCGTCGAAGCGTCCGACCCGGCAGCGAAGCCGCCGACCGGACAGGAAGCCATCGCCGCCTTGACCAAAATCGGCCTCGTTGCGGTCAACGCTGTCGTCTCCGTCGCGAAGAAGGTCATCACTCCACAGACGATCGCGGAGGTCTCGGCCGCTGGATTGTCAAACCCGGTGGCCGCGTTCGCCGTAATCGCAGCCAAAACCGCCAAAGCCGTCATCGACCTCGTACCACCAGCGACATCGAAAAGAGTGGTGCAGCAAGCCTTCAACGTCGTCAAGAGCGAGGTCAGCGCCAACAAGGACCTGTTCGACCTCGCCGCTCTGACGTCCTACGCCAACACCATCGCCGCCCACACCGGTTACGCCTCCGCCGTGGCCACACCCCAGGGCGAGTCCGCGACACGCTTCGTCGCGGACTGGCTCGCGGCCGCCGCCGCTGATGTCGGTGACACCACCACAGCCGACCCCTCGTCGACCTCACCGACAAAGCCGACAGCAACAACCTCGGCAGTGACCACGACCCGCACCACCACACCGACCGCACCATCTATCACCAGCTCTCAATCACCCTCCACCCCAACCACGTCCGCCAGCACCACATCGCTGCCGGACTCGGCCCCCATCCAATAGCTCCACTGACTCGAAAGGTCCCTTCCATGGGTAAGCACCAGATCCCCACCCGCTCCTTGACCCGCATCGCAGCAGGAGCGACCGCAGCATCGGCAATGGCCGTCTTCTGCTACGGAACCGCAGCGGCAGCGCCGGGCGATGCACCCGCGACACAGGGCGACATCACCACCGGCGCACCGTCCACCCAAGGCCCGCTGACCTCCGACGCGCCGTCGACTCAGGGCGAGTTGACCGCACCCGCACCCGCCCCGCAGGCCGAGCGTGTGTACTGGGTTGCTCCGCCTGCCCAGTACGACCAGAGCGACTGGCAGACCTGGGACGCCTACTATGACGACGACACCACCGGGGCCTACACCGACACCGAGACGGCCGACCCCGCCCCGGCTGCTCCGGCCGTGGACGTCGAACCTGCCGCGCCGTTGGATGTGAACACCTTGCACGGCCCCGTCGCCGTCGAGGACCCCACCGTCCCGACCGCAGCTCCGGACAACATCGTCAAGGTCGGAGACTTCTACGCCGACCAGCCGAGCTGGCTCTCCGACGAGGACCGCGACCGGACCAACAACTCCACTGCCGTGATCCAGGCGCAGGTCACCGACTTCTGGCGCTCGATCGGAGTCCCCACCGACCGCGCCCAACGACTCGGTGCGTCCCAGATCGCCGCTGGCGGCGCTGGTTTGGTCACCGGCGCAGTCGCACTCGGTGGACCCGCGACCGTTGCCGGTGCACTCGGCGGCGGCACCCTCGGCGGTATCGGCGGCGCGGCCCTCGGGCTGTTGGTCCCGGTTGCTCCGGGTATTGCACCGTTGACCTCAGGTGTCGTGGGCACCGCAGGCGGCGCGGCCCTCGGAGCCGCGGTGATCGGCGCGCCCGCCACTGCACTCGGGGCAGCAACCGGTCTGGCAACTGGCCTCGCACTGGGAACCACCTACGGTGCAGGCGATCTCGGGGAACCACAGAAGATCGACCTGCCCGACTTCCCCCAGGCTGAGCCCGCCCCCGCTCCGGAGGTGGCACCGGCTGCCCCCGCAACTCCGGCCCCGCTCGCACAAACCCCTGCTCCCGCTCCGGTGGTCCAGGCGGCATCGGTGTGGACGGAGCCGACCAACCCGGTCGATACCGCCCGCGGGTTCGTCACCACCCAGATCGTCGGCGGCCCGCAGGCCCTCGACGCTGTCGATACCGCAGTGGCCGACGCCGCGCCCGCATTCGCAGCTATCGACGCCGCGATCACCGCCGCCTTCAACCCGGCTGTACCTGCCTGACCGATCCACACGACCCGCTTCGGGGGTGGGCTGCGTTCCGACCGTCCCGCACGCGGCCGGAACGCAACCCTCCCCGAAGCACCACCGACCGACAGTCCACACCATCACCGGGCTGCCGAACTATTCCAGCTTCGCCCAGCACCGAAGGAGCACAGGAGAAAACAATGGCGACCGACAATCACCGGCAGACCGCGGTGCTGTTCCCGGACCCGCAGGAACACTTCGACCCCCGGTGGCAGACGGTCGCCGACCTCGACACACCGCCTGTCATCGCACCCACAGGCGACACACCCACCGATCAGGCATCTACTAATGATCCCTTCGTCGACGACAACGACGAGGCCGACAACGACGGGTTCGCCCCCGCCACCGGCGGTGAGGTCGACCCTGATATTTCGGACTTCTACCCAGAAGACGAGGTGGACGAACCTGCGCGGGTGCCGTATTGGGTGAGCGCGCATGTGCCGGCCGACCGGCTGGTGATGGACGAGCCGAACCGCCGCTTCCGTCGACGCCGCTCCACCGCGCCTCTTCCGCCTGACCCCGACACCGACACCGACACAGCAGCACCGCAGATGTCGCCCGCAGCCCCACACCGGCCACGATCGGTTCCCGGCGGCTGGATCGCAGCCGGAGTACTCGCCGCAGCGTCACTGATCGGCGCAGCCGTCGTCGTGACCGGACACGACGAAACACCAGCCACCCCGGCAGCCGCCGCACCGGAGCCCACACAAACCCCACGCACGTCCACCGCCGCCGCGACGACGCCCGCGGCCGCACCGTGGTGCACCACCGCCGCCACGGCCGACGCGACGACCACCGACGACGCCGGCAACCGCGAGAGCGCCATCGGTGTCATCGCCGCATTCGAGCACGCCTACTACGTACAACGCTCCGGAGCAGCGGTCGCAGCGCTGATGACCTCACCGGCCCCGGCCGACCGCATCCAAGCGGTCATCGACCGCACCCCATCAGGAACCGAGCATTGCGTGACCATCGCCGCCACCGACATCCCCGATGTCCACGCCGTCGCCCTCTCGCTGCGTACCCCGTCCGGATCGGAGTCGGCCATCGCCTCACGCATCACCACCGCCCGCACAGGCGAGAGCTATGCCATCGCGAACGTCGAGGAGGTCCGATGAAGCAACGACGACGACCACCGGTGAGCGCCGTGACACCACTACGACCCACAGAGCTGCGGACCCCAGCAGCGGCGCACGTGGCACCTGAACAGGTCAGCATCGTGATCGGCGCCGGATCCGGCGGTGCGGGAGCCACGACCATCGCTCTCGGGGTGGCCCACACCCTCGCCGAACGCCTTCCTGTCGCAGCGGTCGACGCCACCAGCGACGGCGGCGATCTGTTCGACCGCGCTGCAGCCCGGCCGCTGCCCGATACCTCGATCACCGCCGCGATCCCGGCCTCCTCGGCCGCGAGCACCGGCGGCATCGTCCTGTGCGGATCGGCATCGCTGTCCACCAACAGATTCGACGACCACCACTTCGGTACTGGTGGTCAGGGCCACGAGCCGAACGCTCACCGCGCCGATCCTGCGCAGAGCAGCGACCTGATGTTGCTCGATTCGATCCTCTCCTCCCGCGGGGTTGCCCGGGTCTTCGACCTCGGCACAGCCGTCGACGCACCTCGCGCCGCGGCTCTGCGCCGACACGCACTACTGGTGCTTGCCGCGCCGGTCCGGGCGCAACCTCTGACCCGCCTGCGCACGGTCCTCGACCGACTTCGCTGGACCCACGGCCCCGAAGCCCTGGCCGGGACCGTTGTCGTGCTCACCCACACCGTTCCCGGTTCGGTCCTGGACCTGGCACCGATCCGCGCCGCCCTCACGCCCCTGGTGGCCGGATTGATCGAAGTTCCGTTCGATCCGGTCCTGGCCGCACCGGGGCTGCTCGATCACCGGCAGATCGCACCGGCCACCGCCCGCGCGTTGCAGTCCCTCTCCGACCTCGCTCTGCACCGAATCTCAGCGGGCCACCAGCCGACACCCCTGCGCCGCACCCACACAGGGATCGAGTCCGACGACCAGAGAAGGGAACAGGCATGACCGCCCACTACACACCCGATCCTGTGCCACACCCAGGCGATACCCGCACCGGCCAGCGCGACACCGAATGGATCTCCCCGGCAGTGTGGCTCCTCGGCGCCACACGCGAAGCCGGCGTCAGCACCCTGGAACGGTTCTGGGCGTTCACCGCCGACAGCGAAGGCTCGTGGCCACCAGGCGATGACCGGGGTCGCGTCTCCCCGTATGTGGTGCTCGTGGCACGCGAGTCGTTCAAATCACTCTCCGCCGCCCAGAACCTCGCCCTCGCACACGATCGCGGAGAGGTCGGAGCGGGGTCGGAGCTGCTCGGTCTGATCACCGTCGCGGCAGCACCGAACCTGGAGAAGCCGATCCGCCAGCACCGCGACGTCGTGGCCGCTGCGTTCGAGAAGGTCTGGCACATCGGCTGGCACAGGCACCTGCTCTCTGCCGCCCTCGGCAAGCTTCCTCGCTGGCATCCCCTCGACTCGGGCGCACTCGCACCAGTCGAAGGCCTACCGGCTGATGTCCACACCGCCGCGATCGACCTCACCAACACCGTCCACTCCCGTATCCCCACCCTCTTCGCCCCGGGAGGGTCCGCATGAGCGCTGTCGCAGCGGTCTTCGATCTCCTGACTGCGACCGACGTCGGTTCCGGTTCGGTCGCCTCCGTTGCCGGCGGCGCAGGAGCTGCCGCCGGCCGGACACTCGTCGAGCACCCGCCGATCGTCTCCGGAGCGAGGCCGACGACGTTGCTCGACATCGTGCGGGCGGTGATCTTCACGGCGACAGCGGGAGCGGGGGTTCTGGTCGTTGTCTTCGCCGCCCGAACGGTCGCATTCGCGGGAGTGTGGGAGGAGAGCATCACCGCCGGACCCGCTCGAAAACTGTTCGCTGCCATCGCCGTTCTCATCGTGGCTGCCTGCTTCCTCGCTCTCGTCGATTCGGCGTTGTCATGACCGCTGAGATCCCCAGCGCATCTACTCACCGCGGCGCCGGTACCGACCAACGCGGTCAACCCCGCTTCACCCCGACCCCCGAAAGGTAGATCGATCACTCATGATTCTCGCCACCGCACAGGCCGTGCAGGACTTCTCGGTCCAGGCCATCGAATTCAACGTCACCGCCGAACTCCCACCCGGGGCGAACGGGCTTCTGAAACTGCTCAACTGGTTGCTCTGGGGTGTCCTTCTCGCATGCATGGCCGCCATCGTCTTCTCCGGCGGAAAAATGGCGTGGGAAAAGTGGAACCAGGGCTCCATCCAGGCCCCGAAGATCCTCCTCGGCGCTCTGGTCGGTGCGATCGTCTCCGGCAGTGCGAACGCCATCCTCAACGCCGTCGCCGGCACATAGACGCACCGGGTGAGAAACCGATGAACACAGCACCACCCACAATCCCTGCCGGGGACATGGTGTCCGCGCTACCGGAGCAAGTGGTCAGCGACATCAACACCGTTCTCGGGTGGATGCTCGCCCTCGTCGCGGTCGCGTGCGTCGGCAAGATCGTCTTCGTCGGGGCCCGCCTGGCGTGGGATCACCAGCACACACCTGGAGTCGAATCACCCGTGGCCGCCGAGTTCTTCGCCGCTGTCATCGGCTGGATCCTCGCCGCGGCCGCCGCCGGCGGTATCGCCGCAGTAATGCTCGACACCGCCGGAGCAACACCCGCTGAACCCGAACGCGGCAACCTCGTCGAACAGATCGAACAAATCAACCCGCCCCTCGGCGGTGAGCAGCCATCCGGCGAACAAGGCCCGCCCTGACAACCGTTGCCGCAGAAGCGTTTCCGCCCGAATCGAAGGACCTACGAACATGACAACCACCAGCACCCGCACCCACACAGCAATCGCCGCGGCCACCGCTACAGCAGTAGCGGTCCTCGCCGCAGCCTGCGGCTCCGGCGATCCCGCCCCCGATGCGCCAGCGGAGGATCCCGCCGCGGTCGATCTCACACAGCCGCCGCAGATTGCGTCGTGGACGACGTTCGGTGGTATCGCAGTCCCGTTGGGCAGCCAGGACGGTCCGACGTCGACGCCGGGTGCACCGTTGACCGGCTTCACCCGTACTCCGCAGGGTGCGGCGTTGGCGGCGATCGGCCAGTCCGTGCAGCTCACCACCGCCACCGACTCCGAGTGGTCGACGATCCTGCCTGCTGTCACCACTGCGGGCGCAGGCCGCGACGCGTACGCCGGGAACCGGGCACTGATCCAGGTCAGCGGAACCGACCCGGCCGTGGTCCCCTCGATCATCGGCTACACCCTGCCCGCATACAGCCCCGACGCTGCGACGGTCTCGATCATTCAGGAGTTCTCGGACGATTCCCTCGCTGCGGTCGCTGCCGAGGTGGTGTGGTCGGGCGAGGATTGGAAGCTCGCCCTCCCCACACCCGAACGCGAGCCGGTCCCACAGGACTTCGTCACCGCCGAAGTCGCCGGTAACCCTGTCACCTCCCTCGACGGGTTGCCGACCGACATGGTTGCGCTCGACGGAGCGTCCCGATGAGCGAACCCACCACATCGGGCGTCGAGCCACAGGCCCCAGCTACCGAGCCCGAAGGCAAGAAGATCGGAACCGTCGGCCTGATGGGTGTCGGCCTTGTCGTGGCCATCATCCTCGCCGGGATCGTCATCAGTCTCGTTGTCCTGCAGAAAGATCAAGACACTCCCCTGGTCTCGGTGGATACCGGTGGATCATCCACTCCGGCGACACCGGCCCCGGAGGCGGCACTGTTCGAACCCGACCCGGAGTTCGATGCCCTCGGCCGAGTCACCTACGTCCCGAAAGACCCCAACGGGGTCATCCTCGAGCAGACCGCTCCGCCAGCGGGCCGCGCCCCCGACGCAGCCCCGTCAGGGGTGATGCTCCAACGCATCCACGGCAACATGGTGCTCCCGTTTTCCACCTCCGACGGCCCGACAGGTATCGACTCCTCCGGTGTGGCAACGGGATTCGCCCACACACCCCAGGGTGCAGCGCTCGCCGCCGCTCACTACATGGCGTACTTCTCGGCAGGCAACGACCGTATCGACATGCTTTCAGCCTCCCGGCAGGTCGACGACCCGGATTCGGATCTCGTGGTACGCAAGAAGGCGAACAATCTGCGTCAGGAGATCTGGGTTCCCGACGGTTCTCCTGCTGTGGCGGTGCCCTCGGTGCGGGTGGACTATTCGGACAGCTTGAGCCGGGTGTGGTTCGGCTACTCGGCGAACCTCGATACCGGCGGCACGCAGTACCGCAGGTTGTACGTCGACGTCATCTGGCGCGACGACGGCCGCGGTTGGGTACTCCAGGCTCGTCGCCCGAGCGACAGCCGCGGCCCTACGGTCGGCGCACAGATCGACTCCATGCCCTTCGAATCCGGCTGGTCGACATGGTGGTGAAGTCTCGACTGGGTTCGATACTGGCGCCTTTCATCACGGTCCTTGCAACCGCCGCGGTTCTGCTCCTCGGTTCGGGCACTGCATTCGCACAGGACCCCGAACCACCACCGGCAGAAGAAGACACATCGCTCCTCGAGGACATCGCCGGGGTCGCACAGTGCGGTTCCATTACCGGACTCGCCACCTCGGCGTTGAGCGAAATCGCCGGAGCAGCTGGGGTGGACGCCGGTGTTCCGAGTTGCATAGACAGCGTCGGCAACGTGGTCGCCGCCCCGCTCGAAGCAGTGAAGAACGTCGCCGAAGGTGCCTGGGAACAAGCGGGCCTCTCATTCGGCGAAGCCGGCGCTGCGGGGCTCAAATTCGCGCTCGGCTGGTGGATTTCGATCCCCGGCCAAGACGAAACCGCGTATCAAACGGTCCTGTCGAAGGTCGGTTCCTACACCTACGACGTACAGCTGGCGTTTTTGATGGTCTCGATCATTCTGCTCGGCGGCAAACTCGCCCTCGCCCGATCGGGGGCAATCCGGCAGGTCTCGGAAGAAGGGTTCCGCCAGCTCGCCCGAGCCACGGTCATCGCAGGTTCGATCGGCTTCTTCGTCGTCGTCGGCACCCGAATCTCCGACGGGATCTCGACGTGGTTCCTCGATTCGACCGTGGGCGATGACCCGGCCAAGCTGGTGGAGGCGATGGTGCGGATCACCACCTTCGCCTCACCGGGCGGTATCGCAATGCTCTTCGCGATCGGGTTGATCGGCATCATCGGCGGCCTGTTTCTGGTGTTCCTGCTGCTGATGCGCATGGGCATGTTGGTGGTGGTCTCGGCGTTCCTGCCGATCGCCGCAGCCGCGGGCGGTACCCGTATCGGAGCCAGCGCCTACGAGCGGCTCATCGCCTGGACGTTGGCGTTCCTTCTGTTCAAACCCGTCGGCGCGTTCGTCATCGGGATCTCGGCAATGCTGTTCGCGCAATCGGCACCCTCACAGGACAACGACGGCGGCATGATGACCGCCGTCGTCGGCGCACTACTGCTCGCCTGCACCGCTTTGGTGTTGCCGTCGCTGATGAAACTACTGATGCCCGAAGCCGCCGGCGGCGTCGGCGGTCTCGCGGCCGCGGGCGCGATGATCGGCGCCGCTGTTCAGGTCGGATCGATGGTCGCGACCGGCGGCGGGAGCGCAGTAGCCGAAGGTGCAGGCGCTGCCGGAGGCGCGGCTGCCGGAGGCGGTGTCGACGGATGGGCACCGTCGTCCTCATCCGGTTCCGTACCCACTTCGTTCGGCGTCGGTCCCGCTTCCGGCGGCGACAGCGGAGGCAGTGGAGGGGGTGACGGCGGTCCGAGCGGCGGCTCGATGCCGTCGGGTAGCGGCGGTGCGGACACCGGCGCGCAGAGCGCGGGCCGCTCCGCCGACGCCGCAGCACCCCCGGCCGCCTCGGGTGGATCGGCTCCGGATTCGTTCGGATCCGGCGCGGGAGGTGCCGGCAGCGGACCAGCTCCCGGCAGCGACGCAGGAAACGACAACAACAGGGGATTTCAGATATGAGACAACAGCTTTCGCACCGGACGCAAACATCGCCCCGACCGCACGAAGACCGCCGTAGTGCGGCCGCAGTCGACGTCGCACCATGCACACACGGGTCGATCCGATGAGCAGCGAGCACAGGGCGCCGACCACCTACGGCGCATGGCGACTGCCACGCTCGGGCGGTGCATTCGGGGTGAGCTTCGCGGTCACCATCCTCGGGATGGCGTTCGCGGTCGCCATCATCGGCACCTACGCAGTCACCCGGTCGCTGTCGGCATCGGGTCTGGTACTCGCGGTCGGCGCGGTGCTGATCGTGCCGATGGTGATGAACAAGGACGGCCAGAGCGGTCACCGACGTTTCTCCGGGTGGCGGACCTCGCTGCTGTCGAATCGGCGCGGCGAAGACACCTATGCCTCCGGCGCGTTCTCCAAGGTGCCCGGCGGGGTCTTGCGTCTACCGGGTGTCCTGGCCGGAACCGATCTCTACGAGGGCATCGACTCCGCCGGCCGCACGTTCTCGATGATCCACCTGCCCGACACCCACTACTACACCGTGCAGCTCGCCGCGGAACCTCAAGGCGGGGAGAACTTCGACCAAGAACACTTGGACCGGGCGGTGGCGAACTGGGGCCAGCAACTCGGAGGGTTCGGCGACGTCGCCGACATCCCTCTTGTCGCCGCGATCTTGGAGACGGTGCCCGACACCGGAACGGTGCTGATGGAAACCGTCCGCGCCCGTGTCCGCCGCGACGCACCCGAGCTGGCGCGCCAGTCGATGTACGAAACCGCCACCGGCACCGCCAAAGGCGGTGTCCGCATGGCAGCACGGTTGGCGATCACCTTCCAAGCCCAAACCGACGAACGCCGCAAGGACCCCGCCGAGCAAGGCGTGGAAATCGCGCGCCGCCTCCCCGAGATCACTGCAGCCGCAGCAGCCGCCGGAGTCATCTGCACCCCCATGACCGCCGACGAAGTCGCCGGCACCGTACGCCGCTCCTACGACCCCGCAGCTCTCGAAGCGGTCGAAGCCGCGCTGTACTCCGGACAGGGAACCGGCTTGTCGTGGTCGGACTGCGGACCACGCACGACCTTCCGCAAACGTGACCGCTACTTCCACGACGGCGCAGTGTCGGTGACCTGGGAGATGCGCGTGGCGCCGAAACGGGCAGTGACCGAGCGAGTCCTCGAACGTCTGATCCGCCCGCACGCCGAGCTGCCGCACAAGCGGGTCACGCTGCTCTACCGCGTCCACCCCGCTGGGGAAGCCGCCGACGTCGCTGCCAGCGACTACCGCAACGCCCGCGCCCGCCGCTCCGGCCGCACCGGCCTGGACAACATGGGCGATGTCAACGACGAACGCGCAGCGAGCCTGGCCCAGAAGGAGCAGTCCCTCGGACACGGCATGACCCGGTTCGCGATCCTGGTCACCGTCACCGGCCCGGCCGAAACGACCGACGTCCCACGTATCGACGCGATCCTGCGTGATGTCTCGGTGCAAGCCCTGCTCTCGGTGCGCCGCAGCCACTACTGGCAGGACGCGGCCTTCGCCGTCGGACTCGGTATCGGGATCTCCGCTCCCCAGCACACCTCCCTGCCGCGACTGGCCGACGGATAACACCCCTCACCGGTCATCGACCCGCACCAGCCCGCCCGCCGCTCCTGCCCCTCCGAGAGGAAACATCCGTCATGCCCGGCACTCTCACCCACCGCACTCCCCGCCCCGCCCCCGTCGACTCGAAGGCCGGAAAGCCGGTGAAGGCAGACAAATATCGGGTGCTCTCCGACGAGGACCGCAGCGCGCTCGAAGCCCGCTGCGCCGCAGCGACGAATCCAGTTCTGACCATCTGGCTCACGGCACGGCTCACCCGCGACGACAATCACCGCCGCAACCGGGACCGAGACCGAGCGCTACTCGGCGATGGCAGCCAGAGCGGAGTGTTCACCGCATCGGATGAACGCGGCTTCACCGGAGCGGGCAGTGGCCGCATGGCCACCGTCCTGCCCCCGGTCGAATACCGCGGAACCACCAAACAGGTCGCCGGACTGTATCCGTGGATCTTCGGTGCCTCCGCCCCGATCCTGGGCCCAATCCTCGGCCCGCACCTCTCCACCGGCGCCCCGGTCGGCTTCTCACCGCTCGCAGCGAAAGAGCGCGGCGCGATCACCGCACCGGCGTGCATCATCATCGCGCTCAACGGCTTCGGAAAGTCGACACTGCTGCGCCGCATCGCATTGGGCGACATCGCCGCCGGTATTCGAGTGATGTGGCCCGGCGACGTCAAACCCGACGGCCGCAAGCTCACCGAAGCCGTCTGCACCACCGGCGTCAACGAAGTCGGCTACGGCACAGGTGCATTGAACCCTCTCGACCCCGGTCCGATCGGGGTCGCACTGGCCCGCTACATCACCATCGACCCGGACCTGCGTCGCCGCTACGAGTTCGCGCTGCATTTCCGTCAGGTCAATCTCGTCCTGGCCCTGTGCGAGATCGTGCGCCGAAGTCCGTTGCAGGACTACGAGGAAGCGGTCATCGACTCCGGTATCCGCCTGCTCTACACCCCCGTCGTGGGCGGTGGCCGTGGACACGACGTGGAGCGGCCCGCGCGCCTGTCGGATCTGCTCGACCTCGTCGACAGCTGCCCCGACGAGCTGCAGAACGACGTGGTCGCCGACAGCCCGGAGGAGTACCGCGGACAGGTCAAACCGCTGCTGCGCACTCTGCGAGCCCTCACCAAGGGCCGGTTCGGGGAAACGTTCGACTCCGCCACCACCGTCCGGATCGACATCGACAACCCCTCGACCTGCTTGGACATGTCCGCCGTCCCCGAAGGCGACTCCCTGATGCGCGCCGCTGTCCTGGTCTCGGGCTGGTCGGAGTGCTTCGCCGCGGTCGACGCCGCGCACCTGCGCGCCACCAGCGGCAACGGCCCACACCTGGCGTTCTCGATCCTCATGGACGAGCTGTGGCAGGTCCTCTCGTGCGGTCCGACGATGGTCGACCGCCTCGACGGTGTTCAGCGCCTGCAGCGCACCAAAGGAGTCGGCGTCATCGCCGTCACCCACTCGGTCGCCGACCTCGAAAAAGTCGGTGCGTCCGGGTTCTTCGAACGCTCCCGCGCCCGCATCATCGGCCCCATCCCCCGCAGTGAGGTCGCCCGCCTGTCGGAGGTGATGCAGTTCTCCGAACGCGAGAAGACGATGCTCACCAACTGGTCCGACTCCGCCGACCTCGGCTCGGCTGCCACCGCGATGACCGCCGCCCGCATTCGCTGCAAGCATTGCTCGAGGTCGCTGCTCTTCCTCGCCGGCACGCAGACCCCCATGTGGGTGCACCAGGACAGCGAAGCGCGGCACTGCGACGCCGTCGACCCGCACGAGAGCGTCGAGGACTTCGACCCCAGCCGTATCGCCGAACCATTGGAGTCGGTCAAACAACCCCCCTCCGGGATGGGGCATTTTCTGCTCAAGCTCGGCGAAGGTGGCCGCCCGGGTGTGCCGTTCCGGGTGTGGGTGACTCCGGCGGAGAAGAAATCGGGGATCCACGACACCGACGAGCGTCTGGACGCCGCCACCGAAGAGCAGCGCCGTGCGGCGGTGACCCGATGAGCGCCCACCTCGCCCGGCACACGACGTTGACACCGGACGCCACCGAATCCGCAGGGGCCTGTTCCGCCGTGGGTGAGCGCCGGAAGTACCGGCTCGTCGACGACGACACTCGCGATGCTGCGATCGGCACCGTCTGCACAGCCATCGAACAAGGAACCTCCTTCACCGCTGCCTGCGCGGTGGTCGCCGCACACATCGGTGTCGCCGCCACCACCGTCCGCGGGTGGGTCAACGACTCCGGACGCCGCCCTCGTACGGACTACGACGAAGTCCTCGAATTGCGCCGGGCGTTGGCTGCGGCCGCCGAACTCAACCACCGTCTCGCTGCCGGACGAGAAACACCGACGACGGAGCTGCGGTGAGCGATCAGGGTGGCTCCTCGGGCCTGACGGCAGTCGCGATCGCGGCCGTCGGGGTCCTACTGGGGGCCGCGGTGCTCGCAGCAATCCTCGCTCAAGACGAGCAAGACCGCGCCGCTGCGTCGACCGACTGCCTACCCGGAACCTCTCAGCTCGGCGCGACGCCCGGGAACCTGCTCGCCGCCCCCGGCTCGTTCATCAAACCCGTCGACCCCGCCACGGTGACCTTCACCAGCGGTTTCGGAACCCGCTGGGGTGCGCAACATCAGGGCATCGACCTGGCCGGTCCGATCGGAACCCCGATCTACGCCGCCGCCGACGGCACGGTCTACGCCGCCGGGGAAGCGTCCGGTTTCGGGCAGTGGGTCGTGCTCGATCACGTATTGGGCGGTAAAACCGTCTCGACTGTCTACGGACACATCGACACCTACAGTGTCGCCGCCGGGCAAACTGTGCGCGCCGGACAGGTCATCGCCACCATCGGCAACCGCGGCCAATCCACCGGGCCGCACCTGCATTTCGAGATCTGGGACGGCGGCCGTGCCGGCGGGAGCGCGATCGATCCGCTCGCCCAATACGAGGCCGCACCAGCCCCCGGCGCAGCGCCCGCAACGCCGTCCGCTCCTATCTCGGCTCCGATACCAGCGCCGGTGGATCAGCTCGCCGGAACAGTCCCGGGCGCGGGCGGGGATCTGTCGACGCCCACCCCGGCATCGATGGGAAACGAGACCAATCTGCAGGTCGGCACCAAACGCGTGATGCGTGCTCTGGCACTGAAATTCGGTACCCGTCTCGATTCCCTCGGTGGTTGGCGGGCGAGCGGCGGAGCAGTCGACGATCATCCGCAAGGCCGCGCGGTCGATGCGATGATCGGAAACTACGCCTCCGGAGACGGCGTCGCGCTCGGCAACGAGATCCTCGACTACGTCATGGCCAACGCCGACTTCTTCCACCTCGAGTACGCCATCTGGCGGCAAACCATCCACTTCCCCGGCCAGGAACCCTCCCTGATGGAGGACCGCGGCTCGGACAACGAAAACCATATGAACCACGTCC
Organism: Rhodococcus sp. FG69; assembly: GCF_057808915.1. NCBI lineage: Bacteria > Bacillati > Actinomycetota > Actinomycetes > Mycobacteriales > Nocardiaceae > Rhodococcus > Rhodococcus sp. FG69. The sequence continues at coordinate 26,618 of NZ_JBMDIX010000040.1, read as the reverse complement.
ACATCACCGTCGACGCCTCCGGATTCGACGACGCAGGCGCAGTGTGGGGTCAATTGCCCGGCGGAACGACCACAGGGCCGGGTGCGTCCGCGGCCGCTCCCGGATGCACCACCCCCGGGGCCGGGCTCGGTGAGGATCTCGCCGCCGGCACGGTACCGGCGGAGTTCGAACCGTGGCTTCGCAAGGCCGGGGGGATCTGCCCGCAGATCAAGTCCTCACTACTCGCCGCGCAGCTCGACGCCGAGAACGGCTTCTCCTACGGCCCCAACGCCCCCGTCTCCAGCACCGGCGCCGGCGGCCCCGCGCAGTTCATGCCCGGCACCTGGGCGAGCTACGGCAAGGACTACGACGGCGACGGGTCGATCGACATCAACTCCATCGGCGATGCAGTCATGGCGCAGGGCCAGTACATGTGCGACATCGCAGGGGTCATCGACGCCGGGATCGCAGACGGCCGGGTGAGCGCACCGAACGGACCCACCGAGCTCTACCTCGCCGGCTACAACGCCGGCGAAGGCGCAGTGCTCTCCTCCGGCGGATTCCCCACCGGCTCCAACGATTACATCGTGCAAACCCGCCCGTACGCGGACAAGATCATCGCCGCCGAACCGACGTTCAGGAGCCAGAACTCATGACACACACTGCTTCTCGTATCAGGTTCTCGCACAACACATCCGGTGCCCGTGTGCTGGCATCTGTGGCCGCTGCGATCGCCACCGTCGTGCTCGCGGCTGGCTGCGGTAGCTCACCGGACCCCGATCCGGTCCCCGAAGGCACCGACGCTCACGTACAGATCGACCCGCTCGACCCCACATCCCTCGGGCCGCAGGAGGCAGCCTCGGTGGCGATGAACGCGATCCTGTCCTGGCAGCCCGCGTTCGACACCAGCAAGACCGACGCCCTCGCCCGGGCGCGGCCCTGGCTGACGGTGCCGCTCACCGACACGCTCGACGCGCCGCAAACCTCGACGCAGTTGCGTCCGGATCGGGAATGGGACGCCTGGGCAGCATCCGGAGACACACTGACCGCGACGTGCACCCCGTCCGCCAATACCCCGGCCAGCCCGGAGGGTATGCGGACCGTCATCGTCGACCTCGACTGCCGCCAACGCGTCCTGCACGCCAGCGGCGCATCGACGCTGCGGCCTGTCGAGACCTGGAGAACCACGATCATCTCCACCCCCGGCGGGTGGCGACTGTCCGACTTCCGGTACCGCACATGACATCGCCCGAGACGTCGATCGCGCAGTGGACGGTGCTGATCGCCAAAGCCGCGGCCCTGGGCGTCCTCCCCCGCGCCGACGAGCTCGACACGGACCAAGCGGACCCGGCCAACGAACTCGACACACACCGAACAGCCATGACCCGTATTCACGAGAGGACTTCACCATGAACACCGACGTCAAAGATCCCAGCAACGACTCCGCGATGATGTGGCTTGTCGGCGGTCTCGCCTCCGCTGCCGTGCTGATCGGCGGCGGAGCATCGATGTCCCTGCGCCTCGGTAGCGAGCAGGAGGTCCCGGCGAATCCGGCCGACGTCGTCTCCCAGCTCTACACCGGCGATCTGGTGTGGACATCCGGGGCCACCGTCGTGGCCGTATTCTTCACACTGCTGATGTTGGCTCTACTCGGCGCGGTCGGTGTAGCTCTCGGTCGCCGGCGTGCTCGGCGTAGCCGCGTCGACGACGCCGCCGAACACCTCGGCCGGATCAAAGACGTCCGGTCGCTGACCTACAAATCCTGCCGCTCGGTGGCCGAACGCCTCGGAACACCCGTCGAACGGGGAAGCGAACCCGGTGTACCGCTGGGAATCATGGTCGGCACCCGCGCTCGCCTGTACGCCGACATCGAATCCACCCACGTCGACATCTGGGGTCCACGTACCGGTAAGACCACCTCCCGGGTCATCCCGGCCATCCTGGCCGCGATGGGCTCGGTGCTGACCACCAGCAACAAACGCGACGTCGTCGACGACACCCGCGCCTACCGCGCCGAGATCGGCACCGTCTGGATCTTCGACCCGCAGCGGGTCGCACAGGAACCCCCGACGTTCGTGTGGGATCCACTGTCGTGGGTGCGCTCGGACACCGCGACGACCGCAGCCGTCGGCGATCTCGACGCCCTCGATGCCGACATCTCGGTCCAAGAACGCAAGGCCGCTGCGCTGGCGAAACAGTTCGCGATCAGTGACGACGGACAGGCAGCCAAGAAGGATGCGTTCTTCGACCCCGAAGGCGAGGACCTGAACGCCTCACTGTTTCTCGCGGCCGCGGTTGGCCGACGGCCGATCACACAGGTCTACCGGTGGGTCACCGATGTGCAGAACCTCGAACCGATCTCCCTGCTACGCCAGGCTGACTATGCACTGATGGCGGACGGACTGTCCGCGCACTACACCGCTACCGACAAGCAGCGCTCCGGTGTGTTCACCACCGCCAAGAAGATGATCAACTGCCTCAAGTTCCGATCGGTGCACCCGTGGATCGAACGCACCGGCCCGGGCGATACCCGCCCGGAATTCGATCCTGCGCAGTTCGCCCGCTCCGACACCGACACCCTCTACAGCCTGTCCAAGGAAGGGATCGGTTCCGTCGGTCCGATCGTGACCGCACTGACCGTGGCGGTGTGCGACGAGATCCTCGAACGCGCCAGCGAGATCCCTGGCGGTCGTCTGAAGACGCCGTTCCTGTTCGCACTCGACGAAGTGGCCAATGTCGTTCGGTGGCAGGAACTTCCCGGCCTCTACAGCCACTTCGGTTCCCGCGGAATCATCATCATGTCCATCCTGCAGTCCTGGTCGCAGGGCGCACGCTGCTGGGGCGAGGACGGTATGAAAGCTCTCTGGTCGGCCGCCAACGTCGCCGTCTACGGAGGCGGCGTCAAAGTCGACGACGGGCCGTTCCTGCGGAACATGTCCACCGCCCTCGGCGATCACTACGAGATCACCGGTTCGATCTCCTCCGGACGAGGCGGTAACTCCCGCTCGCGTCAACGCACACAGGTCCGCACCCTCACCGAATCCGATCTCGAAGCGCTCCCCCGCGGCCGCGCGATCATCCGCTCCTCCGGCAACCGGCCTGTCCTGGTCGAGACCGTGCAATGGACCAACGGACCCCACGCCGATGCCGTGCAGGACGCGACCACACGCGCAGACGAGTCGGCAACGTCGACGGACGACTCAGCGGATCGGCGCGACGCCCTCGGAAGTGGCGATGGTGTGGCTCTGGGTAAGACACCGAGCTTCACCGGGACCGAGAGCGAGGCACTGTGAGCGACGACGAATTCGATCCCGCCACCGAACTCCCGACCCCCGGGGACGATTCGGAGCCTGCCAGGATCGATCACGACAACGTTGACGCGGAGGGTGCACTCCCGGTAGCGGACGACGACCGCGGGGCAGCCAGCCACGACGAGTTGTCCGCTGCATTCCAACAGCAGGTCGACGCCGCGGTGTCCGCCCGGATCCGCACGGAAGTGGCGGCGATCGCCGACGCACAGTTCGGTGAAATCCTCACCCCTGAACTGTTCGAGCAGTTGCAGGCCGCGACCGCACGCGCTCTGGCCGCGACCCTCGACAAAGAGGTACAGAAGGCGCAGGCGGCCGCCGACGATGCCGAAGCTGCACCGGTCTACACAACGCTGTTGGACTTCGTCGACGAGGTGATCCGCCCGCACTACCGCCGAGAAGTCTCGGAAGGAAATCAAAAGAAGTGGTGCCCACAGTGGTGGGCCCACGGGGAAGCCTACCGGCGACTCGATGCCCTCTGGCGAGCGTGGGAACACCTACGGAAAGACCCGAACACCGGGGCGAGTGTGTGGTGGAAAGACCACGCAGACCACCACATGGGCATGCTCCTCGACCCACAAGGCCCGTTCTCTGCGTGCGGAGTTCGGCACGGACACAAAACCACCCTCCCCCCGCTCCCTGCCGACGAACCCGACCCCGCCCTGTTCGCGATCCCGGCCGACCCCGACACCGCAGCCGCCGCCGACGACGTCCCACCGCCCGCCGACACCCGCTCGACCACCGCCGCCATTGAAGGAGCACAACGATGACGCAAGGACCCGACACCCTCACCGACGACCTCGGCCGTTCACTGCGCACCAGCCTGCAAGTCGCCCTCCTCGCCGGCGAAGCGATCGCCCGCCGCCGCGAGAACCGACTACGCGAGGCCCTCCAACGCAGCGACGAACACGCTCGCGCATTCCAGACCCGTCTACGCGCCGAACGAGGATCCGCCGAAGCGCAACTGCGGCCGGTGCACTCGTCTCGGTGGTGGGAGGCAGCGACACCCGAGATCCTCGCCGAGACCTACCGCACCGCCCACGCATGGAAAGAACAGTCCCCTGTCGCTGCAGACGCGCTGGCACGCCTGGACGATCAACTCTCCGCCCGGCACGGAATCGACACGGCCACACTCGGAGTCGAGCAGGCCGGTGTAGCGGATCGTTTGGCCGCGGTGATGAACGAACGCGCCGCCCGGGAAGCAGGATCGAACTCTTTCGCCGAGCGCGGCTTCACCATCGTCGATGATCGCCCTGCCGGCCGCGGGTTCATCCCGACCTGGGATCTTCGCCAGCCGAACGGTGAGGGCATCGACCGCGGCGCTATCGACGAAGCACCGCAACATTGGGCCGTGTTTCTCACTCGCGACGACAAGAACGAATGGGCCCCGGAGTTCTTCTGCACCGACGTCGCCGCCGCAGGCCTCGACCGTCCCGTCCCGCCGCTGTACCTCGCTCACGAGGACTGGTGGTGGGAGATGGCCGCCGAACATCAGATCGCCGAAATCTACGAGCAGTTCATCCACAACGGTGGTACCTACGGCGTGGTCCGCATGGAAGATCAGATCTCGCGTCACTACGGCATCGACGCCAGTACCTCACGGGGCCTACCCTACGAACTCGCCGACCGCATCGCTGCTGTGAACGCCGAACGCGCAGACACCGTCGCCGCCGAGAAGTCGACACAAGAACGCGCAGACACCGTCGCCGCGATCGCCCACGCAGACCGCGTCGACGCCGCACGCGAAGCACAGTCCACCCCCACACCCGGGACACAACTCGATACGCTGGCCGCGGAGTTCGACGACGCACTGGAGTGGGCGAAAACCGCCGTCCCGCGCGACGCCGAACGCTACGTCTACGCCGGCGGAGAACGCAAAGACGCAGCACGCGAAACCATCACCACCGGATGGGAAGTCGTCCAATCCAAAGCCTGGGCCACCGAGCACGCACCTGCATTGGCAGCGCAGTTCGCGCAGACCGAAATCTCGGCCAACCGTCAGGACTACCTGACGGCGAGAACCGAGCTGATTCAAGAATGGTCCACAGCGGGACGCCCACGCATCGACGCCGCACTAGGAGAGCAGCCTGCCACCGCATCAGCGAGCTCGGCCTCACCGCACCGCTACGACTCCAAAGAACGACGCGATGCACTCACCGCACAGCTCCAAGCCGCCGGCGTCGACCCGGACGCCATCGAAGCCCGCCTCGCCGCCGACCGCGACAATGCACACCCCATCGGAACTCCCGCTGCGTCCACGTCGAACTCCCCCAAAGCAAGCAAAGGCGACCGCAGCAACTCCCGCTCTACGAGCACCGAACGCGGAGACCGCTGACAGCCCATGGGCGCCGCTGTGTAGGGCCTCCCCTAACTTGGCGGGGCCCTACCTGCGCTCGGATTTCAGCGCTCGTTGTTGCTCCTCGTGGCCACACCCCAAAACTCGCAGCAAATGTGCCCTGATGATCCGGTGGAGAACCTCGCTAGCGCTGGCAAGGCTGTTCGCCGGGTGGTCTCGCGTTCCGTGTGCGAGATCATTACGCACCATACGTAAGACATTCTCGGGTACCGGCGGCTCTGCAGTTGAACTCTCTTCCAGCACCGCCGCCCTCACCTCCGCTACAAGAGCCAGCGCATCGAGCTCGACTTGCACCGAGCTCGAAGGAAGCATCTCGATCAACTGCTTCAAAGCGGTGTCGAGACCTGACGTAGCTCGGCGACCGAGCGCTGACTTCGCGAACTTCCAGTCCTTACCGGTCAAACTTGCGCCTTCAAGTTTGCGTGTGGAGTCCAGATGCTGAAAGAAGTTCCAGCGCTTCAGATTGTGGCTCCGCTGGTTCGATCGGATCGCCTCTTGGTTCTCGAAACCGTGCAGACTTTCCAGACATTGCATCGCGAATAAGTAGCGGCCACGTGGGTGCTGATCCTGGTCCATCATCCCCGGCCGGTAGGTCTGCAGAAGCGGATTTCCCGCAGACCTGGCCTCCCGTGACGCACGAATCAAATCGATGGGCGAGACCTTCGAGAACTCCAACGCCGCTCCCACTCGCGCACCGTTGTCCTTGTTGGAGTGGTACACCTCTTGACTAATTCCCGCGGCGAAAAGCTGTGCTACAGCGTCCAAGCGTCCGTCTGCGTGCAAGTCCGGTAGTAGTCCAAGATAGGTAATCCTTTCGGTCCTACCGGTGGCGAGCGACGCCACGTCCCTAAGGGGCTCGATCCACAGATCGATCCACGCTTGAATCCCTATGGGCGAATGCTTATTGAAGCGCATGAGCGGGATGTAGCGCAGTCTGAATTCGTACGGATCGTGCATGCGCGCGGTCATGTTGTACTCGTGGCTGACCTCGATCTCTGAGTCGGCCCACACCTGCTTACTGTCGCCGTTCCCCTGGACCGTCCACTCCCCTCCCGCCCAATCCTTCGGATAGCGGATGCTCTCCAGCGGCGTTTGACCGCCGAGCACATCGAGGGCGGTGATCTGAACTTCGGCACCGAGGAATCGGAACTCGTCGCTGGGCGGCAAGTCGACTCCGACGACTGCGGCGCTTGCCCGAACCCACGACACTTCGTTGCCCATGATCGTTATTTGCGCGCCAATCAGGGCAATGTCGAGCCCTTGATTGACCAACCGGCCGCGCAGCAGCGGAAAGTCGAGATACTGCGGAAATGCACCTGACGTTTCACCGCTTTCTGGATGAGTGATCCACGTCCCAGCAACGCCGTGGACCGTTCCTGTAGGTGATCGCGACGCCTTGAGATCGACTGTTCCGGCGTGCGTCTGCACTTCACCGTCTGAGTCCGAGACATGCCATTCACAGGGATAGTCCCCAGGTTCGATGGTCGACAGATTCAGCGCGGAGGGCATTCAAGAGTTCCTAATCTGAGTCAACTTCGAGAGCACCTGTTTGATCTGCGGCCGTTGCAGCAATGCTCATCGTCCTCTGTCCCTAGGTTCACGGTTCAGCTGTCCGTCTCGGGTCGGTTTAGCTTGAGGTGACTCGGTCAATCGCCGCCCCCTCGACTTGCCAACCCCGACAGTGTCAGCGTGACGTGCCTTGAGAACCTCTTTGATCTCCTCGGAGATGTCGGTGCGCGCATCGACTTCCGCGTTGTACGCCTTGCGTTGCTCACTGGCCGTCACCGGCCGCGTGCGCTCGGCAACCGAGACCGGTGACGTCGCCAGAGCAGCCTCGGACACGGGTTGCAACCGTGCACGCACGGCCGCGAGTTCGGTTCGCGCCAACGTCTCCACCGCCGACGCCCGCGCCAAATCCCCTGCCGCGCGGTGCGCGTCCGCGATCGCTCGCACTGTCTTGGTCAACTGATGCAACAGCAGCATGTACCCCGCGGCCGGATCGGTGGTCCCCACTTGCAACAAGATCAATGCGGCCCCGCCTGCGGACAATCTCTTCTGTGACACTGGAGCACGCTGGTGCGCTGAAATCTGTGCCGAGTCGGCCAACGTGCGGGCCGCCGCCGCCAGTGGTCCCGGTGTCGGTTCCATCCGCGCCGACCATGCTGCGAACACACCCGCTGTGCGGCCCGCAGCACGCGCCCATTGCGCGGTATCGGTGGTCGGTATCGACCCCAGGTACGTGTTCCACTTGCCGATGTCCTGCGCGGCGCGGGCGATCAGCTTCGGGTCGATCGGCGTGAGTTCGCGGCCGTTGCTCACGGTCACCGCGCTACCGCGACGCGTGGCCTTCCACTCCGCGGTCGCCGCTGTACGTGCGTCTTCGCTCTGGTCCCACTCATCGCGCAACCGCGGCAAGGTGAGGTCCTTCGACAACCGTCCGCCGCCGTACCAGACCGGTCGTCCGCCGTTTGCTCGCTCGGCCGGTGTCGGCGTCGTGGCAACGGAGTAACCGACGACCTCGCCGGTCGTTCCCTTCTCGTAGCGCGGGCGCACCAACAGCTTCCGGGCGCGCAGTCGTCGCACGAATTCCGCTTCTGTCTTCGATGCCGTCGCGCACGCACGCACGGTCCGCTCCATCGCCTCACGCGCAGTCTCCGGAGCATTCGCGCGGCGGGCGCGTGCCGCTTCGGCGGGCTTGACACCGCGGCTTCCGCGTTCTGCTTCGCGCGAGGACAGGACCACCAACTGGTGGCGGTGTTCGAGAACGTTGCAGGCGGTCTGGGCACGCTTGAAATCGTTGAAGGTGTTGACCTTCGTACCGTCCTCACGGACCGCTGATGCAGCGATATGGATGTGGTCGCCGCCCGCGGTGGTCTTGCCGTGACGGATGGCCACCCAGCGTGCCGGTGCGCGTGGAGAGTCAGGGTCGTCGAACCCCATCTCCTTCATGAAATCGGAGGCGATCGCAGCCCACTTCTCGTCCGGCAGTTCACCCTCGTCCGGGTTCAGTGACAGCGAGCAGTGCCATACATTCTGGTCCGATGTCGCGTCGGCCAACGCGACCGACCGGGTTATACCGTCGTCGATCGCAGCGTTCATCTTCCGCTTGCTCGTGACGGTCACCTCGGTACCGAACACCACCCGCGCGGTGTCCAACTTTCCCGCAAGCGCGATCGCGTCCTCGTGCGAGAGCTCTGCCGATGGCGCCGCATACATGATGGTTTCGTGGCCGGCCACGATGTGCGGGTTCTCGTGCTCGTTCGACTTGCCCGGCCCGGCGAGATACACCACCAGCCCTGTCATCTTCGCGCCCCGAGTGATGTTCGGAATCAACGACCGACCAGATCCCGGGGAAGACGTTCGAGTCGATCGAAAACCCTGCGCACCGCGTCCACTGCCGCAGCAGTTTCCGGTGGCACCTCGCCCGTCGCGTTCGCGACCTTCGCGAGCTGGTTCAGGTTCCGGCCGACCGCAGCAATGAGCTTGGTGACCGCGAACAATTCCGTCAGATCCTCACGCGACACCGACGCCCGCGGAGCCTTCAACGCCGAGTCCGCGAGCAACCGCGCCACCGTCACACCCTGCACCCGCGCAGCAGCCTGAACCGCCAGCTCCTGCTCATCGGTCAACTTCACGACATGCCGGTGCATCCGCCCGCCGACAACGTTCGACTGACGGGTGCGAAGCCACCCCGCTTTGGTCTCCCCCATCACCCGCTCCTCACCGTCGGCACCTCACATTTGCCCAGCGCAGCGACCCCACACCTGGGGACCCACACCAACAGTGTGGCAGGTGCCCGCCGAAATCGCTAGATTTAGGGCACCCAAGTTATAGCTTGCTCCGCCAGGGGCATGCTGGTGGCTCGCGGAGCCTTCGGAGTGGGTCGCCAGAAAAGACGCTCAGGACGAGCGCCGCGAGCTCAGATTTCGCGCGCCGCAGGTGCGCGGCCGGCGGTTGTCCCCGGTTGTGGATTCGGACCCAATTGTGGGTGCCTGAGACCGAGCGGAGCGGCCTGGGAACTCTCGGACATCCACATGAGGACACAGTCCGATCCACAGTTGGGGGCAACCGCTGACCATGCAGCCAAATCAGGGGACGATACGAGCATGAGTGCCAACGAGGACGAACCTCCACCGGAAACGAACAAGGAAGAGAAGCTCTCGCGTAAGCATCCGGAGCTCATCTTCCAACTACTAAAAGTCGGACCGGTCCTGGGGATCGCAATCAGTGTCGTTGGCGTTGCGCTAGCCATCTTTGCTTTCATCCTGAACCTGCCGATCGAATCAGGCCAGGGCACGACGATTGGCGGACTGGCAGTACTCATCGGTGCCGCGCTGACGTTCTACAGCGCGAAGCTGACCCGCGATCGGACCAGTGCCGACGAACTCGCGAAGCTCGCTGAGCAGCAAAACGCCCGGAAGCAGGCACACCACCGTGAGGTAATGCGCGATCTCCAGTTGCGCTTCACCAGCAGCACCACCCAGTTGGCCAACGACGCGGCGACAATTAGGCTCGCCGGCGTCTACTCCCTAGCCTCGCTCGCCGACGACTGGTATGCCGCGACTGGATCCACGCTCGCGTCCGAGCGCGACCGCCAAGTATGCATCGACGTGCTCTGTGCATACCTGCGTCGAAATACCACCGCCTACTCTGCGCTGCATGCTCAACTAGGAGAGGGCGACGTCCTCGAATTGGTCGACGCTCTAAAAGCCGACGAGGACATTGTGCGCACCGCCATCATCACCGCGATACGAACTCACACGACCCACGTGACGCGCGTGACGAACGACCCGTCGTGGCGGGGCGCGGACTTTGATCTCACACGCGCGAACCTCGACAACGCAGACCTCCGCTCCGCCGATCTCCGAACGTCGTTACTCCCCAACGCCGAACTCGACAACGCCGACCTAAAGGGATGCATTCTCGACGGCTCCGATCTCGACGGTGCCAAACTCAGGGGCGCGCAGCTGAACGCGGCACACCTCAACGGGGCGCACATGAAGAAGGCCAAACTTGAGGGCGCACAACTGGACAACGCCGAGTTCCGGAAGGCAATAGCTAAAGCTGCGGACTTCACGAACGCAACAGGTTCGTTCGCGGATTTTCGAGGAGCCAAACTGCACAGCGCCAATTTCACCGGAGCCGACCTCGGTATACGTTCTCGGTTCGACGGCGCTTATTTGTACGACGCGAATTTCGCGAATTCTAAACTGACGAACGCCTGCTTTGACGGCGCCACCCTCGACGGAGCAGACTTTCGCGGCGTCGACCTGAGCACGGCGTCTTTAGTCGACGTCGTCATCGGACCGGACCAGCCAATGTGGCCTGACAATCAACGCCCGGACCATGTCACCGTCGCACCGGCCACGGAGTTCCCGGACCCGAACGACGAGTAAAGCGAGCAGACGCCGTACACATACGACACCGAGAAGTTAGGCGAACGCGTCGAGGTCGAGTGCGATTTCGACGCCGTCCTTTTCGACGACGATCTTCGGGTGCACAGCACCGGTCGCGGCGAGGTACTGCCGCAGCGTCGACAGCAACAGGTCGTCGCGGCTCTCGATCCGCGACACCGCACCCTGATTCGTTCCGAGCAACGCGGCCATCTCCACTTGCGTGAGGTTGCCGGCCTTACGGATGTCGGCGAGCCCTTCCGCGTACACGCGGTTCATCGCCTCTCGCTCGGCTGCGAACTCGGCCACCGTCTCCGCGATAGCGGGCTTGGTGCGTAGTTGTTCGATTCGGTCGTTCGCGCGCCGGAACGTCTTCTCGCTCATCACTGCTCTCCTTCTGCGGTCTCTCGTAGCCACCGCTCGATCGCGACATCAGCTCGTGCGCCGACACCGTCGTAGAACACATCACCCATCCGCGCCTTGTCGGCCGCAAACAACGCCACCACCACCGAGTTGCTGTCGGGCGGGAACCAGCAGATCAACCGCAGCGCGATCTGCGCATCGAACGGATGCGCGGTGCGCCACACCGGAAACTTCTTCGACTGCCGCACCCGCTTGAGGTCCGGCCGATCCTCCGGCGGTGGACCGTCGAGCTCGCGCAGTTGCACCAACGCATCGGTCACCCGAGCAAGCACCCGCACCGACGCGGCATCACCCGCGTCGGCTTTGGCCTCGACGCGATCGAGCCAGTCGAAGAACTCTTCCGGTGCATCAACATCCACCACCAAAGTATACCTCGCACGGTATATACCGCACAAGGCATACAGTCGGCGGTGGGCGTGCATATGTCGGTTGTATTCGATAGCGTTGCCTTCGGATATCGGGCAGCCGTGCGGGCCGCCCGAGACCGCGTCAGAAGCAGCGCCACACATCGACTGTGTGTGCGCTCTACGCCGTCTCCGAAAGGCCCGCACATGTCACTCTCACCGCTCGACCCGTCCACCGTCCGCGCCGCCGCGCAAGCCGCCCTCGATGCCCGCCTCGGTCTCATCGACGCGATCGTTGCCGCGCAGAACGAACGCACCGCGGCCGCAACGAAGGTCGCCGAAGCGAACGCCGTCGAACGCGCAGCAGGCGCGAAGGAACTCGCCGCGATCAAAGCCGCACTCGACGGTGGTTGGTCGGCCGCCGAGCTTCGCGCGTCCGGTCTCAAAGTCCCGCACTCAGCAGCCACCAAGAAGACCGCGAGCACCCCTGCGGCAACCAAGTCCGGCAGCTCACGTACACCGCGCGTGCGGCCGGCGGTGACCACCACCAGCGAGCAGACCGCTACAGAGGCGACGCCGGACACCGGGCAGTCGCCGGATACCGATCGCACAAGATCAGGGCAGAGCGTGTCGGGCGAGAACTACGCGAACGCGAGCTGACCCGATGGGCGTCCTCAACACAGGTGCGTGGCTGTTGGTGTTCGTCTCCATGTTCGCGATCGGTGCGGCCGGTATCCGCTTCGCCTTGATGCCGCTCGTGTGGGCGCCGATGGACCGGATGTCGAAGACCCTGTTCGTCATCGGCGGCGTCTGCGCACTCGGCAGCGCCGGCATTCAACTCCTGCCTCTCGATGCCGCGTTCTGACCGCCGGCCACACCGCGTACGTGCTGTGCCGAACCCTCGTTCCGAAGGCCTTCCCACATGACCACAACAGAACACTCCACACCCGCCCACCGACCACCTCCGACCACGCCGAGCACCGGCAAACTTCTTTCTGTCGAGATCGCCACTCTCGACCAGTACGGCGACCCCGGGTTCGTGCACACCCGCGGGCACTTCTACACCCATTCCACCGCGGCCAGGTTCGCGATCACCCAAGCCGAAGCAGTGACCACACTGCGCAAGGCCGGCGAGCTCGCGGTCACCATCAACCGGGAGGGCGAGGGTCACACCGATACCGATGTCTTCGTGGTCGGGTCGACCGGTGAGATCGCGTGCGCGTTGGCGGCCATCCCGAACTATGCCGCTGGTGTCCGCGGCGCCGAACTCTCACCACCGGACTACGTCCGCGCGGCCGCAGCGACGGTGCTGTCCACGCGGCCGCCGCTCCCCGACGGACATGAGCGGGTCGATGTGCTCGAGGTTCAGGTCCGGTCGGTGCGCCCGGATCCGCTTCCTGACTCGACCACGGTCCTCGGCGACTACCCCACGCCGCTGGCGCGGCAGGTGGCCGGCGAACTCGTCGACCACCTGACTGCGGCCGCACCGGGCCGGATGGAAGGCGCAGTCACCGAGATCGACGCACGGTCGATCGTGCTCGTCGCGCACAGCGTCGCACTCTCCGATACCGACGCAGCCGCAGTGGAGCGGTACGGGCAGATCACCCGCCTCCGCGCGAACCTCGCGACCTTGGATTCGGTCGTCGACGCACACCAGGTCATCGACCTGACCGCGCAGCTCGACCGACTGCTCGCGCACACTGTTCACTTCGCTGGCGGCACCGCACCGGCAGACAGAGCGCGGTCGTGACCGGCGGCGGCCGCGATCACGGCGGCGCTCTGTCCGAGTCCGACCTTGCGGAGGTGGCGGTACTCGCCGAACTCGGATCGCCGGAAGCGGTGACGGCGTTCAAGCTGATGCGGCACACGTTGCAGCTGGAGACTGCGCCGCGTTTCGTCGAACTGTTGGCAACGATCAACCGGTTGTCCGGACCGGGTTTCGAGGTGCGGGCATCGTTGGAGCTACTCGATGCGGTCCGTGATTCCGGGGATCTCGACCTGGTCGAACTGTTCGCGCCCTCGCTCGACGATCCCACCGGCGCGCTCGCTCTTGCGCAGCTGCTGCGGACGTATCACGGTCACGACGACTGACCAGGCAGCCAACTCGAACGCGGCAGCGCTTGACACCGAAGGGTGTCAGGCGCTGCGTCGTGTTCGGGTACCACCTCAGGTGGCCAGTGCGACAGGTACTTACTGCGGCCAGCCGCGGGCGAGCATGGCAGTGCCGCGGTGTAGGTCGTTGAGGCCGGCGACGATCATGCTCAGCCAATTGGTTGCGGTGGGCGGGTTCGGAACGAGTGTCGACGGGACGAGGTTTTGGGCGTCGTTGTCGAGCTCGTTGAAGTCGGCTGGGTAGTCGGTGGCCGCGCCGTCTGTGACGTTGGGTGCACCGGCGATGTCGTAGGTGATTTGGTAGACGATCTCGTGTTGGTTGGGTTCCTCGAATGTCGCCGACAGTGTGAGGTCGCCCCACTTCTGGCGGTCGTAGGTGATCACCCCGGTATCGAGAGCAGCTTGCAGGAGCCAGTGTTGCTGCAGCCGTAGCAGTGAGTCGTTTCCGGTGGGGTCTTTCACGGTGTCGTCGAGTTCGTCGACACGGTCTGTATGCAGTGTCAGCAGCGGCGGTTCGACGGTGATGTCGTGGGTGCTCATGGCCGTGTCCTCCGCGGTGTAGGTGTGGGTGACGACGAGGACTCCGGTGTCGGTGTGCAGGTTGGCGCTGTCCCCGAGTGCGTCGACGAGCCGATCTGCGAGCAGGGCAGCATCGGCGGCGAGGTAGGTGCCCAGTGTCGTCCATGTCGCTGGGTCGTAGGACAGTTCCGATGCCGAGCACACCTGCACGGTCAGCGCGTCCGGGCCGCGGTCGACGCGAGTGAGGTCGCTCGCGGCGCTGCGGACGGCCGTGATCGTGTCGCGGACGTGCGCCGGGAGCGTGTCGTCGGTATCGGTGGCGTGTTCGTCGGTCATCGCTGTCGAGCTTGTCATGCCGGGTTCTCGTCGTTCTCGGTGTGTGCGCTTCGGAAGTGGTTCAGCCGGTTGAATGCTGCGCGTTGGCGGCGGCCGTGTTCGAGCATGTGCTCGAACAGGTATTCCTCGGGTGCTTCTTCGGCGGCCTGCATGATCGCGGCGGCGGCGGTGTGGAAGCTGCGCCGGTAGGACTGGGAGAGGACCATGTCGGCGTAGTGGGTGGCTTTGTATCCGTCGGCTCTGGCCGTGATGACCTCGTTGAGCC
Source organism: Rhodococcus sp. FG69 (assembly GCF_057808915.1). Classification (NCBI taxonomy): domain Bacteria; kingdom Bacillati; phylum Actinomycetota; class Actinomycetes; order Mycobacteriales; family Nocardiaceae; genus Rhodococcus; species Rhodococcus sp. FG69. The sequence continues at coordinate 11,583 of NZ_JBMDIX010000040.1, read as the reverse complement.
TGCGCCGCACATTCGCATCTTTCTCGCCGTCCGCTCCGGCTCGAACGAGAGTGATGGTGACGCTCGCTGGGTCGTAGTGCTCGCCGGCCGTGATGAGGTCTGCGATGACAGTGAACAAACGCCCGTACGCGGTGATCTCGAAGTCGCGGTCTGTCAGGATTTCGGCGATCCGTCGATCTTCGGAAGGCAGTCCCCCGGTGTGATCACTCCACATCAGGGCGCACAGCAGCAGCGCTTCGGGGTCGGTGGCGGGATCGTAGGCGAGCTCGTCCGCGAGGGAGGTGAGTACCTCGACCACCGCGGCAGACGATTCCGCATCGTGCTGTGCGGCTTCATCGTCCGGTGTGGGGACTGCGCGTAGCGCGTTCATCGCGGGCCTCGTTCGTGTCGGTGGTCTGAGTAGTCAGGAGTCGTAGCTGGCGAGCGTGTGGGCGAGGTCGGCGCGTATCGCTTCGAGCGTGGTGCGGACGTCGTCGAGGCGCTCGGCGGTGGTCGCTGCGTCTTCGTGGGACAGCACGAGTCCGCTGGTGCGGCCACGGAGTGCGGCGAGGATCCTCTGTGTGGGTCCGAGAACCATCAGGGCATCCTCGACAGTGTCGTCGAGCTCTTCGACGGCCTCCACTGCCCTGCGTGACGCGAGTGTGGGCCGGTTCGGGGTGGGGTCGTCTACTTCGGTGTCCACGCTGCTCAGTGTGGTCATGACGCAATCTTGTCGACGTCGGATTGCTCGGGCGAGCTTTGTGTCCGGTCGTGTTCTGCGGCCAGTTCGGCGTCGATCTGGCGGTCGATGTAGTCGGGGTCGGGGGTGTAGACGGGTACGAGTCGCATGGCGGGTGCCTCCTTCGGTGGTTGCGGAGTTGTCAGGCTGCTGCGAGTTTGTCGATTGCGTCGATCCGGAAGCCGCTCCAGTGGGTGTTGTCGTCGACGACCACGACGGGCGCTTGCAGGTAGCCGAGTTCGCAGGTGACGTAGTGGCGGGCGGTGTCGTCTTCGGTGATGTCGACGCTCTGGTACTTGAGACCGCGCTTGTCGAGTCTGCTTTTCGTGGCGTCGCATTGTCCGCAGTTCGGTTTGGTGTAGACGGTGATCGCCATGATTGTCTCCGTTTCGGATGTGCTCGATTGGGTTTCATTCTATCGAATATACGTCCGTGTGTCTAGATTTAATCGACTACGATAAATACTTCAATATCGTTGTTGTCGAGCGCTTTTCATCATTCCGAGCGAACCACATTCAGCACCTCCAGCCACCCTTTGGAACTGGCCGGGGTGGCCTGTCCGTGTTGCTGTGCCACGTTCTTTTCGCCGTGATCTGGCGCAGGGAAGAGACAGCGGTGGACGGGTGGACGCCTGTCAATGCTTGGGCCGGGCAGTTTTCACCGCGTGCAGGGCGCGTGTGGGTGTGAAAAGTGTTCGGAGCCTTGGCCGGAGCTCGCGACGCCAGGGGTTGACCGGTGGCGCCCGTAGGCCGCATTCTCGTTCGAAGCCAGATGCCGACAAGAACGTTCTTCCCTTGTCGTGAGGTACGGAGCGAGCGGAGTTCAGTCCGGGTGCCGGCCGAAGGTCGGCCGGTAGGGTGCCGGGTATGAAGCGCTCGAAGGTCGAACACGCATTGTCGAAAGCGGTGGTGAATGCCTCGCCTGCGCCGTCTGATCTCGCGTTGGATGCGATCGTGGCCGGTATTCCGGTGGACGAGACCCGTCCGGAGTCGGCCGGCGACGTCGATGTCACCTGGCCAGCCCGTCCGACCTCTCTCTGAGCGCTTTTCCGCTGCGTTCACCCCGGGTACAGGTGGGCCGCCTGCTCCGGGGTGGGCTGCTGGTCGAGTTCGCGCTTGTCGGTGTGAGGGCTCGATGCCCGAAGCACCGGCCCCACGCCGTGAGCCGAGCTGCCGGGCGCGGCCACCTCGTCGGTGAGGGGCCGCGTCCGGTTTTTGTCTAGGTGTAGCTCTGGACTCGGCCGATGTGGTCGGCGACGTAGTGCGGGGTGATGACGGCGATGACGTCGCGGATGAGTTTCGGCGGTGCGCCTCCTTGCAGTGCGGTGTCGAGCAGTCGGGCCAGGCTCGGCATCGGAGTCGATGGGGTGGTTTCCCGGTTGACGGTCTCGATCGCGATACCGGCGGTTGCACCGTCGCCGACGGCGTAGTGGAACAGCCCTGCGAGGGTGAGGGCGTGCGCGCGGGCGGTTCCGGTGAGCCTGGCGGCGATGCGGATGAATGTCTCTCCTGCTTCGCGTGCGCCGTGGGTGGCCATCGCGAGGAACGCGTCACGTACTTCGGTGTGCCCGGTGGACAGTGCGAGTCCGACGCGGGCGGTGAGGTCTGCGCTGGGGATTTCGCGGGCGTGGATCACGGCGGCGAGCTCGTCGAACGTGACGGGTAGGAAGTCCTCCCCCATCGTTGTCGCGGCGGCCAGCCCGATCGATTCGGGGATGGCCGCGCCTTGGTCGAATCGTGCTGCGATGTCGCTGCGGCGGCCGGTGCTCGAGAGGCCTTCCTCGACTGCCATTGCTGTCGCTGCTTCGCTGAGGGCGGGGTCGGGGACGATTCCGTCGGTGTTGCGGTCGAGGTCGGTGTAGATCGATCCGGCGGTGAGGCTGTAGGCGTGCAGGGCGAGAAGGGTGTCGATTGCGGATCCGGCCATTGCTTCGCGGATCGCGTCGAGTCCGATCAACGCGGCTCCGGCGTGTGCGGGGTCTGCGATGGCGGCGAGGATGACGGCGGTGACGGGTTGCCCGTCGATGTCTTGGCGGGCTGCGGCGGCCGCTAGCCGGATCGCTGCGGTTTCGGCCCCGAATGCGTCTACCCGCATGGCGGCTGCGACGAGGTGGCCACCGCCTGCGGCGTCCTTGGCGAGGGCGATGACGACGACGGAGTTTTCGGGTGTGAATCCGAGTAGTGCGGGGATGGCGGCGAGGGTGTCGGCGGCGGTGGCGAAGGAGATGCGGTGTTGCGTCATGGTGAATGCCTTTCGGTGTGTGTTGAATTGGGTTGCAGGACGGGCGGTGTGGGTTAGTTGCGGAGTTCGCGGCGTGCGGTTCGGCGGTCGCGTCTGGCGCTGGCGCGTTTGACGGTGCGGCGGATGGCGGGTTTGCCTTGGCGGTGGACGAGGATGTCGATTTCGTCGGCGGTGCTGGGGTGTTGTGCTCGCATGGTGACCTCTCCTCGTGACGGTGGCCGGACCTTCGCCCTGCCAATTTCTTTTGCCGTGGTGGCTGGGGAGAGAAATTCAGCGCACGGGGCCGGAGGGTCAACGGTCGGGCCGGGGAAGTTTTCACCGCGAGCGCAGCGAGTGTGGGTGTGAAAAGTTTTTCGGAGCCCTTGGGTCGGCGTCAGCCGCCGGCGGTTGATGCGGAGGTCATGGGTGCTGAATGCTCGGAGAAGCCACCGACGTCGAAAGAAATTGATGCTTTCAACGCTTCTGAGAGCGGAGCGCAGCGGAGTTCCGTTCGGGGCGGCCCGCAGGGGCGCGTGTGGCCCGCCAGGGCCTGTCTGTGAACCGGCGTCATTGCTGGTGGTGACGCCTGCGCCTAGAACTCAAGAAGATCTGGCATCGCTGCGTTCAGGCGGCGACGGGCTGGCTCAAGGCCTTGCACGGCCCTGCTATCTTTCGTGGCAGTGACATCCGTCACCAGTGAATCGCAGGGGGCTTCAGCAGTGGGACAACGCGCAACGGCAGCACTTCTGGGCCTGACTCTGCTGGTAGGAGGGTTGGTCGGCGCTGGCACCGCCAGTGCACAACCTGCACCGACCACAACTTGGCTGTGCAACCCGAACATGGCCGCCGACCCGTGCGACCTCCCCGGAGACAGCACCGATCTCGGCACCGGTGTCACCACGCCGGCACCCGCGGCGGTGCCAGAATCCGACAAATCCGTCGACTGCTTCTACCTCTACCCCACCGTCACCAACGACGTAGCCCTCAACGCCCCCGGCTACGCCACCCCCGAGGTCGCGTCGACCGCGAGCTTACAAGCCGCCCGGTTCAACACTCAGTGCCGCGTATTCGCACCGGTCTACCGCCAGACGCCGCCGGTCGGTGTGCTTCTGGCCCTGGCGGGAGCCGCCGGACCGTCGATCGACCTGGCGTACTCCGATGTGCGCGCCGCCTGGGACAACTACATGGCCACCGAGAACAACGGTCGAGGTGTCATCCTCATCGGCCACTCGCAAGGCACGTTCATGCTGCGTAAGCTGATGCGCGACACCTTCGACCGAGATGCCGCACTGCGGACACAACTCGTCGGCGCGTTTCTAATGGGCGGGAACGTCGAAACTGCCCGCGGCAGCACCACCGGCGGCGACTTCACGAACATCCCGCTGTGTACCGAGCGCGGTCAGTTCGGTTGCGTTGTTGCATATTCCACCAACACATTTGTACCGCCGCTCTCCGTCTTCGGCAACGCTGACCTCGACCTACCTTCTCAGCGTTGGGGACTACCGAGTGGACCCGGCTATCAGGTGGCGTGCACCGACCCAGCAGCACTGAGCGGCAACGATCGGCCTGTCGGAATCACGGTGCCGAGCGCACCGTTCGCTTTTGGGATCATTGCGGTTCTGCTGCAGTACACCACGGCACCCGAGGCGGTGCCGACATCTGATTCGACGTGGACCACCAGCCGCGGCCGAGTCGTCGGATCATGCATCGACAGTGGCGGATACAACCAGTACCACCTGCAGTTCGTGGAACCTCAGCCGCTCAACGAGATTCCGCTAGCCGACTCACACCTGGTCGATATGAACGTCGGCCTCGATCGACTTGTCAGCATCGCCGGGCAGCAAACAGCTGCGTGGCAGCTCGCCCGCTGACCAGCGCGTTCGAAGCCTCGTCAAAGAAATTGCTTCTCTTTTCAGCGGACGGAGCGCGGCGGAGTTCGATCGGGGGGCGGCCCGGAGGGACGCGCTGGGCCCGTCAGGGCTTGCTTTCGAACTGGACATGGTTCGTGTGGTGGGACGCCTGCGCCGCCGGAGCGTGGGCTCGACGGCGGCGTGGTGTGGGGGTACGGCTGCGAAAGTGATTGTGCGGGAGCGACGGAGCGTGACCTGGCTCGGTGTCGCGGTAGCGCTGGTGTTGTGTTTGTTCAGTTGTTGCGGTTGTTGGTGCGGGTTTCGTGGGCGGTTTCGGCGGTGTCGATGATGCGCAGTCCGCTGCCGAAGCATGGGCTGAGTATTTCGGTGGTGATGCTGTTGTTGATTGCCGCTTTGGTTGCCCAGGTGAGGGCTGCGGTTGCTGTTATGAGGATGGTGGGGAGGGTGATGCCGTTGTTGGTTGTGTTGAGGATTGCGCTGATGGTGAGGGCTATCAGGGCTGCCCAGGTGAGTGTGCGGGCTGCTTCGAGGAGTGTGAGTTTGCTGTAGTGGTATTTCTCGGCTGTGTGGGTGTAGTGGTCGGCGAGTTCTGGTGTGTAGGCGGTCCAGAGTTGTTGTTGGAGTGGACGAAGTTGTTTGCGTGTTGTGGCGTAGCTGTAGGGGGCGAGGAGGAGGGGCATGTCGTAGTGCTCGATGGTGGTGCCTCCTGTGGTCGCGGCTCGCTCAGTGTCGAGCACCGGTGTTGGACGGTTCAGTCTTGGTCGCGGTCGCGGTTCATCAGTTCGTGGATGTGTTTGGCGGTGTTGACGTCGTTGATGGTGTCGGTGGCGTATGTGGTGTTGAGGTTTTTGTTGGTGTGGTGCAGGTTCGTGGCGAATGCTGTTGCGAGAAAGGGGAATGCGAGTTCGAGGATGCTGATTTGGTTGGTGTCGCCGTTCCAGATGTGGAGGACGTTGTAGGCGGCGGCGACGACGGCGAGTAGGCCGAGTGTGTATTCGCTGAGGGTGTAGAGGGTGATGCGCAGCTGGGAGTAGTGGCGTGCGTGGTCCATGTATTTCTGGATGTTGTTTTCGGTGTAGTTGCTGCGGAGTTGGCGTCGGAGTTTGGTGTGTTCGCTGCGGGCGGTGAGGATGTTCACGGGGTCTTCTCCTGCTCGGGCTCGATGTTGGAGATTGTGCGCGGTATTCGGCGTGGTGTCGGCAGAATGCCTCCTGTGCCGACGATCTGGCCGGGTAGCGCGCTGGGTGGCAGTAGGGGGACAGTGCCGGCGCGGAAGGCGTCGAAGGTGCGTTCGGTCGCTGGCGGAGCTGCGTCGGTTGCGCTGGGTGCACTGGTCGGCAGAGAAGTCTTTTCGCCGTAGGTCGTTGGGTTGCTGCTCGTCGCGTGGTGTTCACTGTCGTCGTTGCGGTGAATCCAGCGACGGACGATCTTGGGTCCGCTCAGTAATGCAAGTGGTGTGATGACGAGGAGTGTTATCGCCGCGGTGACGCCGAGGATTGTCCAGTAGGCGGTGACGTCGACCGGTGATTGTGGCGTGATGTCGCCGCCTCGTTCGGCCGGGGTGATGGTCCAGATGACCAGCGCTAGGAGGCCTGCGAAGGCGGCGAGGCCTGCGAGTGCGTAGGCGAGCGTTGTGGTTCGGGTGCCAAGTGTCTTCGTCATCATGTGGTTCCCCCAGGTTGATGTCGTGAGTGTGGTGGTGATGGTGCCAGGTGGGTGCGACAGGTTCTTCGTGCTCGCATCCACCTGGGCGTCGTTTCAGCTGGTGAGTTGTTTGCGTGTGATGTTTTCTATCGCGGTCTTGGCTGTGGCGTAGACGCGGTCGGGGACGGTTATTAGTCCGTCGGAGAGGCGCTGGACGGTCGTCATGGCGGCTTCTCGTTCGCCTGCGGCTGCGGAGTCGTCGAGGGCGAGCTCGAGTGCGCTGCGGATGCGGCGGACGGTGCGTTTGGTGTCTTCGGTCTGTGCGCCCATGCCGATGGCGCGGGCGTGCTGGTCTGCGGTGTTCCAGGCGTTGAGTGCGGTTCGTGAGGCGTCGGCGAAGGCCTGCACGCGCTCTGGGGTGCTGGGGCAGGTGTCGGTGTTGAGTGCGCCTGCGGCCGCGAATGCGTCGATGAAGGCGGCGGTGCGTGGTTCGCCCAAGTTGTCGAGCTGTGGCCGGGTGAAGATGGCGTAGGGGTCGGCGAGGTATTCGGCGTAGGCGTCTGCGACCTGGGCGTAGATGGCTTGCGCTGCGGCGAAGTCGGCGGCGAGGGTGTGGGCTGCGGCTTTGCGGTCGAGGACGCGGTGCCGGGTGCGTACGACGAGGTACCCGGTCAGCGCCAATACCGTTATTGCTGCCATTCCGGCTCCGAGCCAAATGAGGGGTGTCCAGTCGAATGGTTCGCTCGGTGGCCCGGCGACCGGGGGCGGTGCTGCGTCGGTGGACGGTATGTCCACGGGAGCAGCGTTGGTGTCGTCGGACTCGTTGCTACCTGCCGGAAGTATGGAGCCGACCAGGCCTGCACTGGATGTGATCACGACTCCGCCGGCTATCGCGGCGAGTCCTTTCCCGGCTCTGTCCGGTTCTCCGAGGGAGCGGGCCCAGATCAGCTGCCTGCCGCCGATCACGATTCCGCCGATGCCGAAAAGTACGCAGCCCCACAGTAGCCAGGGCAGGATGTCGAGCAGGGGCGATGCCCCTGCTGGTAGTTGCGGTTCGTAGTTCATGTTCCCCCCGAATGTTTTTGTGTTGCAGTCATTTCGCCTAGATGGTTGCTATTTATTGTATGCGGTTAAATAGGGCTGCGCAACCATTTATTGTAGTTGGTAAAATGGGTGCATGACGCAGCGTGGTAGGCCGAAGTCGGAGGGTCCGACGCTTGATTTCGTGGTGTCGGTGCGTTTCACCGAGTCGGAGCATGACGAGGTCACCCAGGCCGCGGACGCTGCGGGGGTGACGTTGAGTGCGTATCTGCGAGCTCGCGGGGTGGCTGCGGCGAGGCGTTCTTTCCGCCGTGGCTAGTCGGCGTCCGACTCCTGAGCCACAACGCAGGCCGCGCTACGCGGGCCTGCGGGATGGTTAGTTGGTGTTGAGTTCGTCGAGGTAGCTGCCGTCGCTGATGGCCGGTTGCTGCTCGGCCGGGCCGGGTTCGTCGCCTGCGGCCGGCGCTGATGGTTCTGTGGTGGCGGGGATGAAGTGATCGGGTTTGGTGAGGTAGGGGTAGACGCCGGTTCCGGGTGTCTCGTGTTCGACCATGACCAGGCCGTCGTCGTGGATTTCGCGGATGACGACGACGCTGGATGCGCCGGGGGCGATGTGGACGCGGTCGCCGATGTTCATGTGTCTCCTTGGATAGCTTCTGGTTCGATTCCCTCGTAGTCCACGCGTTGGTCAGCGCATGGGTGTGATGGCGTCACTTGGCACCCATTGGCTTTGCATGTCCAAGTGCCCCTTTCCATTTCCTGTGGGTACGGAGAATTTCACGCAGGCGAGCCAGGCACCGTTGGCGAGCCGTGCCCACGCCAACAACGCCCCTTGGACTTTGATATCGACGCTGAGCCCCTCAGCTCTAACTTTGAGTGGTGTGCCGTCGCGGAACGAGGTGTTCGAGGATCCTGGTAGTGCTGCCGATACGGAGACGATGACCGGTTGGGGTGGGTCGACGATGCGGCGTGTGGGTGGGTCGAAGGTGACGGGCCAGCGTTCGAACAGGTCGCCGGCAGGGTCGTGGTGTGTGGTCATTGCGCGGCCGCGAGCGTCCGGCGTGTGGCACCGGTGAGTGCCGTCTGGTCGTCGGTGGCGGCCGTCCAGTTGAGGCGTTGGTCGGTGCCGAAGGCGGGTGCGGTGAGGGTGTAGCGACCGGTGCGCTGGGGTGTTCCGCGGCCGTGGACGGCTGTTTCGATGGTGATTGCGCGTAGGCGGCCTCTCCCCTGCTCGATGCCTGCGACTGCCACGGTTCGGGATGCGATGGTGAGGTCGAGGCCGGGCATGCGGCCGTCGGTGGTTATCAAAACCGAAGCGTGACTGCGACATCGGGCTAACAATGCACGGGCTCGGGTCGGTGGGATGTCGCGGCCACCGAGGGTGGTCACGACGATGTCGAGGCCATCGAGGCAAATACTGGCGGCGTCGAGAGCCGTGTCCGGATCTCCGGGATCGACGAGTGCGACGCGGGTGAGGTCGCCTCCGTGTTCGTGGACGGCGAGTAGCCCGAATTTGGGTTGCCCGATGATCGCGATGTGGTGGCCGGCGGCGCTCGCGGCGGCAACGAGTCCGACGAGAACGGACCCGGCTCCTGTGACGGAGAGGGCTGTTCCACGGGCCAGTGCGCCGTGTGGGAGCAGTTCGGCCATCGGTAGGGGTACTGGGATGGTTCGAAGTGTTCGCGCCGGTACAGCGGGCGTGAGGGCGTTGCCGCTGCCGCCGTCGACAGCAGCGGCGGCGTCATGGGGAAGCACTGTCACCGACGTGGATTTCACCGGCGATTCGGCTGGTAGGTCGGCGGGTGCGTGGTCGCGGCGTCCGGGGATCGATGCCATTCGCCTGCGGAGGGCGTCGAGCTGAGCGGTTTTGTCGAGTCCGGTCAGGTCCGGGATGGGGTCGGCAGCGGCCATGGAATCGACCTTTCGCCGTACCGGTGGGACACCATGAATCTACTCGAACGCGTGTTCGATGTCGAATACGGGAAGTGGAGGCGCAGGTAGGTACAGCTCGGACGCGATGTGGAGCCATGGGTAGCCGTCGAGGAGATGGCGATACGCACGCAGTGTGGCTGTGACCTGCCGCAATGCCGAGATGACGTGCGGATCGTCGGGGTCGAAACCTTCGTCGCGGATTGCTCGTCGCTCGTGATCGTCCATATCCGATTGGACGCGGCAGTTCGTCGGTTGGTTCCGCCGACTGTCATTCATGTGAATGATTTCGAGCCACGCACCCGGTGTACCGGGGTGCGTGGCTCGAAATCGAGTTTGGGTGACGGTGTTCGCCAGTGCGCCTCTCGGCAGGTGGCCGCTCGTAGCGGCTGATGGTTGGTACCCGGGGCATTGGGATCGAACGCCGTCGATCTGGTCAACAGCGTTGCGGGCCCGTTCTATTCCGGCATCGCGGCAGTGACGGTCGAGCTGCGAGGGAACTGGTGGCCCCGCCCGGTATGGGCGGGGCCGGGCTGTGTTCAGGCGGTGCGGTGTGTGGTGAGGAAGTGTTCCCAGAGGTGATCTGGGATGTTGGCGGGTGCGGTGTAGTGGCCGGTGGCGCTGAGTCCGGAGCCGGGTAGTCCGGCGTGGTGGATGTCGGCGTGGAGGCCTCCCAGGTTGTGGGTGGCGGCGTTGGCGCCGCGGTTGCGGGCTTCGGAGGCGATGGCCGTCAGGCGATCGGGGACGTGGTTCATGGCGAGTTCCTTTCGAGGTTCGGATGAGACGCAGCGGTCTGACGTGGCGAGGGTGGCCTGTCAACCCCGAAGAGGGAGCGTGCGAGCGTGGGTTGATGGGTCGGGGTCCCCGGCATGTCAGGCTGAGGCGACTCGTACGACCCCCTTGGTGACCACTGGAAGCGACCCCGCACGGGGGCGATGCGACCGCTCGCGGTCGCCGATCCGATCCGATCCGATCGGGTGGAGGTTACGGCTGCAGCTGGTGTTCGGCGCGCCGGTCGATCTCGTGTGGTGAGGGCCAACAGGCAACCTGCCCAACCCTTTCGGGCTGGGCAGGTGCGGATCGTTCTCTAGTGGGTGCACCAGAACGATCCGACCGGGATGGCCGCGCCTGGCACTCCTGCGCACCACGTGCAGGTGGTGTCGTGTGCGATGCGCCCGAGCACTCCCTCGGCCTCCTCGATGAGCAGCGGCAGCTCTGCTGCGCTGGCGAGCGCGAGCGCCTCGAGCGCCCAGCGCTTCGCGCGGGGATCTTCGGCGGGCAGCTGAGCGGCTTCGCCGATGAAGTGGGTGATGATCTGGTGATCGTTCATGACTTGGGGACCTTCCGGAAGGTTCGGATGAGACGTCCCGGTCGGACAGGCTGAGGGTGGACTGTCAACCCCGAAGAGGGAGCTTGCGAGCGTGGGTTGATAGGACGGGCCCCCGGCATGTCAGGCTGAGACGTCTCGTACGACCTCCTTGGTAACCACTGGAAGCGACCCCGCAGGGGGCGATGCGAACGCGGCACGCGTTCGGTCGGTGTCGGGCGCGGACAGCAGCATTCGGCCGGTACACCGGTGCTGACCCCGCCCGGTGTGGGCGGGGTCGTGCCTCGGTCAGTCGAGCTGGAGCGAGACCGTGTCGGCGGCGATGGTGTGCTTGGCGAGCAGCCCGTCCCAGATCCGCTCGTCGAGGCGAGCGGGGGCCTTGTGCTCGGCGTCGGCAAGGTCGTGGCCGGCGGCGGTGGCGCCGCGCTGAGCGGCGGCGGCGATGACTGCGTCGTGGCGGTCGGGAAGCATGCGAGATCCTTTCGAGGTTCGGATGAGACGCAGCGGTCTGACGTGGCGAGGGTGGCCTGTCATCCCCGAAGAGGGAGCTTGCGAGCGTGGGTTGATGGGTCGGGGTCCCCGACATGTCAGGCTGAGGCGGCTTGTACGAACCCCTGTGGTGACCACTCGGTGCGGCCCCGACAGGGGACGGTCCGGCCGTTCACGGCCGGTGTGGTTGACCTGCGGAGTGTTCGGGAATGCGGTGGTGGTGCCGCCGAATCCGTTGTCTCCGATGCTCGCCAGTCCGGGCGCGCCGCCGTCCGGAGCGCAGTGGGTTTTCGAGTGGAAGTGGGACGTAACTGCGCGGGTTCGCAGAAACTCGCGAACGATAG
>NZ_JBMDIX010000004.1:0-219061 GCF_057808915.1 Rhodococcus sp. FG69 | reverse complement strand
CCCCCCCCCCCCCCCCCCCCCCCCCCCCCCCCCCCCCCCCCCCCCACTAGGGGACCAGGGATTCGATCCGCTCACGCAGCCGATCAGGCTGACGCACGATGTCGAGGAAGCCGTCGTCAGCGCCTCGAATCAGGCCGAGCAGCAGGTGCTCACAGCGGATTTCCGAATCCTTGTGCGCGATGGCCTCACGCAACGCCAGCTCCAATACCTTCTTCGCGTTGGGCGCGAAAGCGATGTGCCCCGACTTTCGACGCAGCCACCCCTTCTTCTCATCGGCAGGTCGGTCGAGGGCACCTTCACCGAACGTGGCCTCGAGGCTCGCGCGGACCGCATCGAGGTCGATGCCAATCGATTCCAGCGCCTTCGAATCACCATCACCCAGCGCAATCCCGTCGGACAGCTTCGATCTCACCGACTCGGAGGTGTACCCCTCACCGTCCAACACGCCGCGGAGCCCAGGTTTCGCGGATGCGATGACACCCAGAAAAACATGAACAGGTTCGATTCGCGTTGCCTTCAGGTGTCGCGCTTCCCTCTGGGCTGCGATGACGGCCTCACGCGCATCACTGGTGAACTTCTCGAACATTTTTCGCTCTCCTAGTTTCCGTTGTGCTTCTTGTGCACGGCTTGCTTGCTCACTTCGAGCGAGTCGGCGATCGCTTGCCATGACCACCCCTGCCGTCGCGCGTTGCGCACCTGAATCGCCTCCAGCCGCTCGAGTAACCGGCGGAGCGCGAGGACGGCCCGAAGGCCCTCCTTCGGATCCGGGCTACCTGCTGCGGCCGCGAGTGTCGTTGCTTCCGTCATGAAACGTCAACGTACGTTGACAAACCAGTTTCGTCAACCTTGATTGACGCGCCGGTGCGAACCGGTGACGCCGCATACCCTGGAAGTCGTGAACACCGCGAACCTCTCCCGGACCGAGACCCGACGTCGATCACGGCACATCTCCAACGTCGCCTATCGCGTCGAGTTGGACCTGCGGAGCGCAGCCGATGCCCAGCGAGACAGCTTCGGCACACGAACAACCATCACGTTCGACGCCAGCACCGAAGCGACGTGGCTCGACTTCATCGGCCCGGAGGTTCTGTCGGTAACTATCGACGGCACGCCTGTCCCCGTCGACCACGACGGCTCCCGGATTCAACTCGTCGGACTGGGCCGCCACAACACCGTCGTCGTCGATGCCCTCGGCAGGTACAGCAGGTCCGGGGAGGGTCTGCACCGCTTCGTCGACCCGGTCGACGACGAGGTGTACCTCTACACCCAGTACGAGCCCGCCGATGCGAGACGGGTGTTCGCGAACTTCGAACAACCGGACATCAAGGCTCCGTTCACTTTTCAGGTCACGGCACCCGAGCGCTGGGAAGTCTTGTCGAACCGAAGCGGCAACCGTTCCGGCCAGACGGTCACCTTCGAGCCGACGCTCCCGATCTCGACGTACATCACCGCAGTCGCCGCAGGCCCGTACCACCGGGCGGAATCAACCTGGTCCAGGGGCACATTGACCGTCCCGTTGGCGGCACTGTGCCGATCCTCGCTCGCGGAGTACTTCGACCCCGAGGACATCTTCGAGATCACCAAGCAGGGGCTCGATTTCTACCACGACAAATTCGGCTTTCCCTACCCCTTCGGCAAGTACGACCAGATCTTCGTACCCGAGTACAACCTGGGAGCGATGGAGAACCCGGGACTCGTCACGTTCACCGAGTCCTACGTATTCCGTTCGGCTGCAACGGAAGCACAGTACGAGCAGCGCGCCAATACGATTCTTCACGAAATGGCCCACATGTGGTTCGGTGACCTCGTCACGATGGAGTGGTGGGATGATCTATGGCTGAAGGAATCGTTCGCCGACTTCATGGGCGCCTTCGTGTCTGCGCATGCGACGCGATTCACCGACGCATGGGTGAGCTTCGCGAATCGCCGCAAAGCGTGGGCCTACCTGCAGGATCAACTCCCGACGACACATCCGATCGTCGCCGACATCCCTGATCTCGAAGCCGCGAAATTGAACTTCGACGGCATCACCTACGCCAAGGGCGCGAGCGTGCTCAAACAGCTCGCGGCGTATGTCGGAGAGGACGCGTTCTTCGAAGCCTCGCGCAGGTACTTCGCCGAATTCGCCTACGGTAATACGACGCTCGCAGATCTACTCATCCATGCATCGGCGGCATCCGGTCGCAATCTCGACGACTGGGCCGCAGCGTGGCTGCAGACGACCGGGGTGTCGACGCTGTCATGCACCGGCTCGGCAATCGAACAGACCGACCCACGACCACACCGGCTCGCGGTCGGCCTGTACGACGAGGATTCAGAAGGCAACTTGGTTCGCGTCCACCGTCGCGAGATCGACATCAGCGCGGCGAGCACGCCGATCGAATTGCCCAGCACCGCACTGACTCTCCTCAACGACGACGACCTGACCTACGCGAAAATACGGTTCGACGCCTCCTCGCTCGCAACGATCGAATCGTCACTCGATCGCGTCGCGGATCCTCTCGCGCGCGGCTTGATCTGGTCGGCTCTGTGGAACTCCACCCGCGACGCCGACCTGGACCCCACTACCTACGTCGAGATCGCATCGAAGTTCGCGGGTTCCGAGACGAAGGTGGGTGTTGCCAGCGCTGTCGTTGCCAACGTTCAGTATGCGATCGACCACTATCTCGACGATCCCGACACCGCTCCGCAGACATGGATTTCCACCTGCTGGAGCCAACTCGAGACGTCCGACCCCGGCAGCGATGGACAGATCGTGTGGCTACGAGCAGTCGCGGCCGCATCCCAGGCGTCGGACGCCCGCGCCGGGCAGATCGAACGACTTGTCGACGGCACCCTGCCCATTGAAGGCCTCGAACTGGATCCAGAGCAACGGTGGATGCTGATTCGTTCGCTGAGCGCCCTCGGCCACACTTCCAGGGCATCTCTGGATGCCGAATTGCACAACGACAAAACGGCTTCCGGACTGAATTCGCACCGAGCCGCGGTCGCAGCACAGCCGACCGCGGAAGCAAAGGCCCGAGCGTGGTCCGATCTGATTGAGTCGACCGAACTGTCCAACGACGCGGTCGACGCCACCGTAACCGGACTGCGAGCAGGTGGACGGCGAGACCTGCTCGCCCAGTACGACGACCTCTATTTCGACGCCATCGCAGAACTGTGGTCCACGCGCAGCATCGAGATCGCACGACGGCTCGTCGTCGGCCTCTTTCCTCAGCAGGAGTCGACGGATGCAGCCGATGCCTGGCTGTCCGCGCACGAATGGGCGCCGGCCGCGTTGCGCAGGTTGGTCATCGAGCAACGCGATCATCTCGCCCGCGCACTGAGGGTTCGCCGGGCTTTCGGGCAACCAGGGTAAGAATCCTGCCGTGTGGACTGACATAGCCCATCCCCACGCATTCGCGGAGACTCGCCCTTTCGCAGCCTGCATGTAGACGGGTCCCGCAATACGCACCGCACTTCAATCCCGGGGCGTCGACGCCGGAATGCTGTCGGTGGGGCCAGATAGTCTCGAACGTATGTTCGATACAAGGAATGCGGCAGGTACCACCACCAGCCACAACACCGCGGCAGCAGCGGATTGGGCTGCTGCGGCGGCTGTCAGTGATGCGTGTGTGGCGGGATTGTCGGTGTACGCCGCACGCTGCCGGTCGAGGGAGAACCGCGCCCGCGCGCAGGTCGTGGAAACAGCATGCGAGATCGCCGAAATCCGGTTCGCCGACGCCGAGGACTGCGACGGGGATCCCTTGACGGTGATGCGATCGGTGGTCTGCGAAGTAGCAGTCGCGTTGGGAGTCTCCCAGCGGGTCGCGCGCCCACTCGTCGATGTCGGATTGACGCTCAACAGGTTGCCGCTCACGGCGCTGCGGATGGTCTGCGGGGTCCTCGACTGGGCACGGGTGACAGCGATCGCATCGGTACTCGGTAAAGCCTCCGATGCCACCATCGAGGCCCTCGAATTCGAGGCGCTTGCGCTCGCGGAGTCAGTCGGTCCGCGGAGCCTGCGGCTGATGCTGTGGCAGCTGTGGATGGAGCTCGACCCGCAGGAAGCATCGACGGTGCGGTCGGCGTCGGTGAAAGGACAACGCGGCATGTCCCTCACACAGGAAGGGGACGGGTCCTCGCAGTTGAAGGTCACCATGACCGATGTCGAGGGCGCCGAAGCCGAAGCGTTGATCGAAGAACTGGTCGGATCGGTCTGCGCTCAGGATCCACGGTCGGCGCGGGAACTACGCGTCGATGCACTACTGGCATTGCTCCACGGCGAGCACGCTCTGCAATGCCGCTGTGACCGGGGTCAAGGGTGCCCGCAGTTCGGGGTCGCTGATCTCGCGGACGGTCGGCGGGGACATCTGATACAGATCTTGATCGAAGTGGAAACACTGCTGGGGCTGAGTCGAACTCCCGCAGTTCTCGCTGATGGGACACCGCTGGATCCGGAGTTGGCGCGGATGCTTGCCGAGGACAGCACATGGCAGGGCCTGCTGGTGGAGCTGACGCAATCCGAGGCCTTCCAGACCGCACGACGAGCACACACAGCACGAGACACCGAGACAAGCAGTAAGACCGACGGCGACGACGAAGCCGGATCCGCTGGCACGAGCGACGATCTGGCGGACAGCCCAGACGACACAGACAGCAGTAGCGATCGCGGCCCGGACGATGGCGGCTCGGATGACACCGACGAACCAGACGACGACAGTGGCGGCCCGGACGACGGCGGTCCCGACGGTGGTCCCGACGATGAGGGTTCTGACGGTGGTCCCGACGATGGGGGTTCTGACGACAGCGCTCCGGACGGGCGTGGCGGTCCGAACACCGATCCTGCCCGAAAGACGCACTCCGACAACGAAACCAATACACGACCGGCACCCGAGAATCCCGACCCTGCACCCGAACCGGATGCGTCGCGTGGGTCGTCCACCCGCGGCGCCCGGTTATGGCGACTACTCTTCCGCGGCCGAATACGACCCGCAGGCACCGTCCCACCACACCGACCCCACAACAACAAAACCCACACCAACAGCAGACATCACACCGGAACCGGCTCCGCCCCCGGTGAGGAATACGCACGCGCACAACTGATCACCGCACTCCTCGCCGCGATCAGAGACAACCCCGCCCTCGCCACCGGCCTGCACCCCGACGGACACGGCGGACACGGCGGACCACCACCAGGAGCACTGACCTACCGACCCAGCAGCGAACTCGCCGCCCGCATCCGCATGACCTACAGCACCTGCACCCACCCCGGCTGCGACATCCCCTCCACCCGCTGCCAACTCGACCACATCGTCCCCTACAACCACACCGACCCCCACCACGGCGGCTGGAGCATCGAAGAAAACCTCCACCCCGTCTGCACCGGACACCACCAACTCAAAACCGCCAAAACCTTCACCGTCGCCATGCTCGCCGGCGGTGCGATCCTGTGGACCAGCCACGCCGGCCTACGCTCGATCACCCTCCCCCACCTGGGCTGCCCCACACCCCCATGCACCCGAAAACGAGCCCGAAAAAACCCAACCCCCGACCCCGACATCACCACCGCCACCTGGTGGGAAACCAACATGCCCCCCAACACCACCCCACCGACCCTCGCCGACCTCAACACCGCCGCAACCGACACCGCCCGCACCCGAATCCGCATCATCCGCAGACAATTCCGACAACACAAACACATCCAAAAACTCCGCGAACAACTCCGCGAACGAAACGAACCCCCACCCTTCTGACCGACCGCCAGAAAAAGACCGCCAGACCCGCACCCCGAGAAGAGGTAACTACGCTGTAGCCCATGGCTTCGAACACGATCAACAGCACCGCATTGGCAACCTCGGCCCTCGCGGCGGGTGGGCTGCTGGGCGGATTCGCCGTCGCGCAAAGGAGCAAGAATCGCCAACTGGGTGGCGCGGTGCTGGCCGCTGTCGGCGTCGCATGCACGGCGTCGTGGAAGGCGTCCTCCGGCCCGAAGGTCGCAGGCGCATTGCTCGGCACCTACCTCGTCGGGTTCGGCGTCTCGCACCCGTTGGCAAAGAAGATCGGAGCCTGGCCTGCGGTCAGTGTCGCAGCCGGCGCAACAGCAGCGGCGTCACTCGTGCTCACCCGCCACTGACCCACCCCTCCCCGCGCCCGGACCAGTACGCGCGTCGCGTCCGGACCGAATCCGAACCCCAGAGCCAGACCCCTTTCAGACCGGGAACTCCCCGGTCCGAGTGAACTCCCGTAGCTTCTCTGCGGGGCCGACCAGATCCATACCCTGACCAGCCACCCACTCGTCGTTGAAGTACGTCCCCGCGTAGCGCTCGCCTCCGTCGCACAACACCGTCACAACGCTGCCACTCTGCCCCGCGGCTATCATCTCGGCGATCAGACCGAACGCGCCCCAGATGTTCGTACCGGTCGACCCGCCGACACGTCGACCGAGAACATCGGATGCATGCCGGGCCGCAGCAACCGATGCGGCATCAGGAACAGCAATCATGCGATCGATCACCTGTCCGACGAACGACGGCTCGACGATGGGTCTGCCGATTCCTTCGATGCGAGACGGCTTTCCAGTGGAGAAGTCAGCGCGGCCGGTCTCGTAGCCACCGATGAATGCGGAGTTCTCCGGATCGACAACTGCCAATCGCGTTGCGTGACGGCGATATCGGATGTAGCGACCGATCGTTGCGCTGGTACCCCCGGTGCCTGCGCCGACGACAACCCAGGTGGGAATCGGAGACTCTTCTTTCGTGAGCTGATGGAAAATCGACTCCGCGATGTTGTTGTTGCCGCGCCAGTCCGTGGCCCGCTCCGCGTGGGTGAACTGGTCCATGTAGTGGCAGTCGGGTTCGGCCGCGAGTCGATGAGCCTCGGTGTACATCGCGGCAGGATCGTCGACGAAATGGCAGCTGCCGCCATGGGATTCAATGAGCGCAATCTTGGTCGGGCTGGTGCTTCGAGGCATGACGGCGACGAAGCGGAGGCCGAGCAGTCCTGCGAAGTAGGCCTCACTGACCGCGGTCGAACCGGAGGAAGCCTCGATGACGGTGGTGTTCTCGGTGACCCAGCCATTGCAGATTGCGTAGAGGAACAGCGATCTGGCTAGCCGATGCTTGAGACTGCCGGTGATGTGGGTCGATTCGTCCTTGAGGTAGAGCTGGACGTTCCATGCCGACGGCAACGGATACCGCAGGAGATGCGTGTCGGCCGACCGCTGAGCATCGGCGTCGATGAGCCGGACCGCGTTGTCGACCCACACTCGAGAGGCTGAATGATCGACGATCGAGGTCATTACCGGCCGTCTTCGCCGCGCAGCTTCGCCTGCAGGTCCGCTCGGGCCTGACGACGCCCCTCGTCGACGCCTGCGATCGACTCGTTGACGCGGATCCGCAGCGACTTGAACAGCACGAGCGACAGCGGCAACGAGATGAGTACCGCGAACACCGCTGCAACCAGAACCGGAATCTCGACTCCGACCAGCAGACCTACTCCGACGATGACGGCAGCGATAACGACCACGAGCAACAGTCGGGCGCCGCTGTACAGGGCAACGTCCCGGAACAGCTGCCCCTTGGTTGCGGTGGGCACGGGCGGCGTGTTGCGTTCGTTCACGAACCCCAGGTTACCGCGCCGGAAGGGCTCGCCGTCGCGGCCTCGACAACTCGGGACGTCGAGCGAAATTCGCCCGTTTCGGGCGGCCTGACTTATCCGATTTGTCCATTACCTCCCCTTTACCAACCTTAGATCAGTCGAGTACCTAGGGGTTCGAGTGCCACCATGGTGGTCGAACACGAATTTGCTCCATCCACGGTCCGGCGTAGTGGCACCAGATTTCTCGACCTGACCAGGTCGAGGATGTACAGGGAAAGGGCCGCCGCCCGCCGGACACAGCATGCAGGAGGACACGACCAAGATGAGCGCACCAACACTGCACAAGGCTCAGGATTCACTGCTCACACCCGGGCAGGTAGCGGCGCTCTTTCATGTCGATCCGAAGACGGTGACCCGATGGGCGCACGCCGGCCGTCTCGGCTCGCTTCGCACACCAGGTGGCCATCGCCGGTTCCGTGAAGCCGAGGTCATGCAGCTTCTCTCGTCGTTGACGACCGAGGCCGCACACCGCTAGCAAGAAACTCTCGACCTGCAGGAAAACCACCGAACCACGTGCCGAATTCTCAGGAACTTGCAAACCGCATTGGGGTGCACACCGCACCCTGACGCGGCTACCCTGGGAAGAGGAGGTGCGTCGTGATCTATCTTTTGGCGTTGATCGGTTTGGTGGTAGTGATCGTGCTGTTCTGGAAGGCTTTCGGTCCGACTGTGCAGGCACCGGCCGGACCAATCAAGGGCCCGGACGACGATCCAGAATTTCTGTGGCGGATGAATCGAGACGCCCGTCGCTCGGGTACCGAGGGACACGAAACCGGCAAGCAGGATTCAGCCGAGTAAAGGTGTCGAGAAAGAGAGAACAGCCCGTCTCACGAGGCGGGCTGTTCTCGTCCGACAATGCATCGGCGATCGGGCTTCAGCTGTCCGGGCCCGCGCGCATGACGTCCTCGGGTCGGTTGCTGGGGAATCCCGACGCGACGGCCGCCGCGAGTTCCAAGAGCGCAACACGGGTCCGCCGTTTCAGTTTGTTCAGATCGACCTCCGCACCCTCTTCGAGGTGCGGATCGAACGGGATCAACACGACCTGACGGCATCGCTGCTCGAAATGCTCGACCACCTTGGCGAGATCAACTTTCCCCGCTCGCGGCCTCACGGCATTGACGACGGCCACCGACGATCGAACCAAGTCGCTGTGTCCGTGCGCATCGAGCCAGTCCAACGTCGCCGACGCGCTGCGGGCACCGTCGACCGCACTGGAGCTGACGACGACCAACGCATCGGAGCCTTCGAGGATGCTGCTCATCGCCGAGTGCATCAACCCGGTTCCACAATCCGTCAGCACGATGCTGTAGAACTTCTCCAGCAACTCGACAGCCTTGTCGTAGTCCTGGCCGCTGAACGCCTCGGAGACCGCAGGATCTGTGTCCGACGCCAACACCTCGAGCCTGAAGGCATTTTGCGACGTATATGCGCGGACGTCGCTGTAGCGCTTCAGACCGTCGATGTCGCGCAGCATGTTTCGCACAGTCGCCGGCGTCTCCAGCGGCACCTTCTGGCTCAGCGTGCCGCGATCCGGATTTGCATCGACTGCTATCACGCGGTCCCCTCGGATCCGCGCGAACGTCGAGCCGAGCGTTGCCGTCGTCGTCGTCTTTCCGACACCGCCCTTGAGGCTGAGCACCGACACGCGGTAGCAGCCGACTAGATGCCGATCCACTTGCCGAGTCAGTCGCACCAACTGTTCGTCGCGCGTACTGTTCCCCAGATTTACCCGACGGCCGGTCATCGTGTGAATCCACCGACGCCATCCGAACGCCGGGGGCGGCGCTACATGCTTGACGAGCAGAGCGTTGGTGAGATCGAGAGCGGACGCGGACGCAACAGGCGGCAACGTGCCCTGCAGCCCGGGTTCAGGTTCCTGGGGCCGCGAGGTGGGCACGGCTGCTTCGGGAGGCATCGGAACGGGGGTCGAGCGAAACGCTGCTGGGGGTGGCTCCGGTGTGGGGGCAACAGGAGACCCCGCCGTGACAGGCCCCACTGGGCTCGCAGGGTCATCTCCAGCGCTTCTCGTGACGACAGCCGGCTTCCGGTCCTTTTCGGCGTCCTCCCCAGGCTCGGCCGGAGTCACCGACTGCCACGAACTCATCTGCCATTCGGCCACGACCGATTCCCCCATCTCCCGGCCTCCCCAGCCGGTCGACGCGGACGTTACCAGCGCTAGTTGAGTCCCGCGTAGGAGTGCAAGCCGGAAACGACCATGTTGATGATGAACAGGTTGAACAGCATCGCCGTGAAGCCGCCGATGTTGATCCAGGCCGCACGGGTGTTACGCCACCCCGACGTGGCACGCGCATGCAGGTAGGCCGCGTAGATGATCCACGTGATGAACGACATCGTCTCCTTGGGATCCCATCCCCAGAAGCGACCCCACGCGGCCTCGGCCCAGATTGCACCGAGGATAACCCCTGCACCGAACAACGGAAACGCGATGATCGTCGTCTTGTACGCGAGACGGTCCAGCGCTTGGGCGTCGGGAAGCTTGGATGCGAACCGTCCCCAGAAGCCTCGGCTCTCCTCGCCTACAGGCTGCTTGATCCGCAGCAGGAACAGCAGGCTGGCGACGCCGGAAACCAGCAGGATGCCACTGCCGACGCTGACGATGGTGACGTGGATCGGTAGCCAGTACGAGCGGAGCGCAGGCACGACGGGCGCGGCATCGGCGTAGAGCTTGGTTGCCGCGAGGAACATCAGCACGATGATCGGCGCCAGAACGAACACCAGCATCGGGCGCATCGAGCGCTTGCGAAGCAGCACAATCGAAGTCAGCGTTGCGGCCGCCGTTGCCATGGTCACGAACTCGTACATGTTGCCGAGCGGGAACCGGTGCGTCGCGAAACCGCGGAGTACGACCGATGCCACGTGCAGCACGAGAGCGAGGATCAGCAGCGCGAAACCCATCCCCGACAACCGCTCCGACAGCGGTCGCTTGGGGGTCTCCACCACACGTCCCGGGACGTTCTTGTCCGAGACGGGCGCACCGCTCCCGACAAGCTCCTTGGCCTGTACCGCCGTCGCCTTCGCCGATGCGTACTGCGCAATGAGCAGTACGAATGCGAGTACGTAGATGGTGAACGCGGATTCGAACGACCAGTCGCTGTACTGCGAGAGAGTCTCGTTGATCGGCATCGGTCAGTTCTCCTGATCTTTCGTGTCCACTGTCTTCACATCGCCGATCAGTCGTTCGCAGAGTCTGTCGAATTCTTCGCCCCAGCCCGCCTGATCGGTCCGAGCGAGACCACCGAGTTCTACTACAGTACGTCGTGTGTCCGAATCGGTGCGCAGTCGGACCCACACTCGGCGACGCTTGATCACCAGGGACACCAGCAGTCCACCCATCATCGTCAGCGCGAACACCAGCACCCACGTCTGAGCCGGGTCGTGCGAGACCTGCAGGTTGACGAACTCCTCGGCACCGTCGAATCGGACGTTGGTGCCGTCGGACAGCGTCGAACTCTCCCCCGGCATCAGGTTGACACGGTCCTGTTTGACGAGTCTGCCCTGGTTGATCATCTCCTGGTTCAAGGAGAACAACGACTGTGGGTATCCGGTGTCGAGGCCGGTGTCACCGCGATAGATATCGATCGCGACGGCTGGATCGGTCATCGCCGGGTAGCTCGACGACAGCAGGTTGCCGTGGAAGGACGCCGTCGGCGCGAACAGCCCTTCGATCGCGATCTGGTTCTGTCTACGTTCCGTCGCCTCCGGGTAGAGACCACCGGGTGGGTCGATCCGCAGCACGCCGCTGGACAGAAAGGTGGTGGCGTCGGTCGGCTGCCACTGGACGGTCTCGGTGCGGGTCTCACCGTTCGGGAACGTGACCGTGAAGGTCGGCGCGTAGCCATGCCCCTGCAGGTAGACCCTGTCCCCTGCCACTCGTAGTGGGTGGTTGACCTGAAGGACGTCCTCTCGCCAGACGTTGTTCGCCAGATCGTCCTCGGCCTGATATTCGATGTTCGAGGTGAACATCTCGGCCTGGCCGTTCTCGAGGTAGTCGGCCTTGAAGTCCTTGACTCGAATACACAGCGGTTCCAAGCCGGTGCCGTCGACCAGCTGACCGGCACGGAAGCTGTCGTAGATCGCCGGAGTCGTACTGCAGATACCGGGTCCGTCGTTCGCGATGACGATGACGTTGCCCTCGTAGCCGAGGAGTTTGCCCAGCGCGATCGCGGCGAGCAGCCCGACGAGCGAAAGATGGAAGACGAGGTTGCCGAACTCGCGGAAGTATCCCTTCTCGGCCGAGAGCGTCACTTCCTCACCCGAACCGCGAACTGCCACCCTCCAGCCGCGCAGCTGTGACTTCACCTTGGCCGCGGTCTCCTCGGCGGTGTCGTCGACGGTGTACTCACGGTGGTGCGGGAGCCTCGCGAGGTTGCGAGGCGTCGGAACAGGCTTGGTGCGCAGCGCTTTCCCGTGCTCGATACACCTCGGCACGATGCAGCCGATGAGTGAGACGAACAGGAGAGCGTAGATCGCGGTGAACCAGAAACTGGAGAAGACGTCGAACAGCTCGAGCTTGTCCATCAGCGGTCCGAGGGTCGGCCGGGCCGCGATGTATTCGTCGACCTTGCCGGAGTTGAGACTTCGCTGCGGTACCAACGCCCCGGGAATCGCAGCGAACGCCAGGAGGAACAGCAGCACCAGCGCGGTTCGCATACTCGTGAGCGACCGCCACGTATTCCGCACCAGGGCGACGCCGCGCCCGAGGCCGGACTGTCGCGGTGGGACAGCGGAAGGTCGGGTATCGAGATCCGTCATATCGCCACTCATATCGGGAGCACCACATCGGATACGAAGGCATCGCGGATCCAGCTCACGAACACGTCCCAGGCACCCGTGACGAGTGCAATTCCTACTGCTATCAACATGATTCCGCCGAACACCTGTATCTGTCGTGCATGGGTGCGGAGCCAGCCGACTCCGCGTAGGGCACTCACCGAACCGAACGCGAGGATCACGAACGGAAGCCCGAGGCCGAGGCAGTACGCGATGATCAGCGCGACACCGCGCGCTGCCGTCGCGCCCTCGGTGCCCGCCGCGAGCGAGATGACGCTGGCGAGTGTCGGGCCGAGGCACGGGGTCCATCCGAGCGCGAACACGCCGCCGAGCAGCGGCGCACCGAGCAGACTGCTCACCCGTCGAGGCTCGAACCGAACGTCGCGCTGCAGCGCCGGAACGAGTCCGATGAACACCAATCCCATTGCGATGGTGATGACTCCGCCGATGCGCATCAGCAGTTCACGGTTGACCGACAGGGCCGAAATCGCACCGAACACGGTCGCGGTGGCCAGCACGAACACGACGGTGAAGCCCAGAACGAACAGTCCGGCTGCACCCGCGACCCGCAGCCTGGCGGATGCCCTGACCTTCGTCGTCGCCGCTTCGGACGCCGTCACTGCTGGAGCGTCGGCGCCGACGACGCCGGCCAGGTACGACAGATAGCCGGGCACGAGCGGGACGACGCACGGCGACGCGAACGAGACGAGCCCGGCGAGGATGCAGACGCCGAACGCAAGAATCAGCGGACCCGTCGCAGCCGTCGTCTGGAACGTCTCGCCTATACCTGCCGCATACAACTGGTGGCTCACTGCTGATCGGGCTCCTCGCCCGCTATCCGTTCGACGACGGGTTGCAGGTCCTCGGTGAGGAGTTCACGCAGGAACACCGCTGCGACGCGGTGTTGCTTGTCGAGAACGATGGTCGTCGGGACGACCGACGTGGGGATGCCGCCGAGCGCGGTGAGCGTGCGCATGGGCGGGTCGTAGATCGACGGGTACGTCACCTTGTTGTCGATCACGAAGTCCTGCGCCTTGTCCTGGGCAGCGTCGCGCACGTTGATGCCGAGGAACTGGACGCCGAGATCCTGAGTGTTGACGAAGACCTCCTCCAGATCGTCGGCTTCGCCGCGACACGGTCCGCACCACTGGCCCCAGACGTTCAGCACGACCACCTGGCCCTGGTAGTCGGACAGCGACGTGGTCTTGCCCTCTTCCATCAAGTCCGGTCCGGACAGCTCGCCGAGGGTGCCGCGCTCGGACGGCGGGTCGTAGAAGATCTCGGTCTGGCCACCCGGTGAGACGAAATCGAACGTTCCGCCGGTTGCCACTGCATCGGTACCCGTCGCGCATCCGGAGACGAGCGTCAGCGCCGACAGAGCAGCTGCTGCGGACAGAAGAAACGTGCGCATCGGTATATCAGGCCCCGGAGACTCGGGGGTCGCTGGCGCCGGCGGGTTCGGAGTAGACGATGTCGACGAGGGTGTCGCCCTCGTAGACCAGCGAGGTCAACGATGCCAGGCCGCACTGGCGATGCCGCGGATCATGCCAGAGGCGCTCGCCTTGAAGGAACCGACGCAGCGTCCACACGGGTAGCTGATGGCTGACGCAGACGGCCTCGTGCCCGACCGCTGCGACGCGCGCAGCATTCACTGCAGCCAGCATGCGGTGCGCGATCTGCAGGTAGGGCTCGCCCCACGACGGGGTGAACGGGTCGCGCAACTTCCACCAGTGACGCGGACGCCGGAGCGCGCCATCGCCGACGGCTACCCGCAGACCCTCGAACTCGTTGCCCGCCTCGATGAGGTTCTCGTCCTCGGCGATCTGCAGGCCGTGCGCTTTCGCGATCGGACCTGCCGTTTCCTGGGCACGCTGAAGTGGAGACGAGACGACGTGCGTGATGTCGTGTCCAGCAAGAGCATTCGCGACGGCGGTGGCCTGCGCTTGCCCGGTCACCGAGAGGCGGAAGCCCGGCAGGCGTCCGTACAGAATGCCCTTCGGGTTGTGCACCTCACCGTGCCGCAGCACATGGACGATCGTCCGCGTCGCCTGATGCGGGTGGAGATCACTGGAGTCGGGGATGCTCACTTGGTTCCTGCTTCTGCTCGGGCCGCTGCACGAGCGGCGTCGGGAAGTGCGTCGGCGATGATCTCGAAAGCACGGTCGTCGAGAGCCGCGGACACGAACCACGCCTCGAACGCGCTGGGCGGCGGATACACGCCACGCGAGAGCAGGCCGTGGAAGAACGCCGGGTATCTCCACGTCTCGGCCGCCTTTGCGCCCGCGTAGTCGATGACGGGTCCGTCGGAGAAGAACACGCTCACCATAGTGCCTGCGAACTGCACGTGATGACGAACTCCAGCCTCGGTCAACGCGTCACCGAGCAGTCCGCCGAGACGCTCGGAGTTCTTCTGCAGCTTCTCGTAGACGGACGCGTCCGCAAGCTGCAGACTGGCGAGCCCCGCTGCGACGGCGACGGGGTTACCCGACAACGTTCCCGCCTGGTAGACGGGTCCGGCCGGTGCCAGGTAGGCCATGATGTCGGCGCGTCCGCCGAACGCGGCTGCGGGCAACCCGCCGGACATGACCTTGCCGAACGTGTAGAGGTCGCCGGCAACGCCGTCGATGCCGTACCACCCTGCGGCGCTGACACGGAAGCCTGTCATCACCTCGTCCATGATGAGCAGCGCACCGTTGTCGGTGGCCAGGCGTCGAAGTCCCTCGTTGAAGCCCGGGACGGGCGGGATCGCGCCCATGTTCCCGGCGGCGGCCTCGGTGATGATGCAGGCGATCTCGCCCGGGTGCGCCGCGAATGCCGCGGTGACCGCGTCGAGGTCGTTGTAGGGAACGACGATGGTGTCCGACGCCTGTGCGCCCGTGACACCCGGCGACGTGGGCAGTCCGAGGGTGGCGAGTCCGGATCCCGCGTCGGCGAGCAGTGCGTCGACGTGGCCGTGATAGCAGCCGGAGAACTTGACGATCTTGGTACGACCGGTGAAACCGCGCGCGAGGCGTACGGCGCTCATCGTTGCCTCTGTGCCCGAATTCACAAGGCGAACCTGCTCGACCGGGCCTACTCGACCGACGATTTCCTCGGCGAGCGCGATCTCACGCTCGGTCGGAGCGCCGAACGACAGGCCTGTTGCCGCCGCCTTCTGCACCGCGTCCACGACGACCGGATGCGCGTGTCCGTGGATCATCGGACCCCACGAGGAGATCAGGTCGACGTAGCTGTGGCCGTCGGCGTCGATCATCGTGTAGCCGCTGGCCTCGGTGATGAAGCGCGGCGTACCTCCGACCGAGTGGAAGGCACGCACCGGCGAGTTCACCCCGCCTGGAATGACCGCGCTCGCGCGCTCGAAAAGCTGGGCCGAAATCGGGGCGTCGTCGCCGGTGGATACAGTCACGAACCCCAGTGTCCCAGGTTTGCCGATCTCGCCAACTACAGGGCGTAATAATCAGCTCTTCTTGCGCTTTTTGTCCTTCTTCGCCTTGTCGTCCTCGTCCTCCGGCATGACGATCATCGCGACCAGAACCAGCGCCCAGACGCCGAGCGGCCACATCGGCCAGTATCCGGTCAGTTCACCGTCGGAAATGGACTGAAAGCCCCAGATTCCGGTCATGATGATGGCGCCACCGAACCACCAACGCCACTCGTCGAAGTACTCACGCCACTCCGCGGCGTCCTTGGACTTCGCGAGGACCTTCGATTCGGAATCTTCGGGGGCTACGAATACGGGTGACGCAGGCAGGTCGTCGGTTACCCGGGCCAACTCACCCCTAGTTGCCGACAGCCACACTGCGTCGAGCCGCTCCTCGTACTCGGCTAGCGTCAGTCTGCCGTCGGCCATCGCTGTTCCGAGCAGCTGCGCAGTCGCCTCGCGCTCGGCGGTTCCGACGCGCAGCTTCTCCATATCGGAACTCATCTCGCACTCCTGACGTACCGATCGGTATCCGAATTGTCAGGTTATCCCCTATCGCCGACATCTTCAGCTCTTTACATTCGTACCAACCTGCGAACAGAAAAAACCGCCGACAACCGGCCCTGGTCAAAGGGCCCGATGCCGACGGGAGTCTCGCAATCGCGCTACGGGAGGCGACGCTCGGTAACCTCCCCCGGCTTCACCGGGTTGGTGTGCGCCTGATCGGCCTGAGCGTGACGCGCGTCGTGGGCAGTGGGCGCGTCGTGTGCAGTGCGTGTGTCGGGCGCAGTGCGGGCGTCGTGTGCAGTGCGCGTGTCGGGCGCAGTGCGGGCGTCGTTCGGCGTCGCGAACTTCTCCGCGGATGCCTCGCCTGCTCCGCCTGGTTGCGCGTTGCGCTTGACGTCGGGATCGATCTTGTTGGCGCGCGCGTACTCGGCGTCGAGCTCATCGCGGGAGGAGGCGGCATCGCCCATGCGCGTTTCGGCCTGCAAGTTCAGCCTGCGGGCCTCGGCGGCTTTGGCTTCGGCATCGGCTTGCGCGCGTCGAGCTTTGGCGGCGCTCTCGTCGGCGAGGGCTTGACGCTCTTCGACTTCGTTCGTTCGCTCTGCGGCCTTCTCGCGAATTCTGTCGGCCTCTACTCGTTTGGCCGCTTGCTGCTTCCGCGAAACCGCGAGCGCAATGGCCACGACGAGCAAAACGACGACGACGGCTATGACGATCCATACTGCTGTATCCATTACACACCCCAATTATCGGACGAGATAATCGGTTACCCGTCCGAGGGCCGAGCAAACCCCATTGCGCCTGCCAGGGTCGTAGCGTCGAACCACTTCGGAGCCGCTGCCCGGAACCCCTGCCGGCTCATCGTCCCGACCGAGGCCGGGATGCATCCGAGTACCGGTCGGCCCGTGACTGCGGGGAGTTCGACGAGGTTGGTCCGCTCGGCCAGGCCGGGCACTGCCGGCCACGCCCCGACGATCAGCCCGGCACAGAACACCCCGGCACGATCGAGGGCACCGACCGTCAGCGCCGTGTGGTTCAGCGTCCCCAGTTCGGCGCTGCACACCACGACGACCGGGGCACCGAGCTCTGCCGCGACGTCGAGGAGGGTGAATCCGTTCGCGCCGAGGCGCACGAGCAGCCCGCCTGCTCCTTCCACGAGAACGACGTCGGTATCGAACGATCGGATATCGGTGAGTACGGATCCCAATTCGAGGAGCGGCGCCGACGCCAGGCGCGCCGCGACGTCCGGGGCCAGTGGGTCCCGGTAGCGGGCCGACTCCACCGTGCGTTCCACGCCCGACAAGCGTCGAACCTCGGCAAGATCTCCGGGTTCGCCAGGCTCGACTCCGGTCTGCGCCGGCTTGACGACGGCGACGGATGCACCTAGATACATCGCGGTCACCGCGAGCGCTGCTGTCGCGATCGTCTTCCCGACGTCGGTCGACGTTCCGGTCACGATAAGAACCGTCATACCCGAGCACCCTCCAGGACCGAACCGAGAACGGTACGGATCGCGTCCAGCTCGTTCTCGGTCAGGTTCGCCCGCGCCGTCAGCCGCAGCCGCGACGTGCCTTCCGGAACCGACGGCGGCCGAAAGCACCCGACGTGCACGCCTCGTGAATATGCTTCGCGCGCTGCATCGTAGGCACGCTCGGGGTCTCCCAGAATCACCGAGACTACGGCAGATTCGGGTGCGTCCGCGTCTACGATCTCGGCCAACTGCGCGGCGCGCGCACGCACCGCGGCGGCGCGTTCGGGTTCACGAACGAGCACCGCAAGTGCGGCACGGGCAGCGCCGACCGCAGCCGGAGCGAGGCCGGTGTCGAAGATGAAGGGTCGTGCGACGTCGATCAGATGAGCACGCACTGCGGCTGGGCCGAGGACAACTCCCCCTTGCGATGCCAGCGACTTCGACAGTGTCGCGGTGACGATCACGTCGGGCAGTCCCTGCAGGCCCAGTTCGTGAACGAGCCCGCGGCCCCCGTCGCCCCGGACACCGATCCCGTGCGCTTCGTCGACGAGGAGAACAGCCGAGTGGCGGCGACACAGCGCATGCAGTTCGCGGAGCGGCGCGAGATCTCCGTCGGCACTGAACACCGAATCGGTGACGACGAGCGCGCGGTCTTCGGTTCGCGTGCGCAACGCCAGCTCCACCGCGGCCAAATTTCGCCGGTCGTACACCTCGATTCGTGCCCGGGACAGTCGACACGCGTCGACGAGAGATGCATGCGACGCGGAATCGGACAGGATCAGCGTTCCCCGACCCGACAGTGCGGCCACCACACCGAGATTCGCGGTGTAGCCCGAGGAGAACACCAGAGCCGACTCGGCGCCGACGAAGGTGGCCAACTCGGATTCCAGCTGCTCGTGCAGGGCAGTGGTACCGCTCACCAGCCGTGAACCCGTTGCGCCTGCGCCCCAGTCGTGGACCGCGGCGCACGCGGCGTCCACGACCTCGGGGTGCCGACACAGCCCGAGGTAGTCGTTGGAGGCGAGATCGATGACCGAAGGTTGTGCACGCGTGCGTGGGCGCAGATCACGGTGCACACCGCGCTCGAGTCGCAGATTCGCCGCGTCGGTCAACCAGTCGAGTGTCGCCACCCGAGCGACCTTACTTGAACAGTGTTCAAGTTCGCGCGACAGCCCCCATCCCCGCACAGATCCGCGCGATCTCGTCCGCACTGCAGATGTACGGCGGCATCGCATAGACGAGACGGCCGAACGGTCGCAGCCACACACCTTCCGCCACGGCTGCGTCCGTCGCTCGTTGCATGTCCACGGGCTCGGTCATCTCCACGACGCCGATGCCGCCGAGGACACGCACGTCGGCGACGCCGTCGAGTTTCTCGACTCCGGCCAAGCCGTCGCGCAAGCCCTGTTCGATGCCCGCCACCTCGGCTCGCCAATCGCGCTCGAGAAGAAGTTCGACGGCTGCGACGGCGACCGCGCACGCCAGCGGATTGCCCATGAACGTCGGCCCGTGCATCAGACCGCCCGCCTCGCCCGCACTGATCGTCTCGGCGACGTGCGAGGTACACAGCGCGGCGGCAAGCGTCATGTAACCGCCGGTCAACGCCTTGCCGACGCACATGACATCGGGTGCAACACCCGCGTGGTCCGCCGCGAACAGCTCGCCGGTGCGTCCGAAACCAGTGGCGATCTCGTCGAACACCAGAAGAACGTCGTGCTCGTCGGCCATTCGGCGCAGCTCGGTCAGGTACCTCGAATCGTGAAACCGCATTCCACCCGCGCCCTGCACGATCGGTTCGACCACGATGGCTGCGACCTCGTCCTGATGCCGGGCGAGAATTTCCTCGAAGAGGTGCACGTAGTCGGGCTCGTAGTCACGCGGTGGCGCGGGCGCGAAGATCTGCCGATTCAGCACATCCGACCACAGCGAGTGCATTCCGCCGTCGGGATCGCAGATGCTCATCGGCGCGAACGTGTCGCCGTGGTATCCGCCGCGCCACGTCAACAGCCTGCGCTTGCCGGGCCGTCCGCGAGCACGCCAGTACTGGATACACATCTTCACGGCAACTTCTACCGACACCGAACCGGAGTCCGCGAAGAACACCTTGTCCAGACCTTCAGGGGTGATCCGAACCAACAATTCGGCGAGCCGGGCCGCCGGTTCGTGGGTCAATCCGCCGAACATGACGTGGCTCATCTTGCCCAGCTGATCGTGCGCGGCGGCATCGAGCACCGGATGCCGGTAGCCGTGCACTGCTGCCCACCACGAGCTCATCCCGTCGATGAGTTCACGGCCGTCGGCGAGTGTCAGGCGGACACCGTCGGCGCCGGCAACCACGAGCGGCCGAGTCGTCGACGGGAACCCGCCGTAGGGATGCCACACGTGCCGGGCGTCGATTGAGGAGATCTCTGTCGTGTCGATGCGGACACAATAACCGCCCTCATCCTTGTAACACGCATGTTACGTCTGCATTACACTAGCCTGCATGGAGGCACAACATGAACCAGCGCGGTACTCCTGGCCGGATGGCTTCCGGGAGCACCTGATCGCAGAATTCGACGGGTACAGCCCGCTCGTCACCCGCGCCCTGGAAGACAACGGCGCGTCGATATTCCGTGATGGGCCGTACGGCCGAAGCAAGTTCTGGGCCCGCGTGCGGCACATCGGCCGAGAGTATCTCTGGCCTTCGTGACCCGTCTCTCCTCGCCGAAAACCGGAAAAGGTTACCGTCGAGTATGACTACGACTTCGGAACACATTCGGAACACGTTGGACGGTCGCTGGCGCGATGTGAAGAACGAGGCGCGCGCTCAACTTGTTCGTGACGAATTCCGTCCGCACTACACCCCGAACACCGTCATCGCGCGCACCAAAGCGCTCGAGCAGCTCAAGCTGCTCGCGCAGCACGGAGCTGCGGACGACGGCTTCAAGAAGGAACACGGCGGCACCGGCGACGTCGGCGCCGCAGTCACGATGATCGAAATGCTCGCCATGTCGGACCTGTCGCTGATGGTCAAAGCCGGCGTCCAGTGGGGCTTGTTCGGCGGCGCGATCGAAAACCTCGGTACCGAGCGTCATCACGAACAGTACGTGCGACGCCTCATCGACCTGGATCTGCTCGGCTGCTTCGCGATGACGGAGACGGGCCACGGCAGCGACGTGCAGTCCCTCGAGACCACCGCGACGTACGACGCCGAGTCCGGTGAGTTCGTCATCCATTCACCGACGCCGTCCTCGCGCAAGGACTACATCGGCGGAGCAGCCGAAACAGCCACCGTGGCTGCGGTATTCGCACAGCTCATCACCGCAGGCCCGGGCCAGGAGCCGGAAGGCCACGGCGTCCACTGCTTCTTCGTCCCGCTGCGCGACGAGAACGGTGACGATCTCCCCGGCGTCACCACCTCGGACTGCCAGTACAAGGGCGGATTGCCCGGCGTCGACAACGGTCGGATCATGTTCGACCACGTCCGGGTCCCACGCGAGAACCTACTGAACAAGTACGCCGATGTCGCGGCCGACGGCACCTACTCCTCCCCCATCGAAAATTCGAGCCGTCGGTTCTTCACGATGCTCGGCACACTCATCCGTGGGCGCGTGACCGTCGGCGGCAGCGCAGCGGCGGCAGCGAGAGTCGCGCTCGACATCGCGACTCGATATGCGTTGCAGCGCAGGCAGTTCTCGGCACCCAAGTCCGAGGAGGAGGTGCTGATCATGGACTACCTGGTGCATCAGCGTCGCCTGTTCCCGCTCATCGCCAAGTCGTATGCGCTGCAGTTCGCGCAGAACGAGCTCGTCGCCAAGCTCCACGAACTGCAGACGGCCGACAACCCGGACGCCGAGGAGCAGCGCGAACTCGAGTCCCGCGCGGCAGGCCTCAAGGCCGCGAACACCTGGCACGCCACCCGGGCGATCCAGGAGGCACGCGAAGCATGCGGCGGCGCAGGCTATCTCGCCGAGAACAGGCTCATCTCGCTCAAGGCCGACACCGACGTGTTCACCACTTTCGAGGGTGACAACCACGTGCTGACGCAGCTCGTCGCCAAGGAACTCCTCACCGCGTACGCCGACGACGTCAAGAGCATGAGCCCTGTCGAGTGGGTGCGGTTCGCCGCCGAGTTCGCCGGTGACCGCGTCGTCAAACGGACTGCGGCCCAGACGATCATGCAGACCATCCTCGACAGCCGGCAGGACAACGAGGAGGAAGGCTCGCTGTTCAACCGCGGCACCCAGGTCAAGATGTTCGAGGACCGCGAGGACTACCTGCTCTCGACTGTCGCGCGCAGACTGCAGAGCAAGTCAAAGGAGATGAGTGCGTTCGACGCGTTCAACTCGGTCCAGGATCACGTTCTTCATGCCGCAAGCGCACACATCGACCGCATCGTTCTCGAGGCGTTCGTCGCCGGAATCTCGGCGTGCGAAGACGAGACGGCCAAGGACCTGCTCGAGCAAGTCTGCGACGTCTACGCGCTGTCGGTCATCGAGGAGGACAAGGCGTGGTTCATCGAACACCGCTACCTGTCCACCGAGCGGTCCAAGGCAGTGACCCGCGGAATCAACGAGCGCTGCAAGACTCTTCGCCCACACGCGCTCGAACTGGTCGAGGGCTTCGGCGTCCCCGAGCAGCTACTCGGCGCGGCGATGCTCGGCCACCCGCAGACCGGTAGCGACGAGGAAGAAGCAGCTCACCCCAGCAAGGCCTGACACCGAGCACTCACGCGGTCGGAGTCACCCTGAGTACCCGATCGTCCGATCCGTTGTCGGTGGTCAACAGGAACGACCCGTCGTCCAACGAGGTCAGCGAACGCAGCCGGCCGTACGCGTTCTCCAGCGCGACGGCCTGCTGCGTGACCTCGGTACCGTCCTCGTTCAACTTCAAGAAAACGAGCTTCTCGCCCTGCTGACTGGACACGACGGCGGCACCGGACCATTCACCCCAGGCAGGCCCGTCGACGAAGGTCAGCCCAGGCGTCGCGATGGTGGGCGTTCCTGAACTCCAGACGGCTGCCCGCGCTCCCGGCACCCGATCCGGATCGGTCATCGGCACCGATTCGTCGTACGTCCCCGGCCGCCGGTCCGGCTTGTAGCCGTAATTGCCGCCGCCCACCAGCAGATTGAGTTCGTCGTCCCGTGTGGTGCCCTGCTCGACCGCGTACAAACGCGAGGTTCCCGGCGCGAACGCCAACGCCTGCACGTTCCGGTGTCCGAGCGTGAACACCCGCCCTGGCGCATCCGCGGCCGCCGATCCGTCGGCGTCGACGTGCAATACCTTGCCGCCGAGCGAGTTCGGATCCTGCGGAACCGAAGGACTCGCAGTGTCCCCGGTACCGATGAACAGTGAATCGTCGGGCGCGGCCAGGATGCGGCATCCACCGTGCCGTCCGCCGTCGGCTACGGGAATGTCGTCGACGATCGTCCGCACCCGCGTGAGCGTCGTCCAGTCCTCGTCGACGGTCCACCGGAACACAGCGATGCGATTGTCGGCTCCTGCTACGCCCTGGCACGTGTAGAGCGCGCGTGACGACGAGAAGTCCTGTGCCAGTTCGATGCCCATGAGCCCGGTCTCACCTTGGGCGTAGAGGTCGTCGAGATCGGCGTCGAGCTCACCCACCGTCCCATCCGCGCGCTGGACCACGAAACGTCCGCTGCGCTCGCCGGTGAGGATCGTCCCATCGGGTGCGGACACCACATCCCACGGCTTGGTGAGCCCGTCCATTTCGACCGTGACGTCGAGGGCAGGAAGCGAGCCGCCGGACGATACCGGACTCGGCGGTGCGGGGCTGGGCTCGGCCCCTTCCGACTCAGGTCCAGTCGAGCAGGAAACCGTGAGGCACATGATCGACACCAGGACAGTGGTACCGGTCAGCAAACGCCGTACCCCCGTCATGACGCGAGTCGGTAGCCTGCCTCGTCGATGGCACAGGCCACCGCGGCGTCGTCGATGTTCGTGTCGCTGGTGACGATCACTCGGCCCGATTCCACGTCGACCTCGACGCCGACGACACCGCCGATTTCCGATAGCTCCTCCGATACCGAAGCAGCGCAATGCTGGCAGGTCATTCCCTCGACGACAAAACTGCGTTTCATGCTCTGAACCTTCTTTCGGTGGTCGGTCGAGACGTCAGGATCGGACGAGTCGCGCTATGGCGTCGGACGCCTCTTTCACCTTGGCATCCGCCTCGGGCCCGCCCTTCTTGGCGGCCTCGACGACGCAGCCCGCGAGGTGGGCGTCGAGCAGTTTGAGCGAAACGGACTGCAGCGCTTTCGTTGCTGCGGATACCTGGGTGAGGACGTCGATGCAGTAGCGGTCCTCGGCGACCATGCGCGAAATTCCCGCAACTTGGCCTTCGACGCGCCGCAATCTCTTCAACAGATCGTCCTGCTCGGGCGAATAGCTACTCATACTCGAAATGATACCCCTACCGGGTATGGGAACGCCGCCGAACGGACCGTCGAACCGCATCGACCGACAACAAGAGGGCAACGAGTACACAGAACGTGGCCGCAGTGATCCACGATCCAGAGTATCTGGTGGACACGAACTCCGGATGCCCGCCGGCGACTGCCGCGAAGGTGCTGTCAGTGACTCCGAGGTTCCAGCACACGACGGCGACTGCCAGCAGAGCAATCGCGCCGATCACCTCCCCGATCCCCCTCACGCCCTGCTCACCAGAACCTCTTCCAGGGCCTCTCGCAGGCCGTCGTCGTCTTTCGCCCACGCTTGGACCAGCCCTCCGCCGACCAGACGTAGACCGATCCCGTGACGCCGTCGCGGGACACCACTCAGCTCGCCGAGCACCCGGGCCGTCTCCCACTTCTTCGGCTCGTAGTCTCCGTTCGAGTAGTCGGCAGGGGGCAGCACCACGTCGATGTCGTCGAGGTCGACAGTCTCCGTCCCCTGCCGGAGGTACGAGGACGTGAGCTCGACGCTGACATGGCGTCGCGCGGCCGAAATCTGAACGTAGGCGAATCCGACGAGCAGCAGAGCGAACAACGCCAGCGCGAACCAGTGCACCACCGGTCCGGTCATCAACTCCACCACCAGTGCGATCGAGCAGAACGCCGGACCCCACAGAAGCGCCCGCCAGCGCGCGCCCGGTTCGGTGAACAACACCGGGCTATCGGACACGGGAGTGCCATCTCCGAGCCGAGGGTCGGTGGACGAGCGCACAGGCCATGCAAGCGAGTCTCACCACCCGAGGTCGACGGCTCGTCGGGTTGTCGGAATTCACGACACCATACTGCCCTGACGCGGCCTGATGCCCAGCTTCCGGGTCGATCAGCCGGTCACCATGGCAGGCAGAAGAATCACGAGTGCCGCGAGTACGCCCAACGCCACAACGAGTCCGATCAACAGCAGCTCACGTGCCACTCCGTGTTCGCACGGAACGGTCTTGCTGGGCCGGTCGTGCCGACTCGGCAGGGTCGCCGGTGTCGGGGGTATGGATTTCGCTCGAACCTGCATGCGACTCCTTGGAAGTCCCGTTTGTGACTTCCATCACGCTACCTGCCGGTACGGGCAGAATTCAAACGACGCAGGTCACGCCGCGCTGAATCCCAGCGTCATGATCAACACCGCGATGGACACTGCGACAAGGAGACCGAACAAGGCCCAAAGTGGTCGGCCACGCTCGGCATCCTCGGCGGATGGCATGGCGGCAGGGTGCGTATCGGCAGGTCGAATTCTGGGCTGCGTCATGGGTCTGCGATCCGTCCACTCGAAGGTCCCCCATCAACGGTGATACTAATCACATGTTACTGGAGTGACGTGAGTGACACGCCGAGGGACATCAGGCCTTACGTGAAGCCAGAAAGTAGGCATTGGATTCCTTGCGGTGAAGCAGGTAGATCGCCCCTGCGGCCAGCACACCTTGCAAGATCGAGACCACACTCATGACGATCTGCAGGGCACCACCGTCGACGCCGAAGCCGAACAACTGTGGGAGCGCCAGCACCACGGTGACGGTTCCGATCGCCGTCAACACCGCGCGGGCCCACAACCGCCCCATCCGCATCTTCTGTACCCAGTAGGTGAACAGAGCAGCGAAACCGATCCCGAACAACGCCATCACTACGAGGGCGACAGTCAGATAGGTCTCGGCGGAGTCGAGCGTCAGGGGCAGCGAGGGATCCTGCGCCTTGACGTCGTCGACGAGTTGTTGCGCGAAAACCGACCGCTCACCGTTCACCATGATCAAGGTCATCAACAGGCTGAGCAATCCGAGCCCGGTCACTCCCCACCACAGGTGCCGAGCTGTCTCGACGTCGACCGGAGCCGGTCGTTCGACCCGCTGCAGCGGCGGCGGGCCGTGCTCGGCTTCCCAACGTTCCCAGTCCGGGTGTGGCGGTTGCTGTTCGTTCTCGGGATGCCAGTTGTTGCTCACAGCCACCCTGCCGCTTCTGTTGCCCAATAGGTGAGTACGACGTCGGCACCCGCGCGCCTGATACTCGTCAACGATTCGAGCACCGCCGCATCACGATCGATCCACCCGTTCTGCGCGGCGGCCGTGATCATCGCATACTCGCCCGAAATCTGGTATGCCGCAACGGGAACCGGAGATATATTCGCAACGTCCCGAAGGATGTCGAGATACGACATCGCGGGCTTGACCATCACCATGTCTGCACCTTCGGCGAGGTCGAGTTCCACCTCGTGCGCAGCTTCGCGGCGATTCGCCGCATCCTGCTGGTAGGTGCGCCGGTCCCCCTGCAGCGACGAACCGACCGCTTCCCGGAACGGTCCGTAGAAGGCGGACGCGTACTTCGCCGAGTACGCCAGCTGACCGACCTCGGTGTGTCCGGCTGCATCGAGCCCGCCGCGTATCGCCGCCACCTGGCCGTCCATCATTCCGCTCGGCCCGAGCAGGTGGGCACCGGCATCTGCCTGTGCCACAGCCATATCGACGTAGCGCGTCAGGGTTGCATCGTTGTCGACCACACCTTCGGGCGTCAACACACCGCAGTGGCCGTGATCGGTGAACTCGTCGAGGCACGTATCGGCCATGATGACCGTCGCATCACCGAGGTCCGCCTTCAATGCTCGCAGCCCTCGGTTGAGGATTCCGTCGGGATCGCTTGCGCCCGTGCCGGTTGCGTCCTTGTCCTCCGGCCGCGGCACACCGAACAACATCAGACCACCGACGCCTGCAGCGACCGCCTCTTCGGCGGCCTTGCTCAGCGAATCCAGCGTGTGCTGGAAAACGCCTGGCATCGACGAGATCTCGCGCTGCTCGGTAATGCCGTCCGCGACGAACATCGGCAACACCAGATGCCGTGCCTGCAACGATGTTTCGGCAACGAGACGCCGAAGCGCCGGGGTGCGCCTGAGCCTGCGTGGACGATCTACCGGAAACAAGGGTGCCTCACTTCGTTAGCGCCGACGAGACTTCTTACGCGGAGGCGGCAGGGCGCCTTCGGCGCGCAGACGAGCGGCATGCTCGGCCAGCGCCTCGATCAGAGGACCGACCTGCGCGGTCTCGGGCTGGACGTCGACCCGCAGTCCGAACTCGACGGCAGTCTCGGCCGTCTTGGGTCCGATGCAGGCAACCAGCGTGCGCGCGTGCGGCTTACCAGCGATACCGACGAGATTGCGAACGGTCGAACTCGACGTGAAGCACACCGCGTCGAATCCGCCGGTCTTGATCATCTCGCGTGTCTCGGCGGGGGGCGGTGCGGCCCGCACGGTGCGGTAGGCGGTGACGTCGTCGATTTCCCAACCACGCTCACGCAGACCCTCGGCGAGCGTCTCGGTCGCGATGTCCGCACGCGGCAACAGAACCCGATTGACCGGATCGAAGACCTCGTCGTACGGTGGGAAGTCTTCCAGCAGACCGAGCGAGGACTGATCCCCCGACGGCAGCAGTTCGGGGTTGATTCCGAACGACCGGACCTTCTCCGCGGTAGCTTCACCGACGCACGCGATCTTCACGCCGGAGAACGCACGGGCATCGAGTCCGAACTCCTCGAACTTCTCCCACACCGCGCGAACGGCGTTGGTGGAGGTGAAGACGACCCACTGGTAGCGACCGTCGACCAGCCCCTTGACCGAGCGTTCCATCTGAGCCGGGCTGCGGGGAGGCTCGACGGCAATAGTCGGGACCTCGATGGGGATGGCGCCGTGCGTGACGAGCCGATCGCTCATCTCACCTGCCTGATCCTTGGTAC
This sequence comes from Rhodococcus sp. FG69, assembly GCF_057808915.1. Taxonomy (NCBI): domain Bacteria; kingdom Bacillati; phylum Actinomycetota; class Actinomycetes; order Mycobacteriales; family Nocardiaceae; genus Rhodococcus; species Rhodococcus sp. FG69. The sequence goes on along the minus strand of NZ_JBMDIX010000004.1, from coordinate 191,076 downwards.
GCGGCACGAGGACGGTCCAGCCGTACAGTGCGCGAGATTCCCACCAGGACATCTTGTTTCGTCCCGAGACGACCTTGCCGACGGTGACGACGAGAGAGCCGACGAGCTCGCTGCCTGCGTCGTTGAGCGTCGCCAGGGTCGCTTCGACGGTGCGCTGCTGACGAGTGGTACCGCGGACGGTGATCGCGGCGGGCGTCTGCGGGGCGAGTCCGTGTTCGACGAGTGCGCTTGCGGTCTCGGCGAGGTGTCCCGACGTCGCATGCAGGACCAGTGGGCCGGGAGCTGCGGCGAGCGCAGCCCAGTCGACCTCTCCTCGGACGTCGGCCTCGGTGTGACCCGACCCCAACGCCATGCCGGCGTAGCTCGGCACTGCCGATCCGGACGGCAGTCCGGGCAGAACCTCGAACTGCACGTGGGTGCGGGCGACGGCACTGACCTCGGCGATGACGGAATCGGTGGTCAGCGGATCTCCCGACACGAGCCGGACCACGTCGTGTCCGTTCTTCGCTTCGGCCAGCAGAGTCTTCGCGACCTCTGCGGGTTCACCGAGGGCCGGTCGGACGTCGACGCCGTTGGCGCCGGTCTCCGGGTCACGGGGCAAGTCGTTTCCGACGAGGGCGACGACGCCCTTGTCGACGTCCGGGTCCGTGAAGGCGAGCTCGGCGGCGCCGAGTACCTCACGTGCTCGGACAGTGAGCAGAGCCGGGTCACCCGGCCCGGATCCCACGAACAGGATCCGCCCGTTGGCGTTCTTGCGGACTGGGCTCATCGGTTGTTCTCCAGTGCTTTCTTGTGTGGGTAATGCAGTTCTATCGGGGTGGCCGGGCCCCGTTTGGGGATCAACCGCGCAGTTGCGATGGATCCGCCTCTGACCGGTGGCCGCGGGGCCCTGCGTTTGGCGCGTCCGCGTGTCGGTGCGGTGATCGACCTAGACATGGGTGGCTCCCGGGGTGTGCGCTGACTGTGTCGATACAGCGGATGGTGTGGCTGCAGGTTCGGTGACGGCCACCAGCTCGCGAGCACCGAGATCGAGCAACTCGCGGGCGAGGTCGCGGCCGAGTTCCTCCGCATTGTCGATCGACCCGACGATGGAGGCCCGGATGCTGTCGCTGCCGTCGATGGCGGCGACGCACCCGCGCAACGAGATCTCGTCGAAGATCCGGCCGTCCTCGTCGATGGACTCGACCACTTCCGCGATCGCGCCGACGGGAGCGGTACACCCTGCTTCCAACTCCGCGAGCAGTCCGCGCTCGGCCGCGACGGCCGCCCGCGAGTTCGCGTCGTCGAGGCTGCGCACGATATCGATGAGATCGGTATCGGCGCTGCGGCATTCGACTGCCAGCGCGCCCTGAGCAGGCGCCGGCAACATCTGAACCGGATCGAGGGACTCGGTGACGACGTCGAGACGCCCGATACGGGCCAGGCCGGCGCGCGCGACGACCACTGCGTCCAGTTCCCCGGATGCGACCTTGCCGATTCGGGTGTCGAGGTTGCCGCGCAACGGCCTCACGTCGAGCCCCTGACCGAGTGCTCGAAGCTGGGCTGAGCGACGCGGCGCCGACGTACCGACTCTCGCGCCCGCAGGCAGCTCACCGAGAACGAGTCCGTCGCGAGCGACGAGCGCATCACGCGGGTCCTCACGCTCGGGAATCGCGGCGATGACGAACCTCTCGTCGGGGGCCGTCGGCAAGTCCTTGTAGGAGTGCACGGCGATGTCGACCTTGCCGTCGGTCAGAGCCTCGCGTAGCGCGGCGGTGAACACGCCGACTCCAATTGTCTGCACCGGTGCCGCTGACAGATCGCCCGCCGTCTTGACTATGACGAGCTCGGCGTCGAGCCCTGCCGCGATGAGTCCCTGACGGACGGTCTCGGCCTGCGTCGTAGCGAGCAGTGATCCTCGTGTTCCGATCCGAACGACCGCCGTTCCATCCGGGTCATTCCGCAGGCTCCACTCCTGCCCATCCGGGTCGTTCCGCAGGCTCCACTCCTGCCCATCCGAGTCGTTCACTCCGCTTGTCCCTTCCGAACCTCGGTCCGGCTGGCTGTGAAGTCGTCCACGAGTTCCATTCCGTTGATCTCTATCGGGCTCGCGACTGCCTCGACGGCACCGGGGCTGAGCTCGAACAGCTCACGCAACGCGGCCGCGTAGGAGTCGCCACCCGGGGTGGTGGCCAGTTGCTTGACACGCACGGTCGGCGAATGAAGGAGCTTGTCGACGACGCGTCGCACGGTGCGGGCCACCTCGTCGCGCTGTGGCGAGTCGAGACCGGGCAGCCTGGATTCGAGCCGCATCAGTTCGCCTTCGACGACCTCGGCTGCGCGTTGGCGCAGTGCAGTCACCGTCGGGGTCACCTCGGCAAGGCGTTGCCCGGCGAGGTAGCCGGACAACTCGGAGGAGACGATTTCACGAGCCGCGGACGCGTCCGAGGATGCTGCGCCTGCTGCGGGGTCGCGCTGAAGCGACTCCATGTCGAACACCTCGACGCCGGGCAGACCGGCAACGGCCGGGTCGACGTCGCGCGGCAATCCGAGGTCACAGATTGCGAGCGGGCGTCCGGACTCACGCTGAGCAAGCGCAACGTGGGCATCGGCGAGCGAGACGACAGCCCCGACCGCACCGGTACAGGTGACGAGAATGTCGGCGTCCGACAGCGCGGACGCGAAGTCCTCGAAGTTCATCGCGGTTGCCTCGACGCCCGCCGACACAGCGGTGTCGGCAAGGTGGTCCGCTCGCTCCCGCGTGCGGTTGACGATGATGAGACGTTCGATGCCCGCGCGACCGAGATGCGCGACGGACAGTCCTCCCATCGCTCCTGCGCCCAGAACTACTGCGGTCCGTCCCGTCAGGCTGCCACCGAAGAGCAGTGCGGCCCGATCGAGAGCGACCGACACCACCGACGCGCCGGCCGAATCGATTCCGGTCTCGGAATGCACCCGCTTTCCCACGCGGAGGGCCTGCTGGGCAAGTTCGTGCAGAACCCGTCCTGACGCCTGCTGGCTGTCCGACGATGCGTACGCGGCGCGAATCTGTCCGAGGATCTGCTGCTCACCGATGACCATCGAATCGAGTCCGCTGGCGACGGCGAAGAGATGCTCGACCGCCGCCTCGCTGTAGCGCACGTACGCGTGCTTGGTCAGTTCCGGTACTTGGAGGCCGGAGTGCTCCGACAGTATTTCGCCGACTGCTGCCAGAGCGCCGTGGAACGCGTCGACCACCGCGTATACCTCGACCCGGTTGCAGGTCGAGACGACCATCACCTCGGAGATGTTGCCGCTGGCCATGAGCTTGTCGGTCAGCTTGGGTCGCTCGGTGTCGGTGATGGCGACACGCTCTAGGACTGCGACGGGAGCGCTACGGTGCGAAATCCCGACGAGAAGGACACTCACGGTGCAATCACCGATCCGTTTCTTGTCGAACTGTTTACTGAGGGGCTGATGGCGGTCGTGCTCGGTAGCGAACCGGGAACGACCCGCGGTCCGCGACTACGACCCAGTCGAGGATTGGGAGACAACGCCGGCGCGTGACGAGCAGCCTCGTTACGCGAGCTGTTGAAGGAGAGAACCTGCATCTCGACGGCCAGGTCGACGCGCCTGACCTCCACTCGATCCGGTACGTCCAGCGTCACCGGAGAGAAACTGAGGATGCATTCGACACCGCCCGCGACGAACGACGACGCCACCGACTGCGCGGACTCGTCGGGAGTGGCGATGACACCGATGGTCGCTTCGAGATCGCGGCATGCCTGCTCGAGAGAGTCGACGTGTCGCACCTGGAGGCCGTCGACATCGAGGCCGACGCGCTCCGGATTGCGATCGAACAGGCCCACCATCGAGAATCCCCGGCGACCGAATCCGCCGTACCTGGCCAGCGCTTCCCCGAGATTTCCGACGCCTACCAGCACAACCTTGTGCCCCCGATCGAGGCCGAGCGCACTTTCGATCTTGGCTCGCAGGCGCATGACGTCGTACCCGACTCCGCGAACACCATTGGGCCCGAGGAAGGACAGATCCTTGCGGAGCTTGGCCGATCCGACCCCTGCGGCATTGGCCAGCTCTTCACTGGACACGATGAGAACTCCGTCGTCTGCCAGGATTCCGAGGACCCGCAAGTAGGTCGCCAATCGCGTCACCGTAGCCTGTGGGATAACACGTTCGGGACTTGCAGATCCACCGATGCCAGGTGACCGTTCGACACCAACCGGCACGGCCGGGCGCTCTTCGGTCACAATCATGGCTCCTCGTCCGAACGGCTGCGATGCCGGTCTTCACGGTGATCCTGGACAAGCTCGATCGAAAAATTCATGCAGGCGCCACAGGTTCCACTCCTGCGCTGGGACCACGGTAACCGCTTGTGAACGAATGAACAAAGTCGCTCGATCCGTGCTAGAGGGGCCCTCACCTGCAAAGCGAGAGCACACGCACGTTCTTAGGGTGCCCTCCAGGCAGTCAGGTCCGCCCGCAACCGCGGCTCGTCGACCTCCCAGTAACTGTGCTCGCGACCGTCCAGCAGGACCACAGGCACGCGATCGCCGAACTCGGCGCGCAGGTCAGGGGCTGTGTCGGCGACTTCGTCGACGTCGATAGACGTCGGGGTGATCGCGAAGTCGCTGCACACCTCCTGTAACCGCGCGAGCGCGACGACGCAGGTGTGGCAGCCCGCGCGGGTGAGAAGAACCACGGTCGGGTCCGGAGAAACCATGCTGCCACCCTTCCATGCCCGACCGAGAGACGAACGTCACATCTCTACGACGAAGTCCGCACTGGTCGGGACCGTGCGGCCGGTTCGAAGTTTCGTTGTACGGACTAGGGTTCATGACACTGCTCGAGCATGGAGGTGCGCGTGATGAGCGACGGGGGCTTTCAGACGCCTGACGACGACGTGACGGCCGACGAACCGGTCGTCGTCGATCTACCGGTGTCCGACGTACCCGACGAGGACATGGTCGAGACGAGCAGACCCGGTGAGGACAAGCGCGACAAGCGTCGCAAACGACGGCTCCGCAACCCGCTCGGCCCCTCCGATGCCGAGGTCCGGGCAAGCGTCGCCGGTGAGGCCAGCGCGGACGCAGCCATCGCACTGCAGGCAGAGGTCGGCGCATCGGTTCCGCTGGATTTGACCGCCGCAGCGTTCTTCGACGTCGACAACACGATGGTCCAAGGCGCTTCGATCATCCACTTCGCCCGCGGCCTCGCCGCGCGCAAGTACTTCACCAGCGGTGACCTCGCTCAGTTCGCGTGGCAGCAAGTCAAGTTCAGAGTCAGCGGCAAAGAGAACAGCGAGGACGTCGCAAGCGGTCGGGAGAAGGCGCTCTCCTTCATCACGGGCAGACCGACCTCCGAACTGCGGATGCTCGGCGAAGAGATCTACGACGAACTCATCGCCGATAAAATCTGGCCCGGCACGGCCGCGCTCGCACAGATGCATCTCGATGCAGGCCAGCAGGTCTGGCTCGTCACCGCGACGCCACTTGAGCTGGCACAGATCATTGCCGAGCGGCTCGGGCTGACCGGTGCGCTGGGTACCGTCGCCGAGAGCAAGGACGGCGTATTCACCGGCAGGCTCGTCGGCGACATTCTGCACGGCCTCGGAAAAGCGCACGCAGTACGGACGCTAGCCGTGCGCGAGGGGTTGAACCTCAAACGCTGCACGGCGTATTCGGACAGTCACAACGACGTCCCGATGCTCTCACTCGTCGGCACAGCCGTCGCCGTCAATCCGGATGCGGACCTGCGCGAACTCGCCAAGAACCGCGGCTGGGAGATCAGAGACTTTCGGACGGGCCGCAAAGCGGCGAAGATCGGGGTACCGACAGCGCTCGCGTTGGGCGCCGTCGGCGGTGGGCTCGCGGCTGTGATCGGTCGCCGTCGAGGCTGACCGTGTCGGGTCTACAGCGCGCAGGGTCTACAGCGCGCAGGGTCTACAGCGCGCAGGGTCTACAGCGTCAGCTGCATCAGTGTGAGGTCGAGCCAACGGTCGAATTTGATGCCGACCTCGGGCATCTGACCGACCGTGACGAAACCGAACTTCTCGTGCAGTGAAATCGACGTCGTGTTTCGTGATTCGATGACTCCGACGAGTGCGTGGATGCCTGCCGACCGCGCCCGCTCGATCAGTTCCGTGAGCAGAGCACTCGCGAGTCCGCGGCGCTGGAAATTGCCCGCCACGTACACCGAGTGTTCGACGGTGAGGCGGTAGCCACTCTTCGGTCGCCACTGCGCATACGACGCGTACCCCGCAACCTCGCCGTCGACGACGGCCGTCAGCACCGGATAGCCGGCACGCAACCTCCCGGCCAACCACTCCATCCGCTCGTCGAGGCCGACCTCGGTCTCGTCCCAGATGGCCGTCGTGTTCCTGATGGCGTCGTTGTGAATGTCGAGGATCGCGGGGAGGTCCTCGGTGGTGGTGTCTCGAATCAGCACCCGGACCAGGGTACTGATCAGCCCAGGAAGACGTTGCGGCGCTTGGCCAACAGTCGGTACAAGGTGTGCTGAATGGTCTCACGTACGTGGTCGGTCAATTCGAAGAGCACCATCGGATCTTCCGAGGCCTGAGCGTCGTAGGAGTCGGTGGCGATGGGCTTGCCGAACTCGATGTACCACTTCGACGGCAGCGGAATGAGACCGAGCGGGCCCAGATGCGGAAAGAACGGGGTCACCGGGAAGTACGGCATGCCCATCAATCTCGCCAACGGGGTGATGTCGCCGATCTTGGGGTAGATCTCCTCCGAACCGACGATCGAGCACGGAATGATGGGCGCACCGGTTTTCAGCGCCGCGGACACGAACCCACCACGGCCGAAGCGCTGCAGTTTGTATCGCTCACTGAAGGGTTTGCCGATGCCCTTGAAGCCTTCGGGAAACACAGCGGCCACCTGGCCCATCCGAAGCAGACGTTCCGCGTCGGGATTGCAGGCGAGCGTGTGGCCGGCTTTTCGTGCGATGTTTCCGACGCCCGGCATCTCGAATGCCATGTCGGCGGCCAACATTCGCAGCGGGCGGTGCGCAGGATGATGATCGCGGACGGCCACCGACGCCATGAGCGCATCGACCGGAATCACGCCGGCGTGATTGGCGACGACGAGAGCTCCACCGTCGTTCGGAATGTTCTCGATGCCTTTGATCTCGACTCGGAACCACTTGTCGAAGAGCGGACGCAGGAGCGGCAGCCATACGGCGTCGGCGAAGTGCGGGTCGTAACCGAACTCGTCGACGACATAGTCGCCGGCCATTCGCCGACGAACGAATTCGGCTGTGTCCGAGATGGTCTCGACGAGTTTGGCCTTCGCCGCGTCGATCTGAGAGCCGTCCGATGGGCCCACCGGTTCCAGAGGGTGCGCGGACACGGGTGGAACCAGCGGTATCGGCGGCGTGGTGTCGGCGTACGACGACGGGTGCCGACTGCGACTGTCCTCGGCACGGCTGCGGCTGCGGCCGGCATGGTCGCGTCCGGCGCCGCTACCGTGCAGCGGGATCACCTTCGCCACCTCGTTCACCTCTCCCTGCCTGTAGTCGCGGCCAGTGCGGCTTTGGACAACGCTGCACCGGCGTCCGCGGCCCACAACGCACGTTTCTCCACCGAGTCCACCCACTCGGTCCGGACCACCGGCCGAAGTGCGGCGCCACGGACGTAGTCGTCGAATGCCTGAACCGTAGTCCAACGCGGCTCGAATCCGAGGTCGGATCGCATTCGGGTCGTGTCCAGCCCGCAGCCGAAGTGGAAGTAGTCCAGTTGCTCGGTCGTGAATTCGCGCATCATTCCGCCCATCAGCGCTCGACCGACACTCTTGAACAGGGCAAACGGCACCGGCACCTCGATACGACCGGCTCGACGAATGGCTTGCGACAACATGATCGTGCCGTCGGCACCGACGTTGAACGTTCCGGCTGGACCACCCATCGTCGCGCGCTCGAGCGCAGCAAGAGCATCTTCTTCGTGTAGGAGCTGCATCCGGGCGTCGCGGCCGATGATGCTGGGAATCAGCGGCGAGGTCATGTAGCGGGAAATCGATCCGTTGAGCCGCGGCCCGATCAGCGGCGCCAACCGCAGAATCGAAACGGCTATGTCGGGGCGTCGACGTCCGAGTCCGCGGATGTACCCCTCGATGTCGATGGTGTCGCGTGCGAATGCTCCCGACGGAGGCTTGCGCGCACTCATCTCCTCGGTGAACTTGACCGGATCCTTGGCACTGCATCCGTACACCGAAGACGAGGATCGAAGAACGACCTTTTGCACCGACGGGGACTTCTGGCACACCGCGAACAACTGCATCGCGCCGATGACGTTGAGATCTTTCATCGTCGCGCGCCCGCCGGATCTGGGGGGCTTGGTGATGGTCGCCGCATGCACGACGGTGTCGACGCCCGCATTTCGGATGACTTTCCCGATCAATGGATTGCGGATGTCGGCCCGGACGAACTCCGCGCGTCCCATTCGACGAAGAAGGTCCTTGCTCGGTGATTTGGTATCGACGGCGATGACGCGATCTACAGCGGGATTCTGTGCCAGTCGGGTGACGAGATACCCACCGAGGAAGCGGCTCGCCCCGGTGACCAGCACCACTTTGGGCGCCGCAACGCCTCGCTCGTTCGAAGTCACTCACACCCCCGATTGGTTGCCGCAACCTGCAGCCTACTGGAATCCCTGGAAGATGCGAGCGAACCGATTTCGACACCCTGTGCAGGATAAATGCTTGTCTGGACGTGACCGCGCCGAGCACCGACCGATGAAAAGAGCCCGCCACCATTGCTGGTGACGGGCTCCTTCTCGAAAGCTCTATTTACCGAGTTTCCTGCGCTGCACTCGAGTGCGACGAAGCAGCTTGCGGTGCTTCTTCTTCGACATGCGCTTGCGACGCTTCTTGATCACTGAACCCATGGCGGGTGTCCTCACGTTCTTCTCTAGCGTTTTCGCGCACGCGAAGTTGCGTACGCCTACCTGGCAGCCTCGAACTCCCCCACAGGACTTTCACGTGGAGTAAGCCGTCGATCCCCAAGCTGGCGCTCGGGCCTCGTTGGTCGAAGCTCGATGCAACTAATCAGCCCCTGGCACGAGTGCCGATATTACTCGGCCACGACGAGACTCCACCTTACCGGTGTGGCCAACGATCCACGAAACCGGCCCGATAGAGCGAAGTCGACACCGAAGCGCGCGACTCAGCCTGCGTCGAAGTACGAGGTCTCGAGGTAATCGTGCACAGCCTTGGCGTGCACACGGAACGATCGACCCACTCGTACAGCAGGCAGCTCTCCGCCGTGCACCAGTCGGTACACAGTCATCTTGGACACCCTCATCAGCGTTGCCACTTCGGCCACTGTGAGGAATTGCGTTCCAGCCAAAGCTGGTTGGCCATCCAGGGACGCACCCTTGGACGGCTTGTTTACAGGCGCCATCTATTCACATACCTCCGGCACGTCTCGCGCGGCAGGCTTCCCCTCCTGCCGAACAGACACGCACGTGCTACCACTGAGCTTAACGTGACCAATGGGGTTACTGCGACGGGTGTAGGGCATCAGTTTTCTATTCCGCTGTGACGCCCATCTCAGCTGCACGGGACTTCGCGGCACCCACAGCATCGAAAAACGCTGCTCGGAGGCCGTTTTCTTCCAGTTTTCGCACTGCCGCGGCCGTTGTTCCGCCGGGAGAAGTAACTGCATAACGAAGCTCCGTCGGCGTCTCATCCGAGCGATCCAGCATCGCCCCGGACCCGACCATCGTCTGAACGACGATCGCGGAGGCAACTTCGCGGGTCAATCCGAGGCCGACGCCGGCGTCGATCATCGCTTCGGCGACGAGAAAGAAGTAGGCGGGACCGGACCCGGATACCGCCGTCACGGCATCGAGTTGGTTCTCTTTCACGGTAACGACCTTGCCGACCGTCGACAGAATCGTCTGCACCAGTTCGAGATGTTCGGCCTTGGCGTACTTCCCGGGCGCTAGAACGCTGACGCCCTCGCCCACAAGCATCGGCGTGTTCGGCATGACGCGCACGACCGGGAACCCAGCGGGCAACTTCGACTCGAACTTCGCGGTGGGTACACCTGCGGCGAGCGAGACGATGAGCTGTTCACGTTCTCCGTCGAGATCGATCTTGGCGACCTCGGTGAGTGCCCCGTCCACATCTCCTGGCTTGACGGCCAACACGATGACGTCGGCATTCTCGGATGCCTCGGCGATGGTCGTCGTCAGCACCCCGAAGGTCGAGGCCAGCTCGGCAGCACGGGGCTCGAACTTCTCGGCCACCACCAGGTCACGAACTGCATAGCCCGCTTCGAGCAGTCCGGCGATCAACGCCTCACCGATGCGCCCGCCTCCGATTACAGCAATTCTCGTCATGCGGCAAGCCTAGATCGGTGGCTCGGAGAACCTCAGCGCGGCACCATCGCCAGCTGCCTGCTCTGCACCACGACGGCGCCGGTCGAGTCGAGCACGAGATGGTCCTCCTCGAACCACGTGCCGCCGATGACGGTGCTGCTGGCCGCGACCCGGAGCCAGCCGGGTGAAGGCCGGCGGCGCAGGTAGGTGGTCAGCTGCACAGTCGGCGCCCACCCGAACATGCCCCGATTCATCGTCACAGGCGCACAGATGTCGCCCGTCATGAGCGCGAACAATGCGCAGGTGTCCGCGTCTGCCTCGTCACCTTCGTGCGGTCGAACCCACATCCGAACCTCGGGCTCCCCCTGCTTGCCGGTCAGAAAGTGTGCCGACGTCGGATCGATTCGCATGTCGCAGCCCTGCGCGACGTGCACGATCGACGCCATCGGGTGGTCACCGCCGATCGACTCGGTGTCTGCGGGCGGTTCTACGGCCATCGACGACAGGGATGACTGCACTTCGTGGCGAGGGGCGTCGACGTCCGGTCGACCGAGCGTCACCATCGCGCGCGCCGCCACCCGGTCACCCTGAGTCATCTCGACGTCGACATGCGAGACCTGCTTGCCGCGCTTGCGGACGATCGCGGTCAGTGCGACCTCGCCGGGATCGGGTGCACTGAGGTAGCTGACGCTCACCGCCAGCGGTTGGACATCGTCGCCCCGCAGCTGCGACTTCGCTGCAGCGGCGCACGCGGCAAGCATCGTCCCGCCGTGGACCTTAGGCCCGATGGTCCACGTCGAGTCGATCACCGCGGCGTAGGAGCCGTCGGTCTCCGTCCGTTCGATAGTCGTCAGTGTCGTGGCCGACTTGAAGGGGCTACTCATGTGTCTTGCCTTTCGGAAACGATCTTCTGTTCAGGGTTTGTGGATGCGATGTCCTGGTGAGCAAGCCGCCTGAGGGCGGTCATTATCGGTTCGTAGATCGCGGTGCCGAGCACGGCGTATTCGACGGCTGCGTCCGTGGACTCCGGCATCAACGCGAGGTCGTATTCGGCGATCCGTCGGATGGCACGCCCATAGACCTCCAGCCGTTCGTCGGTCATCGGTATGCCTACGTCCTCGGCCGCCTGCAGTGCGCGTTCGAGCTGCGCGACGGCCGCGAACCTGGGGTCGTACACCTGCCCCAACCTCCCGATCGCGGCTCGAGCTCGCGGATATTCGGACGCATCGTCTCTGTCCAGATAGGGCGGAAGCTCGGAAATGGCGCGTCCCAACGTCTCGACGAGTGAGTGGTTGGGATGTTCGATCAGCTGCAGAACGGTGCGGATCCTGCCGATGGGTAGACCCACCCCGGTGAGCGCCTTGATCAGCACGAGCCGTTCGACGTGCTCCTCGCTGTACTTCGATTGCGTGGCGCTCGTTGCCTCGCCCGGCATGAGCAGACCTTCACGCAAGTAGTACTTGATGGTCGCGAGCGGGAGTCCCGACGCATCGACCAGCTCGGACACGCGCACTCCACACCTCCTTGACAAACTGGATACTTTCACTATCCAATATAGATAGTGAAAGTATCCAGCAACTTTACAGGGAGCCCGAAATGAGCGCACTGCTGACCATCGTTCTCGGCGTCACACTGCTCACCGTCGTCGGAATCGCATACGGCGGAACGTTCCTGCTCAGGGTGACCAGCGGCGCGCAGGGTGCCAACGCCCTGCAAAAGACCTTCTTCCGCGCCGGGCACGCGCACGCGGGCGTCCTGGTGACGCTGGGATTGGTCGTCGCCCTGGTGACGAACGCGGCGGGCGTCTCGGACATATGGTCCGCGGTGGGCTCTATCGCCGTACTGTCCGCAGCGATCTTCATCCCCGCAGGGTTCTTTCTGTCGGTTCTCGGAGCCGATCCGCAGAAGCCCGGTCGGGCGATCGCAGCGGTGTGGGTGGGCGCCGCAACACTGACGGCCGGACTTGTCGTCAGCGGAGTCGGCGTCGTCGTCGCCGGAGTCGGAGCGCTGTGACGCCCCGCGTGTTCACTGCAGGTAGCGACGCGCGAAGGACAGAGCCTGACCGAGCATCGATGACCGCTCCGCCAGTGTTCGCGCATTCTGAGTGTTGATCTCGATCACGGCCTGACCGGTGAAACCGCGACGCCGCAACTCGGTGCAGACTTCGGCGCAGGGCTGATCGCCGTGACCCGGAATCAAGTGCTCGTCGACCGACGCGCCTCGTCCGTCGGCGAGGTGCAGATGCGCGAGACCGTCGCCCATTCGGTTCATCATTTCGATGGCATCGGTGCCTGCTGTGGCCGTGTGCGATAGATCCAGCGTGTAGTGGGCGTGCCCCGAGTCGGTCGGATCGTAGGACGGTGCGAACGCGGACAGCGCTGCACCCGGACCGCCGCGCTTGCGGAGTCGAGCCGCAGAGCCTTCCTTGCGGCCGAAGAATCGGTCGGCCCGCATCGGGAACATGTTCTCGACTGCCACGACGACGTCGGAGCCCATCTCGAGATCTGCAACCTGCTCGCCGAAGCCGTCGGCGTACTTCTTCTGCCACCGAAACGGCGGGTGCACGACGACTGTCGACGCGCCGAGCTTCTCGGCGGCCTGCACCGAACGCTCCAGCTTCGCTGCCGGATCGGCCCCCCACACACGTTGCGAGATGAGCAGGCACGGCGCATGAATAGCCTGCACCGGGACGCCGTATCTCCGCGCGAGCGCTCCGACCGCTTCCACGTCCTGGCTGACCGACTCGGCCCACACCATCAACTCGACACCGTCGTAGCCCAAATCCGCGGCATATCGAAACGCCGCCTCGGTGTTCTGTGGGTACACCGAGGCAGTGGACAGCCCAACAGCGACACGACCGCCCATCACAGACCCGATCAGCCAGTACTCAGTTGGAACGCAAGCGGACCGAGAGTGACGAACACTCCTACGGCAATCGCGATCACCATGCTGATCATGTCATCGGTTCGACGCAGGATCCGCACAACCGCAACCAAACCGACGATCACGAGCACCGCAAGAATCAGAGCCACCCAGGGCAGCATGTCCCACAGGCGCTCGAAGCCCTTGAACAGCAGCGCACCGACGATGACGGCGACGACGCCTTGGCCGACGAGAGCGAGCCATTGCTTGGCCGCATCCTTCTTGCCGGAGACACGATCCGGGGCGGCAGGCGTCGCCGACTGCTCCACCGCCGCACCATCCGCGGACTCGTCGGTAGAAGTTACGTCCTCGCTCTTGTCCAAGGTTGCCGTCGACGTCTCGGCGGCCGAAGTCTCAGCGTCCGAGGTTTCTGCGGCAGACGTATCTGGGTCCGAGGTTTCTGTGTCCGAGGTTTGTGCGTCCGAGGTTTGTGCGTCCGAGTTCTCGGCTTCGAGGGCAGCGATCTTCTTGGTCAGGTCCGGCGTCCGGGCCGTCACGTCCGCGTCAGGCTTCGGTGTGATGTCGGTGACCGGTTCGGCGCCGGTATCGGCCGCTTGGATTCGGCTCCGAGCCACGAAACCCGACGCGCGTTGCGGGCGTTCGGTGGATCGCGCACTGTCGGCGTCGTCAGCGGTTGCCCGACGACCGGTCACCGGCGTGGGCCGCTGACTCGGAGTGGGACGTTGGCTCGGCGTCGGACGCTGGGAGGCTGTCGCACCGTAGGGACGACGCTCACTCTCGTCGTGAGCCTGGTTGAGCAGATCACCGGCAGCCGTCGTCGAGCCGGACAGCAACTCCGGTTCCTGCGTGGTCTTGTCCCGCAGCAAAGGTTGCCGTGGCGGGAGTTGCTGAGGCGGGGTTTGCTGAGGCGCCTTCGGCGGGGTTTGCTGAGGCTCCTTCGGCGGGGTTTGCGGCGACGCGGCTTCGGTGGCGATCACCGGAGCCTGCGGTGACGCAGGCTCGGATCGAACCACTGGGATCTCACCGGTCAGTTCGGCTACCGAGATGCCGCCCTTCACGCCGCGACGGCGACGTCCGCCCGAGCTGACGCCTGTCGACTTCTGACCGTTGCGCGCCAGGAGCTCGGCGACGGAGATCTGCCCGGTGTCTTCCGGGTCAGCGTTGTTGTCACTCATGTCGACCGCACCACCAGATCGCCGTCCGTTTCGGTGTCCAGCTTCCGCAAAATCAACCCTTCCCTCAGCGCCCACGGGCAAATTTCGATCGTGTCGATCGACAGTGCTCGCATACTCGCTTCCGCTACCAATGCCCCGGCCACCAATTGCGGTGACCGGTCGGCACTGACTCCTTCCAATTCTGCACGGTCCGACGCCGTCATCCGGGAAATGAAGGCTATAAGTTGCCTGAGACCGTCCGCAGTGAGCGTCCGAGTCACCCTCGGACCGGCTGCGGATGGTGCCGCGCCGGTCAACCGCGCCAGCGATCGAAACGTCTTCGATGTACCGACCGTCCGATCCGGTTCGCCGGCCGCGAGGAGCTCTTTGGCCGGTGTCGCGAGCTCGGCGTCGAGCCAGTCTCGCAGAACCGCGACGCGACGCTTACCTGGCGGGTCGACGTCGAGCCAATCCCTGGTCAGGCGGCCTGCGCCGAGCGAGAGCGAAAACGCTCTGTCGGGGTCCTCGTCGGTCCCCGACGTCAATTCGAGGGAGCCGCCACCGATGTCGAGGTTCACGATTCGACCAGCACTCCAGCCGTACCAGCGACGCACCGCGAGGAACGTCAGCCGCGCTTCGTCGACCCCGGACAGCGTCTGCAGAGCCACCCCGGTTTCCTGCTGGACTCGCGCGAGAACTGCGTCACTGTTGTGTGCATCACGTACCGCCGACGTCGCGAACGCCATGAGCTCTTCGCAACCCGACTTCTTGGCGATCGCCGCGAAGTCTCCGACCTCGCCCACCAAACGATCAGCACCTTCACGCGTGATGTTTCCGTCGGCGTCGGTGTTCTCCGACAGCCGCAGAGTCGCCTTCGACGAACTCATCGGCGTCGGGTGTCCACCGCGATGCGCATCCACCACCAGAAGATGCACGGTGTTGCTTCCGACGTCGAGCACCCCTAATCGCACATCCCCACGGTACTGGGTCTACCGTCGTCACTTGTGACAGCAGGTAGCAAGCAGCCGGTTTTTGCTGCAGAAGTCGACCTGGACTTTCCCCGAGAATGGGTGGAATTTCCAGATCCGGACAACTCCGAACACATCATCGCGGCAGATCTCACGTGGCTGTTGTCGAATTGGACGTGCGTGTTCGGCACTCCCGCCTGCCAGGGAACCGTCGCAGGACGGCCCGACGACGGCTGCTGCTCACACGGCGCGTTCCTATCCGACGAGGACGACAAGAACAAGCTCGACGCGTCGGTGAAGTTGCTCACTGCCGAGGACTGGCAGCTGATGGACAAGGGCCTCGGCAAGAAGGGCTACGTCGAGTACGACGATCTCGACGACGAACAGTCGCTGCGTACTCGCCGGTACAAGGGCGCATGCATCTTCCAGAACCGCCCCGGGTTCGCCGGCGGAATCGGGTGCGCACTGCATTCGATGGCGTTGCGCACAGGCATCGAACCGCTCGAGGTGAAGCCGGACGTGTGCTGGCAGCTGCCTATCCGCCGCACCCAGGATTGGATCACGCGCCCGGACGGTACCGAGGTGCTCAAGACCACCATCGGTGAGTACGACCGTCGAGGTTGGGGCGAGGGCGGTCACGATCTGGCCTGGTACTGCTCAGGCTCCCCCGACGCACACGTCGGCAGCAAGCAGGTATTCGAGTCCTACCGGCCCGAGTTGATCGAGTTGCTCGGCAAGCCCGCATACGAGGAGCTGGCATCGCTGTGCACACGTCGCCGCGGCCTCGGACTCATCGCGGTCCACCCTGCAACGCGTGAGGCGCAGCGCACCAAGTAGCGCTGCAGGACCTGCTGGCGGCTCCGCCGCCAGCACCCCCGAAGGCGGCTCCGACCCCCTGATCCTTTTCGGATGAAATCACTTCGATCGGCTCCTCCCGGCGCATGTCCGTACGACACTGCGAGCACCGATACACGGCGACGAAGGGCATTCCATGATCAAGAAACTGGTTGCGACAACGGCAATCGCGCTCGGCTTGGCGGCCGGCCTCGCACCGACCGCGTCGGCCGATCCATGGAGCTGGTACGACGCGACGGGTGAGTTCGTGGATGTGTTCGCACCCGGCGGTATCAGCACCGGAAGTGCCTACACGCCGGGCGCGAAGTCGATCGTCGTCAGCCCGTACGGAACGTCCCGGTTGATCGAATGCCGCGGGGACGGGCATTACGTCCAGAAGGAGTGCCGTCAGGAAGGTCGCTGGCTCGTCCGGGCCGCCCAGTACCCACTACGGGACGCCTGGTTCCTGACCTGACCCTCGCACTCATCCTTCGAGCTTGTATCCCAATCCGCGGACGGTGACGAGGTGCTCGGGCTTGGCCGGGTCGGTCTCGATCTTCGACCGAAGCCGCTTCACGTGCACGTCCAGGGTTTTGGTGTCGCCCACATAGTCGGCGCCCCACACTCGGTCGATCAACTGACCACGCGTGAGCACCCGTCCCGAATTCCGCAGTAGGTACTCGAGGAGATCGAATTCCTTCAGCGGCAATGTGATCTGCTCGGAGTTCACCATCACCACATGGCGTTCGACGTCCATGCGGACCGGGCCGGCCTCCAACACGCCCGTGTCCGCGGCGCCGTCGAGCTCCGCGTCGCTGCCGCGGCGAAGTACTGCACGGATGCGAGCGATCAGCTCCCGCGCCGAATACGGCTTGGTCACATAGTCGTCCGCACCGAGTTCGAGTCCGACGACCTTGTCGATCTCACTGTCCCGCGCAGTGACCATGATGACGGGAACACCGGAACGCGCACGCAACTGCTTGCACACGTCCGTGCCGCTCATGCCGGGAAGCATGAGATCCAGAAGCACGATATCTGCTCCGGCTCTGTCGAATTCGGCGAGCGCCGCCGGTCCGTCGCCGACGACGGTGGCTTCGAATCCTTCTTTGCGCAGGAGAAAGGCCAGCGGATCGGCCAACGATTCTTCGTCTTCGACGATCAGTACGTTGGTCACTGTAGGTTCCCGGTCACTGTAGTTCTCCTTCTGTCGACCCGAGGTCGTCTTCTTCGAAATAGGCGGGGATCTGCAGGGTGAAGGTCGATCCGGTGCCGAGCTTGCTCCACAGCGAGATACTCCCGTTGTGGTTGGCTGCGACGTGTTTGGCGATGGCCAGGCCGAGACCTGTCCCTCCCGTTGCCCGCGAACGAGCTTTGTCGACGCGGAAGAATCGTTCGAAGACCCGCTCTTGGTCTTCCTTGGCTATTCCGATGCCACGGTCGGTGACCGCGAACGCGACGTAGCCGTTGCGCAGTGCACGAGTAACGGACACCGGCGAGCCATCGGACGAGTACGCAATGGCGTTCTGGATGAGATTTGCGAGCGCGGTGACCAACAGCGCTTGATCACCGAGCACCTCCAGGCCGCTCGGGTGATCGGTCGTGACCGTGATGCCCGCGTTCTCTGCGGCGATCTTGGATCGATCGAGGGCCTCGTTGACGACGGTGTCTACGTCGACTACCTCGAGATCGGGCAGCTTCTCTGCGCCTTGCAACCGTGAGAGGGCGATCAGTTCGGTCACCATGTTGCCGAGCCGCTTGGATTCGGCAACTACTTTTCCGCCGAAGTGGCGCACGGAGTCAGGATCGTCGGCGGATTCGAGCAACGCTTCGGCGAGCAAACTCATCGCGCCGACGGGCGTCTTCAGTTCGTGGCTGACATTGGCGACGAAGTCCCGACGCGTTGCTTCCATCCGGACCTGCTCGGAATCATCGTCGGCGAACAGGACGACGAACCGTTGGTCTTCCTTGCTGAGCATCCGCGCCACGCATCGCACGGCCATGCGGTCGCGGCTGGTGCTGGTTCGTACATCTTTGGAACTGATGTCGACTTCCACTGGATTGCCGTCTGCGAGCACCTTCTGAGCAGCTTCCCACGCACGATCGTCGATCAGGCGATTACGCACCAGACCGAGCTCCTCGGCCCGCGGATTGGACAGCACCACGTCGTGAAACCGGTCGACGACCGCGATTCCGCTCTCCGACGCAAGGATGATCAGATCCAGTACCTGGGACATCGTCAGGCCCGAGCTCGCCCGTGTCCGCTCCGAGTGCCGGGTTGCGAGATAGGGGATCAGGACCCCGCCGACGAGATATCCCACGAAGGCCGTCGCAATAGCCAGCAGCACAGCCGATGTAACACTCACACCCGAATCGTACGTTCGATGGACAGCTCACATACGCAGGGTGCAGGCATTTCCCTGGTAGTCATAGCCTTCGTCGGCAGTGTTCTTCGACCGTTCACCTGGAGTTGTCCGCAGGACCCACCGAAGTGGGCCCTGCGAAGCCACAGATGGACCTACTTGGCACCCTGATTGGCGACCGCAGCTGCTCCGGCGGCCGCAGCTTCCGGGTCGAGGTACGTTCCGCCCGGGTTCGTCGGGACGAGTTTTCCGTCTCCATCGCCGAAGTTGTACTGCAGCGGGATACCCGTCGGGATGTTCAGGCCGGCGATGTCGGCGTCGGAGATCTCGTCGAGGTACTTCACCAGAGCACGAAGCGAGTTGCCATGGGCAGCGACGAGCACGTTCTTGCCCGCTTTCAGCTCGGCGACAATCGTCTCTTCGAAGTACGGGATGAGCCGGTCGACGACGTCCTTCAGGCACTCGGTCATCGGCACGCTCGGCAGATCTGCGTATCGCGGATCGCCGTCCTGGCTGTATTCGCTGGCTGCTTCGATCGCGGGCGGCGGGGTGTCGTAGCTCCGACGCCACAGCATGAACTGCTCGTCGCCGAACTTTTCCTTGGTCTCGGCCTTGTTGAGCCCCTGCAAGGCGCCGTAGTGGCGCTCGTTCAGGCGCCAGTCACGGACGACGGGGATCCAGTGGCGGTCGGCTGCATCGAGCGCGATGTTCGCGGTGCTGATCGCACGGCGCAGCAGCGACGTGTACAGCACATCGGGCAGAACACCTGCCTCGGCAAGTAGCTCGCCCGCGCGCTTGCCCTCGGCCTCGCCCTTCTCCGTCAGACGGACGTCAACCCATCCGGTGAACTGATTGGACGCGTTCCACTCACTCTCGCCGTGGCGAAGCAAAATCAAGGTTCCGATGCTCATGGGGTCAGTTTCTCATGTTCGGCTTCGAGGGGTCGGTGCACGACGAGTACCGCGACGACGACAACCATGACCACTGCGGTCAGCGTGATGGGTATGGGGATCAGCGGGTCGAGAAGAACCAGCAGCGCACCGACCGGAACGATGGTGTTGACGAGTCGATCGGCGTTGTCCTTGATGGCGATGAACCAGATTCCGAGTACGAACACGGCGATCGGAACTGTCACCGTGAACGACGCGGCTACGTCGCCCAGCTCGCTGTGATTGGTCAGCACGTCGATCTCGACCTCGATGCCTGCCGAGAACGCACCTGCGGCAGCGAAGATGAAGTAGTGCACGTACCCGTACTTCAGCGAGTTCGTGAGGGTGCCGATCGCCTTGTGGTGCGGTGGCCAGAAATAGATCCACCAGAGCGCCGCCGTCACGACGAGGGTCAGCACCGAGATCGAAATCAACGGTGCGAGAGCGGTATCTTCTTGCAGGGCTTCGATGATCGCGTTGGCCGACGCGAGCAGACTCTCACCCAACAGGATGAGGGTGAACAACCCGTAGCGCTCGGTGATGTGGTGGGGATTCCACGGCGTCGTGCCGCCGGTCTTCTCGGCGACGACAGGAATCATGATCTCCGCAGCGGCGAACACCACGAACAAGATTCCCTGTGCCGGACCGCCCGGAATCAGGAGCCACAGCACCCACAGCACCTGCAGCGCAGCGATCCCGCCCGCATACGTCAGCGCGGTCCTGCGGTGTTCCGACGACGTCGATGCACGCACCCATTGCGCCACCATCGCGACGCGCATGACCACGTAGCCGAGTACCAGGGTGGCGAATTCTTTGTCTGCGAACGCCGGCTCGATCCCTGCCGCCAGGACGAGCACGCCTGCCATCTGCACGACCGTCAGCACCCGGTACAGCCAGTCGTCGTTGTCGAACGACGTCGCGAACCAGGTGAAGTTCATCCACGCCCACCAGATGGCGAAGAACACCATCAGGTAGCTCACGATGCCTTCGGCGATGTGGTTCTCGGTCAACGAGTGATGCAACTGCACTGCGGCGATGCTGACTGCGATGACGAAGACCAGGTCGAAGAACAGCTCGAGCGGACTCGCGGAACGATGAGGTTGCTTCGGATCGCGTGGGCTCATCGGGGTGAGACGGAACGACGACGTCGGTAGGTTCACGGGTAGGACGATAAGCGATTCCACGGGATCAATCGAGGCAAGCTAGCACCGTTTTTGCCAAGCTAGGCACAGTTGTCACGTCCGAGCGCGTGTGCCAGGTCGGCAAAATTGGTGCTAGCTTCCCGACGCCCTCGATTCAGCTGCTGAACTTCAACCCGTGCGATCGCCCGATCGCCGAGGTGGAGATCCGCTGCCGGAACACCCAGTACGTCCAGCCTTGGTAGAGCACGACCACCGGCGTCATGAAAGCTGCGACCCACGTCATGACACCGAGCGTGTAGGGGCTCGACGACGCGTTCGCCACGGTCAGGCTGTACACCGGATCCAGTGTGGACGGCATGACGTTCGGAAACAGCGAGGCGAACAGCAGCGTCACCGTACTGACGATCGCCACGGATGTGAGCGCGAAAGCCCAGCCTTCACGTTCCATCCGGGTCGTCGCCACTACCCCGAGCAGAGCCCCGGCCGCGAGCACCACCAATATCCACGTCCACCCCGTTCCGTATGCGATCTGTGTCCACAACACGAAGGCACCCGCGACCGGAACTGCCGGAATCGCGAGCCGCGCGGCGATCGCCACTGCATCCTCGCGAATCTCGTCGGCGGACTTCAAGGCAAGAAATACGGCACCGTGCAACGCGAACACAAGAGCCGTTGTCACACCGCCCAACAGTGCGTACGGGTTCAGGAGATCGAAGAAGCTGGAGACCACCTGTTTCTGCGCATCGATCTCGACGCCGCGCACTATGTTCGCGAATGCAACTCCCCATAGCACTGCGGGGACCCAGGAACCGAAGACGATCCCCCAGTCGCACCGCCGACGCCAGGCGTCATCGTCGATCTTCGCGCGCCATTCGATGGCGACGATGCGGACGATCAACGCCACCAGAATGATCAGCAGCGGAATGTAGAAGCCGGAGAACAGCGTCGCGTACCAGTCCGGGAACGCCGCGAACAATGCTCCGCCCGCGGTGATCAGCCAGACCTCGTTGCCGTCCCATACCGGCCCGATCGTGTTGAGCGCGACCCTGCGACGAACGTCGGGCGGTATCCCCGTTCGCCGACCCACGATGGGCATCAGCATCCCGACACCGAAGTCGAACCCTTCCAATAGGAAATACCCGACGAACAGCACTGCGACGATGACGAACCACAGTTCGGGAAGTCCCATGGTCGTCTCCTAGTACTCGAACGAAAGCTGTTTGGGCTCAGCAGGATCCGGTGGATTCTTGTCGTGATCCTGCGGCCCCTCCTTCGCGTACCGAATCATGAGTTTCAACCACACGACACCCAGCGCGCCGTACAGCAGCGTGAACGTGATGATCGAAACCCACACTGTCGCCGCGGAATGATTCGAGACGCCCTGATCGACGGTCAGCCTGATCATGTCGACACCGGTGGGATTGGGGTGGACCATCCACGGCTGCCGACCCATCTCGGTGAAGACCCATCCGGCACTGTTGGCAAGGAACGGCATCGGAATGGCGATCAGCGCGAGCCAGGAGTACCACCGCTGATCGGGGACGCGCCCACGACGCGTCACCCATAGCCCTGCCAGTGCGAGAGCCGCCGATCCCGCAGCGAGCCCGATCATGGCCCGAAACGCCCAGTACGTCACGAACAGATTGGGCGTGTAGTTTCCCGGACCGAACTCCTGCTCGTACTGCTCCTGGAGCTGGTTGACACCCTGGAGCGTGACACCGGAGAACTTGCCCTCGGCAAGGAACGGAAGGACGAACGGCAGCTCTATCACCGAGGTGACACTGTCGCAGTTGTTGTGTGTACCGATGGTCAGCACCGAGAAGTTCGGATCGGTCTCGGTATTGCACAACGATTCCGCCGACGCCATCTTCATCGGCTGCTGCACGAACATCAATTTGCCCTGCGAATCGCCCGTCCATGCCACCGCGACGCCCGCGACGATCATGACCAGCAATGCCAATCGCGTTGCCGGACGAAACATTCGCCGAGCGTCGTCGGTCAGTTGTGCAGCCTCACCCGCCTCGGCATCCCGAGCGCGGCGGACATTTCGCACCATCCACCACCCGGAAATCCCCGCGACGAAGGTCCCGGCCGTCAGGAATGCCCCAGCGATGACGTGCGGATAGGCGACCAACGCAGTGTTGTTCGACAGCAGATCTCCGATGCTCGTCAGCTGCGCCCGACCGGTTTCGGAGTTGTACTCGGCACCGACTGGATGCTGCATGAACGAGTTCGCGACGACGATGAAGTAGCCGGACGCATTGACCCCGATCGCGACCAACCAGATGGTGGCCAGGTGCACGCCCCGAGGCAGCCGATCCCACCCGAATATCCACAGACCCAGGAAAGTGGATTCGAGGAAGAACGCGACGAGCCCCTCCATCGCCAATGGTGCACCGAACACATCGCCCACGAAGCGCGAGTACTCGCTCCAGTTCATGCCGAACTGGAATTCCTGCACGATCCCGGTCGCCACTCCGAGCGCGAAGTTGATCAGGAACAACTTGCCGAAGAATTTGGTGAGGCGATACCAATGATCCTTCTTGGTGATCATCCACATCGTC
The DNA here is from genome assembly GCF_057808915.1 of Rhodococcus sp. FG69. NCBI lineage: Bacteria > Bacillati > Actinomycetota > Actinomycetes > Mycobacteriales > Nocardiaceae > Rhodococcus > Rhodococcus sp. FG69. Next base: position 167,927 of record NZ_JBMDIX010000004.1, on the reverse strand, counting down.
TGCATGACGGCGATCATCGGCGCAAGACCGATCGTCAAGGGCACCAGAACGAAGTGGTAGACAGTCGTGATTCCGAACTGCCACCTCGACAGATCCAAAGCGTCCATGGCCACCCCAGCTCACCGCAATGCTGGTGACTATAGACCCGTCGAGCTGGTCGTGCGTGCGGAATTCACGCCACCGACCGGGGAGGTCAGCGCACCCCCGCCCACACTTGCCGCGTCGAGGGCCGCGGATCGTCGACCACACCGGACTGCTCGCCGAACATCATTACCGACCTGTCGCTCCCGTACTGCACCCAGCCGGGCGAACCGTCACGAACGAAGTCGACCCACGCTCGGTGCATCTCGTCGGCAACCTTCTGCGGAGGATTCGCCCCGGTGATGCGAGCTGTCTCGGGCTTGTCCAGAACATCGAACACGAACGGGATCTCGAGGGCATGGCATGCACCGAGTCGACCGTCGAACAACGACGAACGCCAGGTGAATTCGTACACGAACGCTCGCCCCTCCCTCGACTCGACGACCCTCAGCGCTGGAATACGGAAGAACCAGTCGGTCATGAGGGCGATGAACAGCTCACCCGGTGTGGCGTCCGGAAACTGGGCGCGATAGGCGTCGACAGCCGCATCGACGTCGACGCCGTAGGCAGCGAGTACCAACCGAACCCGTGCGGAGTCGATGTACTCGGTCACTCCTGCGGGAACGAGGAAGAACGCGAACTCCTCACTCGTCGTGCCGATGAGTATGTCCACGCTCGATCCTGCGCCTTCGACGATTCGTCGATACGGCAGGTCGGGGACGACGTCGCCGTCGATGTACGGCTCGAACGGCATCATGTTGAACGCCAGTTCACCCCATGCCCCGGTCGGAGCTTCCGCCGTGATCCGGTCGCCGAGCTCCCGCTGGGCATCGACGAGCCGATCCACCGAGACCGAGCCGAGCCCATCGACCGTCGGGGCGACCCCGACTGCCTCGGCCAGCGCCGCAGCGACCTTCGTGGCGGTGTCCTCACTGATCACGTGATGTCCCGCTCCGCTCTGCAGGATGGCGCGATGGAACAGCCCGTCCGCGCGCGGCATCGACAGCAGCGTCCCGACGCTCATCGCGCCGGCCGACTCCCCCGCGATGGTCACCCGAGCTGGATCTCCGCCGAACGCCGCGATGTTCTCGCGGACCCATTCCAGCGCGGCGACCTGGTCGAGCAGGCCACGGTTGGCCGGGGCACCCTCGACGCGTGCGAATCCGTCCGCGCCCAGCCGGTAGTTGATCGCGACTGCGACGATGCCGTCGCGTGCGAAGGCAGAACCGTCGTATATCGGGACAGCGTTGGAGCCGTTGACGAATGCGCCGCCGTGGATCCAGACGAAGACCGGCAGACCCGTCTCGGCAACATCCGGCGTCCACACGTTCAGGTTCAGGCAGTCCTGGCCCGGTACGACGGGTTCGGTCAGGATCTCGCTGGTCGGGGGTCGGTACCCGATCTTGGGAGCGGTGGCCCCCAGAGACACCGCATCACGCACTCCGGACCACGACGGCGGTGACGAGGGGGCTGCGAACCGCAGTGATCCGAAGGGCGCTTCGGCGTAAGGAATTCCGAGAAACGTAGTAGCTGCTCCGGTGCGCTGTCCGCGCAACCGACCCTGGGCAATGTCGACAGTGACGTCCATGGGTCCTTACTACCGAAAAACTGGGCGCGATGTGCCGGATACGCTCAGTGGTCGCGAGTCTGTGCCGCCGCGAACTTCTGATCCACCTTGGCGACCTTGTAGTAGACCAACGCTGAAATCCATACGACGAAGAACGTGCCAACGACGATTTGGCCGGCGAGGTTGAGGTTGATCGACGCCAGAAATTCCCACGGCTGCCCGCTGAGTCCGAATTCGTCGCCGAGCAACGAAAGCAACTGGACCGACCCAATGACCACTGCGACGAAGATCGACAGCGACGTCATCGTGATGTTGTAGTAGATCTTGCGCACCGGTGTGACGAATGCCCACCCGTATGCCTTCGACATGAAGATTCCGTCGATGGTGTCCATCGTCGTCATTCCCGCGGTGAAGAGGATCGGCAGCGCGATGATCGCCATCGGCGGTAATCCGCCTGCCATGGCGGTGGTTCCGGCGACCGCGAGTAGCCCGACCTGGGTGGCGGTGTCGAATCCGAGCCCGAACAGCAGACCGAGTGGGTACATCTGCCACGAATCCTTGATGTAACGGTCGTAGCGGCCACGGAAGATGCGGTTCATGAGACCACGCTTGGCGAGAAGATCGTCCAGGTGTTCCTCGGAATATTCACCGCGCTTGGCGCGACGCCATACCCGCACGATCCCCGCGAGCACCGCGAAGTTCAGCGCTGCAATCAAATACAGAAACGTACCCGACACGAGAGTGCCGATAATGCCGCCGACGCCCGCGAACGCGTCCTGGAACGCCGTCGCCTTGGACGCGACCAGTGCGATCGCTGCGACGAAGACGAACACCACCGTCGAGTGTCCGAGAGAGAAGAACAACCCGACTGCCAACGGCCGCTTGCCCTTCTGCAGCAGGAATCGCGTGGTGTCGTCGATTGCCGCGATGTGGTCCGCGTCGAATGCATGCCGCATTCCGAGCGTGTACGCGAGTACACCCGCGCCCGCGTACACGAGAGTGCCGTCGGCGCCGGTCAATTCGTGGATGCGGGGAATGGAATTGTAGTGGACGAACAGGCCCCACCCCAGCACGTGCAGGCCCACGATGAACACGAACATCCCGACGAGTCGCGGAATTTCGTCTCGCGTGAACCGGCTACGCCGATCCGTGGCCTCCGGTGGTTTCTCCAGCGTTGTCATCGTCCCACCTGTTCCGTCGCCAAAGCGTCGGCAGTGCTGGTGAGCCCCGTCAGATCTCGCACGACGCGAACTCGTTGACAATACTGCGCGTATTCCGGCAGGTCACAGGACCCGAGTCCCCACGAGTACCGCGGTTCCGGGGTGAGCCAGATGGTCTCCTTCGCGCGCCTGGTGATCTCCGCGAATGCTTCGACGCGCGGATCCAGGCCGTTCGAGCGACCATCTGCCAACACGAGAACCGTGGTTCGACGGCTCACCGCATTTCCGTGGTCCTCCAGGAACTGGCTGAACGCGTTGCCGTGGTCGGAATTGGCATCGACGTCGAGAACGTCGCCGCCGAACACCAACCCCAACGCGTGCTCGACGCTGTGGTCGGCGAAGAGGTCGGTGATCTCCACCAGATCCGACACGAACGCGAACGTTCGAACCTGGCTGACGAGATCCTGCAATCCGTGGACCAGATGCAGGGTGAACCGCGCGGTGGCGCGGACCGACAGGCTCACGTCTGTCAGCAGCAGTAGACGTGGTTTGTCCTCGCTTCGCTGCACCGTCACCGGCCGGAAGGGGACGCCGTCGTAGCGCATGTTCCGGCGCATCGTCCGTCCCGAATCCACTCGGCCCCGTGCACCCGCCTTACGGCGGTGCGTCAGTGCCCCGTGCAGGCTGTGCGTCAGCCGACGCAACGACTCCTCCAATTCGGCGCGCTCGAGCTCCCCGACGTGATCGACCTTCGCGACGCGGTCCTCGCGTCCTTCGACGACAGTGTTCTCCAGTGCGAGAAGCGTTTCCAAATGATGCTTCAAGGCCTCAGGCAAATTGGCGAGGACGCCGGCGAGTCGTCGACGCAATGCCGTCGCCTCGTCGAGGACGTCACCCTGAACCTCGTCGGGAAGGTCGTCGAGCCAGCCGAAGAGTGCATCCTGCTCGGCGACGGACAGGTCCGCGTCGACTTTGGTTCCGGTGGTCGTGGAGATCGCACCCGGAATACCGCCACCCTTTAGGTGATCGGTCTCGATCTGGACGCGTTCACCCTCACCGAGATTGCTGGTCGAGTCCTTGCTGAACACGATCTCGTCGGTCATCGAGGCGAGATCGATCTTGTTCGCTTCCTGGTGCAAGTTGTACTGCGTGGCGAGATCGTCCGGATCGAAGAACTCACGAATATCCGAGGGCGCCCCGTGCTCGTGCCCCTGCTCGGGTAGATTCCCCGGTTCCTCACTGAGCGTGAAGGATTCGAGGACTCCTTCGTCGGAGAGGTCGTCGTGACCGTGTCCGTGCCCGCGCTGGCCATCGTCGTTCTGCACCTTCACGAGCGCGAAGAACAGCTCGAAGACTTCCTCGAACACCGGGTCACCGTCGCGATCCTTGACCAGTGAGACACGGAGCGCCTCTCGCAGGAGCCGCCGATTCTCCAGCATCCCCGGTTGTGCCGCGGCCTGCATGGCATCGAGCATCTCGGGTACCGAAATCCTCATGCCGCGCAACCGAAGCAACCGCACGAATCGATGCAGGCTCTGCTCCACGACTCGCTCAGCCCTTTCGGTTCTTCTTGCCACCGAAGCCGCCGGCGAACGAACGACTTCCCTGTGTCTTCGGCACATCCTTCGCGGGCGTCGGGGGGACAGCGCTGGTTCCGCCGTAATAGTTGCCGTGGCGGCCGGGTTCGTTCTTCGCCGCGCGGATCGCACGTCCGTCCGGACCCGAATTGTCCTCTTCGACAACAACAGCAACCGGGTCGTGGGTGTGGTCCCCCTCGTGACCGTGCCCATGGCCGTGGCCGTGCCCATGGCCGTGGTCCTCGTCGATCACGGCGTTCGGATCGATCAGCCGCGGGATCGCACTGGTTGCCTTGCGCACATCCTTGTCGTACTTGACGACGACGGACACCGTGTCGCTCAGCAACTTGGCCGTCAACTCGCTTGCGCCGAGGACAGCGAGAGTCTTCGCCCAGTCCACGGTTTCGGAGATGCTCGGCGACTTGCGCAGCTCGAGCTCCCGCAATCCGCGCACCACCTGAACGAGCTGGCCGGCCAGAGCCTCCGACAGGCCGGTATCCTTCGAGTTGACGATGTCGAGTTCACGCTCGGCCGTCGGGTAGTCCAGGAAGCTGTGCAGGCAACGGCGTTTCAGCGCAGCGGACAGGTCACGCGTGTTGTTCGACGTCAGAATCACATAGGGCGGGATCTTCGCGGTGAACGTCCCGAGCTCGGGGACGGACACCTGGTTCTCGCCGAGAAGTTCGAGCAACACCGCTTCGAGCGCCTCGTCGGCGCGATCGACCTCGTCGATCAACAGCACGACGGGTTCCTCGGACCGGATGGCCTCGAGTAGCGGACGCGGAGCCAGGAACCGTTCGGAGAAGAAGACACTTTCCTGAGCCGAGATCCGGTCGACCGCCTCGCCGAGAGTTTCCGCATCGGCGACCAGTTGCCCGATCTTCTCCTTCAGCACCTGGGTGTACAGAAGCTGCTTGCCGTAGTCCCACTCGTACAGGGCCTTCGTCTCGTCCTGGCCCTCGTAGCACTGCAGTCGCAACAGTCTTCGTCCGGTCACCTCCGCGAGAGTCTTTGCCAGTTCGGTCTTTCCGACACCGGCAGGACCTTCGAGCAGGACCGGTTTGTCCAGCCTGGACTGCAGGAACACCGTGGTGGCGAGACGGTCGTCGGCGATGTATCCAGCCTCGCCGAAGCGGACGACGACGTCGTCGACGGATTCGAAATCATGCTGTGCCGAAGCATTGATGGGCGTCGGGACTGACACGTGGGTGTTCCTTCCAGAGCAGTGGTACTAGGTTGTGCCGTTCGCGCTCCCGCCCACCGGCGGCATCGAAAGAAGCCAGGGGCGGGAGCGAAAGGGTCAGCCGATCAGGTCGTCGAGGTCTCCGTGAACGGAGTGTTCGACGACGGGCCGGACCGTCTCGAACGTGCATTCCTTCAGGTTGCCCGGGGTGCAGGCGTCACCGAGAACGTGGTGCGTGATGCGATCGATGTCCGCATCGTCGCCGACGATCTTCGGCGAGTTCTCGTAGAACTTGGTCGGTCCCTTGCCGAGCCGGTTCTTGCTGTAGCTGTTCTGGTCGACGTCGGCGAACTTCTCCGGGATGCCCACGTCACGCAGAAGCTGGATGGCGGCTTCGAGCGCAGCGTGCGAGGCACGCTGATCCGACATTCCATGAGTGTCGATGCCCATGGCGACGGCGATATCGGCGAACTTGCGGTAGTCGGCCGTCATGTTGAACGCCCACACCCGAGGCAACGCGATGGCGTTGTTCAGTCCGTGGTGGGTGTCGTAGAACGCGCTGACTGCGTGGCTGATCGAGTGGATGATTCCGAGGCCACCGGAGTTGAAAGCCTGGGCGGCGATGTACTGCGCGTACATCATGCCTTCGCGACCGGGCAGATCCTCGCCGTTCCACGTTGCGGCACGCAGGTTCTGGACGGTCATCTTGATCGCGTGCAGTGCGTTGCCCTTCGACGGTTCGAAGTTCAGACGCGACACGTACGGTTCGCTCGCATGCGCGAGTACGTCGAATCCACACTGTGCGGTGTAGTCGGTCGGGCACGTGTAGTACAGGACCGGGTCGTCGATCGCGAGGGAGGTCACCGACGCGTCGTCGAAGGCAACGTACTTGTGCGGGTTGTCCGGATCGGTCGTGGTGTCGGTGATCACGTAGGCCCACGAGGTCTCCGAGCCGGTTCCTGCCGTCGTCGACACGGCGATGTGCGGCGGGTTCTTCGGGTTCTCGCTCTTGTTGAAGCCCTCGAACTCGTTGACGCTGCGGCCGTCGTGCGCCACGGAGATGCGGGCACCCTTGCAGGCGTCGTGCGCAGAACCTCCGCCGATGGACACGAAACTGTCACACTTGTTTTCGGTGTACATCGCGACCGAATCCATGACGTTGTAGTCCTTGGGATTGGACTCGACCTTGTCGTAGAGCACGACTTCGAGGCCGTGGTACTTCATCGACTCCACGATCTTGTGCACCGTGTCCGTGCCACGCAGCCCCGTGGTCATCACGAGGGTTTTCTTGAATCCGAGTTTGAGTGCCTCGGGACCGATCATCTCGTGTGCGCCCGGGCCCATCATGGCACGAGGGAACGGGTGGAACTCCTTGATTGGGAACGGTTTGAGCAGTTCGTCGACCTGCATGGCAGTGCATCCTCTCCGCGAAACGGATGTAAGTAAGTCATTCGCGCAACGCGGTGGAACACCCACGATGCTGAAAACGACGCTAGATCCGCGCAGGATGCAATGCGGCCCTTTCGGGCGAGACTGTTCCGTTCGGTCCCAAGTGGGTACCGAAGAGACAGGAGAGCCCCCTACCCGATCGGGTAGGGGGCTCGAAGAGTCTGTGTCGGCGACTGTAGCTACTTGGCCGATTCTGCGGCCCGCAGGTCCTTGCGCAGGATCTTGCCCGCAGCCGACTTCGGGACGGTCTCGATGAACTCGACCTTGCGCACCTTCTTGTGCGGGGACACGCGCTCGGACACGAACGCCATGATTCCGCCCTCGTCGATCGTCGCGTTCGGCTGCAGCACGACGAACGCCTTCGGTACCTCTTCGCCCTCGTCGTCGAGAACGCCGATGACAGCTACGTCGGCGACCTCCGGATGCGTCAACAGCAACGCCTCGAGCTCGGCGGGCGGCACCTGGTAGCCCTTGTACTTGATCAGCTCTTTGAGCCGGTCGACGATGAAGACCACGCCCTCGGCGTCGACGACAGCGATGTCACCGGTGTGCAGGTAGCCGTCGTCGTCGAGCGTGTCCGCCGTGGCGGCGGGATTGTTGAGGTACCCGACCATCACGTTGGGACCCTTGACCCACAGCTCGCCCGGCTTGGACCGGCCCTCGGTGGGAAGCTCGATTTCCTCGCCGCTTGCCGGATCGACCAGCTTGTTGACGGTGTTCGCGAGCGGAAGACCGACCGAGCTGAGCGGCATGTCGTCACGATCGAACGGAATCGCGTGGCTGACCGGACTGAGCTCGCTCATCCCGTAACCCTGACGAATACGGGCGCCGAGTCGCGTCGAAACGGCCTTGCCGAGCTCCTCGTCCAGCGGGGCAGCACCGGAGAAGACTGTGTGCACACTCGAGAGGTCGTACTGGTCGATCAGCGGATGCTTCGCGAGCGCGACAGCCACCGGCGGAGCGATGAAGAGGTACGTCAGCTTGTTGTCCTGGATGATCCGAAGGAACTCCACCAGATCGAACTTCGGCATCGTCACCAACCGGGCGCGCAACTTCAACGCGATGTTGAGCAACACCGTCAAACCGTAGATGTGGAAGAACGGCAGCACTGCGAGGACGGCGTCGTCGGAGTCGATCCCGACACGCGGCTCCATCTGCGCGACGTTGGCGACGAGGTTGCGGTGCGTCAGGATCACGCCCTTCGGGACGCCCGTGGTGCCCGAGGAGTACGGCAGCACCGCGACCTGCGTCGCCGGATCGAACGACACATCAGGGGCCGGGGCGCCCTGAGTGAGCAGGTCCTTCAGACTCGGGTGCCCGTCGGCGCCGTCGAGAACGATGATGTGATCGTCGGCGATCCCCGCCTTCTCCGCCGCCGCCTTGGCCTGCGGGTACAGCGGCGAGACGGTGAAGAGGAACTTCGCGCCCGAACCGGTGAGCTGCTTGGCGATGTCCTCCGCCGTGTACAGAGCATTGATGGTGGTGGCCGTTCCGCCTGCACGCAGGATGCCGTGCAGCACCGACGCGAATGCCGGCACGTTGGGCGAGTGCAGGCCGACGACGTCACCGAGCTCGAGTCCGCGCGCAGCGAGGGCACCGGCGATGCTATCGATCTGCCCGATCAAAGCCTGATACGTGGTGACGGCCCCGGAGGTGCCATCGATCAGCGCAGGCTTTTCCAGATCGGCGTCCGCGATCGATCCGAACAGGTAGTCGTAGACACTCAGATTCGGGATCTCGACGTCGGGAAAGGGACTGTTGAAGCTCATGGCTCTCCTTCGAACAAACAACGGCAATTATGACAAAACACTACAGTGAAGGCCGTCACATCAGACATCTACCTACTCTTCAGTCAGATACTTGCCAGCTGTCAGTTCACTTCGAATCTGGCCCAGAGGGTGGCGCCCGGAGTCTTGTCCGTGCATGCGTGCAGGGCCTGGTCGCCCGGCCGCAATAGCTGTGAGAATCCCAGCTTCGATTCCGTTCCTGTCAAGCCGCTCCGGAGATGCGCACAACTCCCGAGGATTACTTGAAACATCCAGAGAGACAAGTAGTTTCGATTAGGTCAACCAAACGACGACACAGGAGATTTCGATGTTCAACGACTTTTACCACAACTTCGCCCAGCCAATGCAACAGTTCGGGCCGCAGATTCCAGATTGGTTCAACTGGTTCCGCTTCGGTCGCTGATTCAACTCGAAGGCCGAGCGCTGTCAGCCCCGTCTCTCCCCAGGAGGCGGGGCTGACGGCTGTCAGGATTTCGAATACGGTTTCCCTGCCGCTGCAGGCCCCCGAACGTGCCCGACGAGTCCCGCGACCGCGAAGATCGTCACGACGTACGGAAGCATCAACATGAACTCGCTCGGTACCGGGGATCCGATGATTCCGAGCACATTCTGGAGGTTCGACGCGAAGCCGAACAGCAACGCGGCCAACGTCGCCCGGATCGGATCCCACCGCCCGAAGATGACCGCCGCAAGTGCGATGTAGCCCGCGCCCGCCGTCATCTCCTTGCCGAACGCCCCGACGGATCCGAGCGTGAAGTAGGCACCGCCGAGTCCAGCGATGGCACCGGCCAGACACACGTTCCAGAACCTCGTCCGTGCCACGTTGATACCGACGGTGTCCGCTGCCTGTGGGTGCTCACCGACCGAGCGAAGCCGTAGGCCCCACTTCGTGTGGAACAACCCGAACCACACCATGGCCACGACGACATACATCAGGTAGACGATCAGAGTCTGGCGAAACAGCACCGGTCCGACCACCGGGATCTGGGACAGGAACGGAATCTCGATGCGCGCGAACCGTGGTGGCGCGTTCAACGTTTCCGTGTTCTTCGTCAGGACGACCGAATACAGGAAACTCGTCAGGCCGACGACCAGGACGTTGAGGACGACGCCGACGATGACTTGATTGACGAAGTACTTGATCGAGAACATCGCGAGCAGTGATGCCGTCAATGCTCCGGCGATCAACGCTGCAAGCAGCGCAACGTAGGTCGACCCCGTCACCGAGGCCACGACCGCGCTGACGAACGCACCGGACAGCAACTGCCCTTCGATGGCGATGTTGATTACTCCGACGCGCTCGGAGATGACGCCGCCCATCGCACCGAAGATGAGCGGCGTACTCAGGGCGACGGCTCCGATCAACAGGCCCGGCACGGGCACCGTCGCACCGACCGCGGCCCACGTCAGAAAGCCCAGAACGAACACCACGGCATAGACGCCGAGCAGCCACAGTGGAGTTGCTGCCCCTCGCGCCACATTCCACGCAGCGAACCCAGTGATCAGCGCCAGCACCACGAACAGCACGACGCCCGTAGCTGCTGCCGGCACCCCGACCGCGGGGAGTTGAAAGAAGTCGTTCTCGCTGGCAAGTGCAAACGTCGTGGTACCCGACTTCGCTCGAAGAACGAACAACACCAATGCCAGGAGGGTCGCGACGGCCAGCACACCGGGCACTTTCCAGTTCTTCGCCGGCGCGAGGATCTCCCGCTTATCGTCGACGACGGTCACAGCGCACCCACTTTCGCCGTGTCCGCGCGGGCCGCGATCTCAGCGCCCGGCGGAGGTAACCGGAACACTGCACGGACGAGCGGCGGTGCAGCGATGAACAGCACGATGACGGACTGCACGACGAGCACGATGTCGATCGGAATACCCTCCGCAGCCTGCATCGCGAATCCGCCTGCCTTGAAGCCGCCGAACAGAATTCCCGCGAAGAACACACCCCACGGCTTCGACCGCCCCAGCAACGCGACGGTGATGGCGTCGAAACCGATGCCGGCGTCGATGTCCGCGCCGAACCCGGTGGTGACGGTTCCGAGCACCTGCGTCACGCCCGCGAGCCCGACGAGCGCCCCGGACAGCACCATCGCATACAGGTACATGCGGTTGACGTTGATTCCGGCGATCTTCGACGCGTGCGGGTTCTCGCCGACGGCTCGGAAGCGGAAGCCGAGCGACGACCGCTCCAGCAGCCACCACACCGCTACCGTCACGATCACCACGAGCACGAACCCGAGATGCAGGGCATATCGATCACCGAACAGCGTGGGGAACACCGCAGTCGATTCCATGGCCGCGGTCTTCGGGTTGTTCTGACCCGGTGCCTGCAGAGCGCCGGGCGTCCTCAGCAGATAGGCGACAAGGTAGAACGCGACGTAGTTCAGCATGATCGTGACGATCACTTCGTGAGCGCCGGTGCGTGCCTTGAGAACTCCGGCGATCCCACCCCACACCGCGCCGCCCAGAACTCCGGCGAGTACGGCGAGGATCAAGTGCAGTCCGGCGGGCAGCTGAAGGGAGAAGCCGACCCAGCCCGCGCATGCGGCCGCGATCAGCATTTGTCCGCGTCCACCGATGTTGAACATTCCGACCCGGAAGGCAAGTGCAACACCGAGACCCGCGACGATCAACGGCGTCGCGAACGTGAGCGTTTCCAACAGCGGTTTGATGCCGTTCTCGAATCCCGGACGCCGGAAGTTGTACACCGCACCCTGGAACAACGAGGAATACGCTCCCGAGACCGCGTCCCAGACCGCGACCAGCATGTCCGACGGTCGGGAGAAGAAGTAGCCCGCAGCTTCCTGAACCTGCTCGTCGGTGACAGCGATCAGCACTGCTCCGACAACCACGGCCATGAACACTGCCAGCACCGAAATGATTGCGCTGCCGGTGAATATCTGTCGCAGAATCACATGTGCGCGCGACGGCTGCGTATCTTGCGCGTCAGGCATGCTCTCCACCCATCATCAATCCCAGTACCTCGCGGGACGTGTCGGCCGGCACGATGCCGACGATCGTTCCGCGATACATGACGGCTATTCGGTCCGCGAGGGCAGCAACCTCGTCGAGCTCACTGGAAACGACGATCACCGGGATTCCCGAGTCTCTGGTCGCGACGATTCGTTTGTGCACGAACTCGATCGAGCCGACATCGATTCCGCGTGTCGGCTGCGAGGCGACGAACAGTCGAAGCTCACGGCTCAATTCGCGCGCAAGGACGACCTTCTGTTGGTTTCCGCCGGACAAGCGTCCGACTGCGGTGTCGATGCCGGGAGTCCGGACGTCGAACTCCTGGATCTTCTCGGCAGCGAACGCGTCCAGATAGTCGCGGCGGATCGCGCCGCGACGGACGAACGGCTCGCCCGTCGACCTGTCCAGCATCAGGTTCTCTGCAATCGAGAATTCGCCGACCAGACCGTGGACCGTGCGGTCCTCGGGCACGAATCCGACTCCGGCGGCCAACACGTCGTGGACCGAGGAGCCGACCAGAGAACGGCCGTCGAGAAGGATCTCTCCGCTGATCCGGTCGCGAGCGCCGAGAAGTGCCTCGACGAACTCACTCTGCCCGTTGCCCTGAACCCCGGCTACCGCCAGGATCTCACCCGCGTGGACTTCGAGGCTGACGTCGTCGACGACCGCGTGGCCGTCCCCGTCGAAGACCGTCAGATTCTTGACCACCAGCGCCGCCTCACCTGGCTGCGCAGGTTCCTTCGTCACCGTCAGCTGAACGTCGCGGCCGACCATCATCGCGGCGAGTTCCGCGTTGGTCGCCGTCGGCTCGGCCTGGCCGACGACCTTGCCGAGCCGGATCACGGTGATACGGTCGGCGACCTCTCGCACCTCACGCAGCTTGTGCGTGATGAACACGATCGTGGTTCCCGACTCGGCGAGTTCGCGCATGATGCGCATGAGCTCGTCGGTTTCCTGCGGGGTGAGCACCGCCGTCGGCTCGTCGAAGACCAGCACTGTGGCATCGCGGCTGAGCGCCTTGATGATTTCGACGCGTTGCTGCACTCCGACGGGCAGCTCGTCGACCTTGGCGTCGGGGTCGAGGTCGAAACCGAAGCGCGCCGATATCTCGCGCACCAGCTTTCGAGCAGCATCGAGGTCAAGGCGCCCACCGCTTTTGGTGGTCTCGTGGCCGAGAATGATGTTCTCGGCCACCGTGAACACCGGGATCAGCATGAAGTGCTGGTGCACCATGCCGATCCCGGCGGCCATAGCTTCACCCGGTCCGGCGAATTCCTGCACGACTCCGTCGAGCAGAATCTTGCCCTCCTCGGCCCGATACAGGCCGCTGAGCACGTTCATCAGTGTCGACTTGCCTGCACCGTTCTCACCGAGAAGGCAATGGATTTCGCCCGTTTCGACGACAAGGTCGATGGAGTCGTTGGCGACAAGAGATCCGAACCGCTTCGTTATGCCCTGCAGTTCCAGCTTCATGGCAGTTCGACGTTCATGTCCTCTTACTGTGCGTCGGGACTACTTCGGAGAGGAGGGCGACTCGACGGTGATCGAACCGTCGATGATGCCCGCCTCGATTGTGTCCAGCTCGCCTTGCAACGCGGGATCGACCTGCGACTCGTAGTCGTGGAACGGCGCGATACCGACACCACCGTTCTCGAGCGTTCCGACATACGGCGTGGTGTCGAACGATCCTTCACCCGACGTCGCAACGATCTCGTCGACACTGGTCTCGAGGCCCTTCGTCACCGACGTGAGCATCAGGTCGCTGACGGACGGATCCGACTCGAAGACATCGGCGTCGGCGCCGATGAGCGCGATGGGTCGTGACGCGTCACGAATGGCCTGCGCGGCGCTCTGGTAGATCGGTCCGCCGACGGGGAAGATCACGTCCGCGTTCTGGTCGATGAGACCCTGAGCGGTGTTCTTCGCGACGGCGTTCGCCTCGAATCCCCCGGTGAACGAACCGTTCTGCGCGGCAACGTCCCAGCCGATGACCCGGACGTTGCCGTTCTTCTGTTCATTGAAGTAGTTGACGCCGTCGGCGAACCCGTCCATGAAGATGGTGACGGTGGGCAGCTGGGAGCCACCGAACGTTCCGACGACACCGGTCTTCGAGTAACTCGCAGCGGCGTAACCGGCGAGGAAGGCGGACTGCGCCGCGTCGTAAGTGAGCGGTTTGACGTTCGGCAGGTCGATGCTCGAGTCGTCGATGATGGCGAAGTCGATGTCGGTGTTCGCTTCGGCAGCGGACTCCGTGGCGTCCGCGAGGTCGAAGCCGACGGTCAGGATCAGCGAGCAACCCTGGTCGATCAGGTTGGAAATGTTGGGGTTGTAGTCCGTCGGGGATGCCGATTCGACGGTGATGGGCTCGACGCCGAGGGTCTCGGACGCCCCGGTCAGGCCCTCGAAGCTGAGCTGGTTGAAGGACTTGTCGTCGAAACCTCCTGCGTCGGACACCATGCAGGGCTTGAAGTCACCCGAAGCACTACCCCCGGAGTCCGATCCGTCGTCTTCGGGCGCGGAGCCACATCCTGCGACGAGTGCGACAGCGCCGAGCGACGCGACGCCGCCGAATGCCAGTCTCCGAGTGCGTGAGCGGATGACGACGGTCAAGACTTCCTCCATTTGGTTCGCTGCCCGGTTCGCTCGTCTCATGAACAAGCGTCGAAGTACCTGGCAAGTTTGTCTGATTCGCAGACGCTACCCGCCACGCGGGGTGCCCGCATGATTTCGCGAGTCACTCGCGCCTCTCGTGAGGTGAGGGTGCTGAGCAGCGTGGAGACAGCCGCAACCGAAACCCCCTGCAGTAGTGGGAGTTGCGAGCCGAAGGGCAGGACCTACACCTGCTGGTTTTCCACCAGGTGCTCGAAGGCTTTGAGGTTGGCGAGGGATTCACCGCGCGACACCCGCCACGCCCATTCGCGCTTGATCGACTCGGCGAAACCGAGTTCGAGCAGCACGTTGAAGTCTCCGTCGGCAGCTTCGAGAACCTGACCCAGAATGCGGTCGATCTCGTCGCCGGTGACCGCGTGCAACGACAACCGGCCGACCAGGTACACGTCGCCCACTTTGTCGATCGTGTAGTGCACCCCGTACAGCCGGCGGTTCCGTCGCAGCAGGTATTTGTAAACGCCCTCGAAGTTCTCGTCGGGCTTACGGCATACGAACGCCTCGATCCGAACCCCGTGATGCCCGACGGTCAGCATCGTCGTTGTCTTGAGCTTGCGCTCACCCGGCAGCTCGACGACGAAGGAATTTTCTCCCTTGCGCTGATACTCGAGTTCGCGCTCCTTCAGAATCGAGTCGATGAGGGTGATCGTGTCGCTCATGCCGTGACTCCTGCCCGTCGTAGCTTCGACAGTCCGCGGGTCCGCCGCGGCGAGAACTCGCTGGGAGCCTCGTGTCGATCGAAATGGAACTGTGCTGCGCGGTAGCTCCCCAGTAGCCCCTCGGCCGTGTGCTCCCAGGAGAAGTCCGCAGCGTGAATCGGGGCTCTCGACGCCATGGCCGCCAACGCATCTCGATCGGTGACCATGTTTGCGAGCGCGGTCGCCCAATCGGCGGTTCGGTGCCCTTGCACCAGCACCCCGGTCTCGCCAGAGCGCACTGCCACACCAAGACCACCGACGTCGGCCGCGATCACCGGCGTCCCGCTCGCCTGCGCCTCGATCGCGACCAGACCGAAGGACTCGTTGTAGCTCGGCACGGCGACGACGTCCGCGGCGCGGTAGATCTGTACCAGCCTCTCCGACGGTTGTGGCGGCAGGAACGTCACGCGAGCCGAGATGCCGAGAACCTCGGCAAGGTCGATCAGGCTGTCCGGACGATCGAGCCCACTGCCGGAAGGCCCACCGACGACGAGTATCCGCAGCGGAAGACTCGGGTCGCGTGCTACCACTTCCGCTGCTGCACGCAGCAGCACATCCGGCGCCTTCAACGGCTGGATCCTGCCTACGAAGGCGACGACGGTCTCTCGCGGATCGATGCCGAATTCGGCGCGGGCGGCACTCTTGTCACCGGGCCGGTATCGAGTCAGATCCGCGCCCGGAGCGACGACGTCGATCGATTCGGGAGTGGCGCCATAGATCTCGATGAGTTGTTTGGCCTCTTCGGAGGTGTTGGCGATGAGACGGTCGGCCTCGGCCACGACTTGTTGTTCACCGATCTGTCGCGCCACGGGCTCCGGGGAGTCGCCTGCCGCCAGCGACGCGTTCTTCACCGCAGCCAACGTGTGTGCGGTGTGCACGAGCGGCACGCCCCATCGGTCGCGAGCCAGCCATCCGACCTGTCCCGACAGCCAGTAGTGCGAATGAACCAGGTCGTAGTATCCGGCGTCGTGACGCGCTTCCTCGCGGAGCACCCCGGCCGCGAACGCGCACAGCTGCGTCGGGAGATCCTGCTTGTCGAGGCCCTCGAACGGTCCCGCGACGATGTTGCGCACCCAGACACCGGGAGCCGCCTCGCTGAGCGGTTCGTCGGAGGAGGACGTCGCGCGGGTGAAGATCTCGACCTCCACGCCCCGCTTCGCCAGTTCCTTGGCGCTCTGCAACACGTACACGTTCATGCCGCCGGCATCGCCTACTCCGGGCTGCGCCAGCGGGGAGGTATGCAACGACAGGACCGCAACCCGGTTCAACTGACGACCACTCACCGCTCCACTTTGCACTCCCCCACCTTAAGCATGCTCGCCGAAGCAACTTTCGGGGCTCGGCTCACACGCCGTCCGCGAAGCTCTCCACGTCGGCGAGAAACCGCTCGGGGTCGGCCACGAACGGACCGTGGTCCACGCCCTCCCAGTAGGATTCCGTCACCGTCGGGATCAACGACGCAGCGTGCCTACCTGCAGAAACGTCGACGACGGTGTCCGCGGTGCCGTGCAGGACCAGCGCGGGGACATCGAGATGTCGGAGTAGGTCGTCGTGTGAGGCGGTACGGTCGAACAGGGCCGCCCGCACTCGCGGTGGCGTCGACAGTGTCAGACCGAACAGAGCCTGCGCCTGCGCGCCCTTGCCGTCGACCGGACCGGTCAGCGCCTGGCCGAAGCTTCCGAGAGCCTTGATCGCCACCCTGGGCTCCTCGGCCATCGCTCCCGGAATTGCGGCACGCATCGCGGTACCGACACGACCACCGGCTTCACCCCTGCCGATGCTGGTGATCGCGCCCACCAACACAACGCCCGCCACCGCGTCCGTTCCATGCTCGGCCAGATAGTCGCAGATGACGAGCCCGCCGTAGGACCAGCCGAGGAGGATCGCCTTCGTTTCGGTCCCCTCCTGCGCGAGTACCGCGTGGAGGTCGCCGGCCCAGTTCGCCGAGTTCGCGTAGCCCGATTCCGGGGCGTCGGAGTATCCGTGGCCACGGAGGTCGACTGCGACAACCCGATACTTCTCGGCCAGTCCGGCGAGCACTCGCTCGCCCCAGCATGCCGAGGACTGGGCCCAGCCGTGCAGCAGAACCAATGTCCGATGCGACGGATCGCCCGACACTCGATACACGATGTTCGTGCCGTCGATACTTACCGCTTGCCGTACCGGTCCTGTGACTGTCATGCCGTTCATGATCCATCCGACCCGCGATTCGTCAGGCAGCGGCCCGTCGCATCGACGCGAGCGGGTCGGCGTACACCGAGCTGAGCGAGACGACCGCCGCCGCGAACTCCTGGACCTTGCGCCCGAATCCGGTGATGCGAATGTCTTTGTGCGGCAAAGTCGTTGCCCGACCGAATTCCTCCGCTACGTGCGCAATCCCCGGTGCGTACTCGGTGAACGCCTGACCGCCGAGTACAACGCGATCGGGATTGAACAGATCACGAAGCAGTCCAACGGTGCGCCCGAGCACCTCTGCTCGCTCGACAAGAATCTGCTGCGCGGGTGACGAACCTTCGTGCGCGGCCCGGTACAGCGCGGCGATACCGGTTCCCGACGCCATGACCCCGCGCTCGACGGCGTCGGACAGCACGGCCCGATCGCTGACGGTTGCTTCGAGGCATCCGCGACGTCCGCACGCGCACAGCGCATTCGAGCCTGTCGGCAGATGCGCGATCGAACCTGGTCCGGTGGACGGCGTGTGCACGCGTCCGTCGATCGTCAGCGCGATGCCTGCGGTTTCACGCGCGTAGAAGTACAGGCTGGTACCGGTCGACGCCTCGGCCCGAGCAGGCGTCAGGAGCAGTTCCGACCCTGCCATCGCTTCGACATGACCCGACACCGACACCGGAAGGCCAAGACCTCCGCCGACGATTGCGCCCACCTGGGCATTCTCCCAGCCGAGACGGGGGTGGTCCGCGGTTCCGGTCGCACCGTCGACACGGCCACCGAGCGCAACGCCGACCCACAGCGGAGTCCGGCGATGCCAACGGGAAGCGAACGAACCAGCGCTGCGAGTGATGATCGACAACGCCTCGGTCGCGGAGCCGCCGGGCGTCGGGATTTCCACGGCGCCGAGGATGCGGCCGCGCAGATCGGCCACGACGATCCCGGTGACGAGGGCGCCGATGTGTATTCCGATCGTCGCGTACGGCTCGTGATTGATCTCGAACGGCACCCGAGGCCGACCGACCGCACCCGAGGCGGTGAGATCCGCTCGTTCACGAAGCAGACCGGCGCCGAGCAGAGAAGATACCTGGCGGTTGACGGTGGCGATACTCAATCCTGTTGCGCGCGCAGCGCTATCACGCGATATCGGCCCGTCGACGGAAGCGACACGTAGCACTGCAGCGGCAGGGCTGTCGGCGATACGAAGATCGGGCGCGACGATCTGGACCCTGCCCCGCAGACTCGAGCGGTTGATGGACGTCGGCCGCGAACCACGAAGGTTCGGGACGGATGAAGAGATTGATGCAATAGCAAGTGACACTGGTGTCGTCCTCAGCAGTAGACCCACTTCTTCAGGTGGGTGTCGCACGATGCGAAGAGAGCGCTGGCGGCAAGTGCCTGTCTACCGCGTCGATTCAGCGACAGGCTTCTTCGACTCAGCTACAGGCGTGAAGGCCGAGACAACACAGTTCACGAGGAAACGGCAGCCGGGAACCCAGAGCGGCGGTCACATAGGTGACACGCAGAGCGGGAGTGCGGCCGGCGAACATGGGGGCAAAATTAACACCTCCGTGCGCATTTACCAATACGGGACTTCGAACTGCACGGATCCACGCGACTAGAATTCCGCTTATGACATTGTCAGAACAAATTCCGTCCGACGCTCGCATCGCCGTCGTCACCGGAGCAAGCTCAGGCATCGGCGAGGCCACCGCCAGGCAGCTCGCGACGCAGGGTTACCACGTCGTGATCGGCGCTCGTCGCGTCGACCGGCTGGAGAAGCTAGCATCCGAAATCGGCGGCACTGCACTGCAACTAGACGTGACCGACGAGGACTCTGTTGCCGCGTTCACTGCCGTCATCCCTCGCGCGTCCGTGTTGATCAACAACGCGGGCGGCGCCAAGGGACTCGCGCCGGTCATCGACGCCGATCTCGACGACTGGCGCTGGATGTGGGAGACCAATGTTCTCGGTACGTTGCGTGTCACCAAGGCGTTGCTGCCCAAGCTGATCGAGTCGGGCGACGCACTTGTGGTGACGATCACGTCCGTGGCGGCGTTCGAGGCGTACGACAACGGGTCGGGGTATACCTCCGCCAAGCATGCGCAGGCAGTCCTGCACCGCACGCTACGCGGCGAACTGCTCGGTCAGCCGGTGCGGCTCACCGAGATCGCGCCGGGTGCCGTGGAGACGGAGTTCTCGCTCGTGCGATTCGACGGCGACGAGTCCAAAGCCGACGCCGTCTATCAGGGCATCACCCCTCTGGTCGCCAAGGACATCGCCGAGGTCGTCGGCTTCGTGGCCTCACGCCCGTCGCACGTCAATCTCGACCAGATCATCATCAAGCCCCGAGACCAGGCTGGTCCGGGCCGCTTCAGCCGCAAGTAAGCGGCCAGTCTCCCGACGGGCGGCTCCGCCGCCAGTGGCACGGTTGAGTGCGTTGGAGTGCACTCAACCGTGCCACTGGGCGCGGAGCGCCCTAGCTTTGTCGACCTAGCTTTGGCGCGCTAACTTTGGCGACCTAACCTGCTGGAACCGGCGCAGGCGTCGTTGCGGTCGCAGCGCCCGCCGGCAAAGCTGACATCGACTCCCACGTCGCCCAATCGATCGCCCAGTCGTACAGGTCGCCGTCCGCCGCCGAGAGGTCGATGCGAGTCCCGGTCACCTCGACCGGATCGCCGTACATCGCGGTGCCGAAGTACTCCTGAGCATCCGCGTCGGACAGGTTGATGCACCCGTTGGTGACGTTCGAGGCACCCTGCACCCCGGTGGTCAACGGGTTGGCGTGAATGAACTCACCGTTGTTCGAGATACGGACGGCCCAGCGCTCGCGCACGTTCTCGTAGAACGGCGGGTTCGACATCAGGAAGTCCTCGTGCTTCTCCGTCACGACGTGAATGCCGCTACGGGTCACGTTGCGATCCTCGTTGCCCTCGCCGTAGCTGACGGGTATGTCCATGATCGTCTCGCCGCCGCGAACCACCTGCATGCGGTGGCTCGTCGCGTCGGCGACGACGATCTGGCTGCGCCCGATGGTGAAATCGAGTGTCACGTCGTCAGCGCCGTAGTTGCCCTCGCCATAGTCGACGCCGTAGAGGTTCGCTTTCACCGACACCGTCGTTCCCGGAGTCCAGTAATTGGTGGGACGCCAGTGCACGCGCGAGCCGTTGTCGTCGGGGAACCACGCCCACGCACCGGGAGTCGGCGGGTTGGTGGTCACCGTCAGCGCCTTCTCGACGGCAGCCTTGTTCTCGATCGCCGAGTCGAACTGCAGAATGATCGGCGCTGCAATGCCGACCTCCTGGCCGTCACCGATATTGGTGCTGACGGAAGTTCTGCTGGCGGGCGTCACCGTCGTGAAGCTGCCGTCGATCGCGACGGTCTTTCCGTCGGTGCCGACGGCATTGCCCGCCCAGGTATAGGTCGAGCCGTAGCCGAGCGGTTCGGTGATGGTGTACGACGCTTTGTCCGGCGCCAGCACACCTTGGACTACCTTGCCGTCCGGGTTGGAGAGCGCGACCTCGGCCAGCGTTCCATCCGTCACCGTCACCGAAATCGGGGCCACCGGGCTGACGTCGACCGCGCCGGCCGCCGGAGTCTGCGCCACCTCCGCAACTGGGGGCACCTCCGTGGTCGACGCTGCACTGCCCGACGAGCCACTGCCGCCGACGGTGCACCCGGCAACGAGTGCTGCCAGCGCCGCGATCGCTACGACCAGCCACACCAGGCTCGTCCGTTTTGTCTGTTCTCCCTGCACATGCACGGTTTCCAACGTACTCGCGGGAAAGTGAACGATCACAATCGATCACCCAGGTGCGCGCAGATTCACACCGAATTGCCGGGTGGACCCGGACATTTCACCCACAAATACCCCGCCGAACGCGCACCTTTCAGCCCACGCGCGCGTTGCAACCTGCGCGTGCGCTGGAACCTGCGCGGCCGGAATCCACCAATCAAGCCTCGAGCTTCGTCGTCCTCAGCTCGTGACCCCTCGACGTCAGGCAGCGCCCGGTGTCGAGGTTCCAGTCCCAGCCGTGCAGGTTGCAGGTGAGCTTGTTCCCCTCGACGATGCCGAACTTCGACAGGTCGGCCTTCAGGTGCGGACAACGCCGCTGGATTTCGTAGCCGTCCTTGACGATGGTGGCGGTGTCGTCGTGTGCCTCGGCGAACCAGCCGTCGGCGTACGCGATGCGCTCGTCGGTCAGGCACTTGAAGAACGTGTAGAGGAACTCGTTGTAGCCGCCGACTCGACGAGCACGGAAACGTGTCGACAGGAAGATCGAGTTGACCCAGTCGGGTTCCTTGTCGCGCACCGCGGTTCGAACGAGCTCCGGCGCAATGGTGAAGCTGTACCGGAAACGTTCCTTCAACAGAGGCTCACGCACGATCCGCTTCGGGAAATCCAGTACGACGGTTTCGGCGCCGAGCATCAGTGCGACGGGGTAACCGATGCCGTCGCAGATCTGATCGGTCGCCGACATGATCGGCTCGAACAGCTCTCTCAGCGGTTCCAACAAAGGTTCGCCCTCCGCCGACGCCCACGCGGCTTTCTCCGCCGCGATCACGCCGGCCTGACGCTGCGCAAAATCTTCGATGTACTGCGCCTTGCCAGTGGTGAAGATCGCTTCCACCTCCTCGACCGGAAGAGGATGCGTCAACGCATCGAGGGTGGACCCCGTGAAATCTGCGGTGGTGCCGGGCATCATCAACAGGCCCTTGTCGTGACCGTTGCGCCGCATCTGATCGAGGAAGACCATCTGGTCCGGGAAGATGTTCGCCGGATCCTCGTAGACGTCGTTGAGGAATCGCAGTTCGTCGTCGAGGAAGCACGGCGGGCCGGCTGACGGAATCACCCAGGTGGCGCCGATCTGCTCGATGTACTGCCGCGCGCGATCCATCTGACGTTGACGCTTCTGCACACCGAAGGCCTTCTTCGCGCGCTCGACCATGTCGTAGACCATGGGGTACCAGATGGCCCCCGAGTACTGCAGCATGTGCACGTCGACGTGGCCGAACTCCTCCGTCAGCACGTCGAGGTCGACGGGACGCGCGTCGTTCATGTTGAACGCGACGGTCTTTCCGTCGGAGACGACGAGGCCGGAGTCACCGATCGGGCCGTCGGCTGGAGCGCGAAGCGCGATGATCATGATGTCGAGATCGCCCTTGGGACCGGAAAGACGGTGCTTGACCGAGTTCGTGGTCTCGTAGAACTTGTGAAAGCCGAGCTTGATCAGCTCGTTCTTCAGATCCGGCACCGGGTAGTCCGGCAGGAGAACAGTCGTGTCCTTGTCGACGTGATCGGCGAGGTTCTTCGGATCGAAGTGGTCCTTGTGCAGGTGCGATACGTACAGGTAGTCGCATTCACCCAACGCGTCCCAGTCGAGCTGCGTGTTGTCCGGGAACGGAAACCACGACGTGAAGTACGCGGGGTTCACCCACGGGTCGCACAGGATGCTGCCTGCATCGGTCTGAATGTGGAATCCTGCATGCCCGACGCTTGTGACCTGCAACGAACTACTCCTTCACTTGCACTGAACTTCGATGGTAGGCCCTGCGTCCGACTCAGCTGAGCGAGCAGCCCACCAGATCGCACTCGGGAACCAACGTGATCCCGAACTCTGCCCGAACTCCGTCGCGGATATGCGACGCCAGAGCCATGACGTCCGCCGTCGTCGCCCCGCCCCTGTTGGTGATCGCAAGCACATGTTTGGTGGACAGCGACACCGTGCCGTTTCCGAATTCGGTGCCGTATCCGTGCGCGAAACCGGCATTCTGAATCAGCCACGCGGCGTGGATCTTGATTCCGGACGGGTCCGGGTACTGCGGCGCTCTCGACGCCGTCTCAGGAACCGTCGTCAACACCGGGTTCAGGAAGAACGATCCGACGCTCCACGTGTCGTGGTCCTCGGCGTCGAGAACCATGCCCTTCTGTCCACGCAGATCGAGCACTGCCTCCCGGACCTCGGCGGCGGGGACCGTGTCTCCGACGGTGACGCCCAACCTCTCCGCCAACCCCGCGTAGCGGACCGGATCGGAGGAACGCGAGCGTCGAAGCGACATCGTCGTGTCGAGAATGACGTACCGCGTCGAATGCTTGAAGATCGACTGACGGTGCAGTCCGAATCCGCACCGATCGGGCGTCCAGACCTCGGTGTTCGAAGTCTCACGGTCGTAGACGGTGAGACTGTCGAGCACATCGGAAGTGACCGTTCCGTACGCGCCGACGTTCTGCACCGGCGTCGCACCCGCAAGGCCCGGGATTCCCGACAGAGCCTCCAACCCGGCCAGTCCCTCGCTCAGTGAGGTCGCGACAACCGCGTCCCAACGCTCACCGGCCGCGACCGAAATCGAGTTGCCGTCGACGCGCAGCCCCGAGGTCTCCACCTTCACGACGAGACCGTCGAACCCGTCATCACCGACGACGAGATTGGATCCGCCGCCGACCAGCAGAACAGGCGTTCCCGACGCATCGGCGTCGCGAACCACGGCGACCAACTCGTCCGAGGTGGTCGCGACGGCGAACTCGCGAGCCGGACCACCGAGTCGCATGGTGGTGAGCTCGGAAATTGCGGTAGGCACGGGAGTCCAGGTTACCGGTCTGGCGTGCCGGTCGGAATCCGACCGGTCCTTCGCTGCCGGTACTCTCCGCCTATGCCTCGCCCCATCGCGCACAGCGCGTCCGTTCCCGCACCCGTCGACAAGGTGCACGCCGCACTCGTGTCCGAGCAGTACTGGAAGGACCGGATCCAGGAGATCGGCGGCCCGAGCGCACACCTAGTGAGCGTCACCGCGATCAACGGAACCATCAGTGTCGTCATGACGCAGTCCATTCCGGAGGAAGAACTCCCCGCCGCGGTCACCGCGTTCAAGAAGGGTGCGCTGGTCATCGAACGCACCGAGTCCTGGGGACCGCTCGGAGGGGGTCGCGCCGAGGGCAAGTTCGGCGCGACGGTCGAGGGCGCACCGGCCACCATTTCCGGAACGACCCTGCTCGAGGGCAACGACACGTCGTCGACGATGTCGCTGTCCGGCAACACCGAGGTCAAGGTGCCGATCTTCGGCGGAAAGATCGAGGCCATGATCAGCGAGCAGGTTCTCTCGCTCATCGACAACGAGCACGACTTCACGGGCAACTGGGTTGGACAGAACCTGCAATAGGTACCCTGCCCAGTATGGCGCGCCGCATGAACTACTCAGCCCGGTTCACCTACTCCACGGAGCAGGTGTACGCCGCGTTGTCGAGCCGCGAGCACTGGGACGCTCGCATCGAGGAGATGAAAAAGTACTCCCACAACGAGCTGAAGAGTTTCGAGGTCGGCGACAACGGGATCGACGTAGTGATGCATCACATCATCCCCAGAACCGAACTGCCGGACATCGCGCAGACGGTGATGAAGAAGGACATGATCATCACTCGCAACGTGCACTTCGACCCGTACACAGAGACCACCGAGGGCAATTACGACGCGTCGATTCCCGCCGGGCCGGGCAGTTTGAAGGGCGTCACTTCGTTGTTCGCCACCGAGACCGGTTCGACGCTGCGGACATCCTCGGAAGCGAAAGTGTTTCTCCCGTTCGTCGGCGGAAAGCTCGAACAGCTGATGCTGGTGAACCTGCGCGATCTCTGGCGCGGCGAGGGTGAAGTAACGGCAGACTGGCTTGCCCAGAACAACTAGGACGCCCACTCCCGAAGGCACCATCACCCGCGGCACCACGGGCATCAACCGCCTGCGTCGAAGCGACCGGTGGCTGACGCACAGCCCGCTCGTACGAGGTGTCCTCGCCGCGGCATCGGATCCACTCGTCGTCGACCTCGGCTACGGCGCCAGGCCCGACACCACACTCGAACTCGCGCACAGATTGCGCACGGTCCGACCCGACCTGCGGGTCACCGGACTCGAAATCGATCCCGCTCGCGTCGTTCCGTCGACCGAGAATGTGACGTTCGCGCGGGGCGGTTTCGAACTCGCCGGGCTGCGACCGAACCTCGTGCGCGCCTTCAATGTTCTTCGTCAGTACCCCGAAAACGCGGTTCCCGACGCCTGGTCTCGGATCGTGGCGGGGCTGGCACCCGGTGGCCTGCTGGTCGACGGCACGTGCGACGAACTCGGGCGTCGCTGTGCATGGATTCTCCTCGATGCGTCGGGACCGATCTCGCTGACGCTCGCATGGGATCCGTTCACGGTGCACACGCCGTCGGACATCGCCGAGCGGCTACCCAAAGCGCTGATCCACCGCAACGTGCCGGGCGAACGCATCCACGAGTTGCTTACCGCCGCCGACAAGGCGTGGTCGACGGCGGCACCGTTGGCCCCTTTCGGGCCGCGGGTGCGGTGGCGCGCCGCGCTGAAACAGCTGGCGGCGAACGGACTTCCGACCGCCGTGCCTCGGCGACGGTTGCGCGACAACATCCTCACCGTCCCATGGGACGCGGTAGCGCCGGGCTAGAAAACTAGGTGCAGGCAGACAGAGCCAGCTCGACGCGCTCGGCCACCCGCTCCGGTCCGTTGACTGCTTCCTCGTACAACACTCCGGGCTCTACCCGCCCGATCGCGACGGCATCACCGACCACTTCGTCGAGGGTGATCTGTGAGATGCCACCGGCAGCAAGATCGAGGACGGTGCGAACCGGCGTCGTGATGCGGAACGTACCGGTCGATTCGAAGTCGTGCGGGGTGAGTTGCAGTCGATGTACTGCCAGCCTCGTATCGGCCACGCGCAGGTTCGTGAACGCCGAGACGTGCACGAACTGGGGATGCAAATGCCCGAACCCGTGGAGCTCGGCCGCGCTCTGGTGAGAAATCACAGCATCACCGCCGAACCAGGCGCACCACATCGCGAACTGTTCGAGATCGCTGTGCGGCCAACCGGCGAGCCGATACAGATTGCGTTCCACCTTGATCCAATCGCCGACGGCGATGTTCGCGACCATGGCCGGAGCCACGAATCCGAGCGCCTCGGCCTGCTCGGTGGTGAAGAATCCGTCCTGACTCGCGGCCAGGCGACGAAGCTCGACGGTGCTCGGTCGTGTCGTACCCATACACGCAAGAGTACGACACGATGTGTTGCACATCACAAGAATCGGCCCAGGTCCTCCCACCGGAAGCTCGGATTCACAGAGGTCTTTCAGAATCATCGGGAAGACTGCGGCGAATGACACGAAGCAAAGCTCCCATGATCGCGGTGCTCGTCGTTCTGGTTCTCGTCGCCGCGCTGCTGGGCGGCGAACTGTACCTGCGCCAGCAGATCAAGTCCTGCCTCGCCGGCCAGCTCGAAAGCGAGATCGGCAGCCAGGTCGACGTCGGACTCGGATGGAAGCCCATCCTGGTGTCACTGGTCGACAAGCAGGTGTCCTCCGTGACACTCGACAGCAACGACGCCCGATTCGGAATTGCCGAAGGCATGACCGTCCACGCCGAAGTCGAGGATGTGAACCTCGAACAGACCGCCGATACCAACGGCAGCATCGGTAGCTCCAGCGCGGACATCGCCTGGTCCACAGACGGCATCGCGAGCACGTTGCAGTCTCAGGGAATCGGCGCACTCGTCTCGGGCGTCACCTCGGACGCGTCGGCGGGCACCCTGTCCTTCGCCGTCGGCGGCCTCGCTCAGCTGACCGTGAAGCCTGCGGTGGTCGGAGATCGCGTCGACGTACAGACCGTCGACGCCTCCATCCTCGGCCTTGGGTTGCCGACCGACCTCGTCGACAGCATCGTCGGAGTGATCTCCGACAGCCTCCAGCAGTACCCGCTCGACATGATCCCGACGTCGCTCACCGTGACCGACGCGGGCATCGAACTGGCACTGCAGGGTGGTCAGTATTCGATCCCGGCCACGGACCAGCCGACCGAGGTGCCCGACGGTTGCGGGCTGCTCGCCTAGCTCGCCTAGTTCGATAGCCCCTCGAGGACAGCGCGGGTTCCCGACAACCCCAACCTCGTTGCGCCCGCGTCGATCATCGCCAGGGCGGCGTCCGTCGTACGGATGCCGCCGCTGGCCTTGACACCCAACCTGCCGCCGACGGTGTCGGCCATGAGCTTGACGGCTTCCACGCTCGCTCCGCCTGCGGGATGAAAGCCGGTGGAGGTCTTCACGAAGTCGGCGCCTGCCTTCTCCGCCACGAGGCAGGTTTCGACGATGGCCTCGTCGGACAGTGCTGCCGACTCGATGATCACCTTGAGTACTGCCGACGGACCGATTGCCTCACGCACGGTGAGGATGTCGGACAACACCGCGTTGTAGTCGCCGGCGACTGCCGCGCCGACGTCGATCACCATGTCGATCTCGTTCGCGCCCTGATCCACCGCGAGGCGTGCTTCAGCACCCTTGATGAGCGAATGATGCTTGCCGGATGGGAATCCCGCGACCGCGGCGACGACGAGGCCGTCGGCTCGCACCGGCAGCATGGATGGCGACACACACACTGCAAGCACACCGAGGGCGAGTCCTTCCGCGATGAGAGCGGTAACGTCCTCGGGCTTGGCTTCCGGCTTGAGCAACGTGTGGTCGACCATTCGGGCCAGGGCGCCGCGGGTAATAGACATGAGACCACCCAACCACAGTCGACGCGCGCCTAAGCTCTCCGGTTATGTCTGCTTCACAGCTCGCTGACACCTTCAACTCCACCAGCAACGAGTTCGACTCCGTCACCCCTGCAGTGTGGGGTCCGGCGGGCCAGACGCTGAGTTTCGCCCTCGCCCTGCGGGCAGGTGAGTCCGTCCTCGACGTGTGCACGGGAACCGGCGCGTCGGCCCTGCCTGCGGCCATGGCTGTGGGTCCGAGCGGGTCCGTCCACGCCATCGATCTCGCCGACGACCTACTCGCGGTGGCTCGCGCCAAGGCTGCCGCGTCGGCGCTGCAGAATGTCGAATTCGTGTGCGCGGACGCCACCCAATGGGAAGCGCCCAGCACGATCGACGGCGGGTACGATGCTCTGTCCTGCTCGTACGGCATCTTCTTCCTCCCGAACATGGACGTCTCGTTCGCCAGGCTCGTCGGGATGGTTCGCTCGGGAGGTCGCGTCGGCGTGACGGTATGGCGCAAGGGTGCGATCGAAACGTTCGGGGCTGCATTCTTCGACGTCGTCGCCCGATACGCACCCGAGGTTGCGCACAGCGGACCGCGGTCGAAGGAGGGATACGCCTCCCATCCGATACGGCGCGTCGAAACTGCCGAGTCGCTGACCGCATGGCTGCAGGCGCGGGGCTGCGAGTCCGTACGCGTCCAGGAGTTGTCGAACCACGTTCCGACGACGGATGTCTTCGCGTGGAACTTCGTCCTCGGCAGCGGTTTCCGCGGCGCCCTGAACGGGTTCGACGAGAAGGTGCGCGACAACATCCGTCGCGAATTCCTCGAGCTGTTGGCGGCCCGTGGGATCGATTCGGTCGACGCGAGCACACTGGTGGCAACCGGCATCCGGGCGTCCTGAGAGAATCGGGCCATGAGTTCTGTTGTCACCGACGACCGTCGCTACGTTCTGTCCCTCGGATGCCCCGACCGTACGGGCATCGTCGCAAAGATCTCGACGTTCCTCGCCGAGGTCGGCGGTTGGATCGTCGAAGCTGCTTACCACGCCGATCCGGACACCGGTTGGTTCTTCACACGCCAGGCCGTGCGGGCGTCGTCGGTGGAGATCAGCATCGACGAATTGCGCTCCCGGTTCGAGGCAGTCGCCCGTGAGATCGGTCCGGAAACCGAATGGGCACTGCATGATTCAGGCGAACGCAAGCGCGTCGTGATTCTCGTCAGCAAAGAGGCCCATTGCCTCCACGACCTCCTCGGCCGCGCTGCCGGCGGAGAACTACCGGCCGAGATCTCGGCGGTGATCGGCAATCACAAGTCGCTCGAGCCCGTCGCGAGGGCGCACGGCATCACGTTCCATCACGTCGAGTTCGCGAAGGATCCAGCCGAGCGAGGTCCGGCGTTCGACGAGGTGCGGACGTTGGTCGACTCGTACGACCCGCATGCTGTCGTGCTCGCCCGATTCATGCAGGTGCTCCCGGAGGAGCTGTGTGCACATTGGGCCGGGCGCGCGCTCAACATTCACCACAGCTTCCTGCCGTCGTTCGTCGGTGCGCGTCCGTACCACCAGGCATTCGCTCGCGGCGTCAAACTCATCGGGGCGACGTGCCACTACGTGACGGCCGAGCTCGATGCAGGCCCGATCGTGGAGCAGGACGTCATCCGAGTGGATCACGCCGACGAGGTCTCCGACATGGTCCGTCAAGGGCGCGACATCGAGAAGCTCGTACTCTCCCGCGGTCTGCGGTGGCATCTCGAGGATCGCGTCCTGGTGCACGGAAGGAAGACGGTCGTCTTCAGCTGATGCGGCTCCGCCGCAGTGGCGTGGTTGAGTGCACTCTGGTGTACTCAACCACGCCTCTCAGAGCGAACGAAGCCTGGCGACCTCGGAGTTGAACTCGTCGATCGCCTCGACCGAACTCATGTGACCGATGCCAGGTATTTCGATGAGCTTGCTGAGGTGATCGTGAGCGTCGAGGGCCTGTGCGAGCTTGCGGGCATGCACGGGAGGGGTCAGCCTGTCGGCGGTGCCCACCAGGACGGAGGTAGGGACGTTCAGGTTCGCCAACGCCTCGTGGATGTCCAGGTCGGTCAGTGCCGCACCCCAGATGCCGCGCGTCTGCGGTTCGCACTCGAGCACAATCTTCTCGCAGAACGCCACCTCGGCGTCCGTCGAACCCGGTGCCATCGACACGTATTTGATCGCGTGCCGAGTCACCGTCGACGGGCGAAGCGGGATCGCCGACTTCAGAACGACACGTCCTACCTGCACCGGCACCCGCGGGAACCGATTCGGCAGCGGGATGACCGTTGTCTCCCGAACGAGGCTGTCCGTTGCCGTCGACGCGAGCAATACTGCGCTCACCAGATGTTCGACCTGCTCCGGGTACCTCCCCGCCCACGCCATGATCGACATTCCACCCATGCTGTGGCCGACGAGCACTGCCTTGTTGTCCTCGGCCACTGTCGCAGCGAGGACATCCGCAAGATCATCGGCCAATACGTCGGGGCCCAGCGGTCGAGTACCGACGTCGCTGCGACCGTGTCCACGCTGGTCGTACACGATCACCGAAAAATTCTCCGCGAACGCGTTGATCTGCGGAATCCAGTAGTCCGCCGAGCACGTCCAGCCATGACTGAAGACGATCGGCTGTGCATCGGGGTCGCCGTAGACACGGACGTGCAGCTCAGCGCCATCATCGGTGACGACGGGGACGACACGCGGCACGAACGTGGGCCTGCGCAGAAGGGCGTCGGGCTGCGTGTCGGTCGTCTTGGTGAACGAAGTACGACGCCGATGCCGCAGAACGAGTGCGCCGATCCCCGCCGCCGCGGCAAGACTCCCGATGCCGAGTAGGGCACCCTCGACTTTTCTGCGTGAAACCACGGACTCTCCTGTTCCTAGCTGGCCTGATCGTTCGCCGATTCAGGTTTGTCACCGTACTGCGCAAGTACTTCTTCCATGGTCAACGTGATCCGCTGGTCCATTGCTTCCCTGAACAACGCGCCGACGACGCGGTACGTCAGCGGGCGGAGGCTGTTGACCAGCTCCGCCACTTCGCCGACCGTCCCCGCATCGGTATCGAATGGATCTTTACCCGCATCGAGGAACTTGTCTGTGACCAACGCAACAAATCTGCGGGCAACATCGTCGAGATCTGATCGAACTGCCTCGGTCTGGTCGAGCGTCGTGCTCAGCGGAATACCCGCGTCGTGCAGCAGTCGCGCGGCTTCGAGCAGCACCGGGTTGTCGATGCGGTACCCGTTCCCCGTTTCGACGATGACGCCCATGTCGGCGCCGCGTCGAAGATCCGCATCCGAGATGTCCGGTCCGAACAGTTCCTGGAAATCTTCACGGCTGAGGTGCTTCGCCTCGGGCTGGTGCTCCGCGGCGCTGTCACTGGTCAGTACATCCTCGACGCGCAATCCGGACTGAGCGGCGTTGAGAAGCTCACTGATGGTGGCGAAGGTGTAGCCCCGTTCCAACATCCGGCTGATCAGCTCCAGCCGCGCCAGGTGTGCCTCGTTGTACCAGCCTGTTCGGCCTTCTCTACGCGGTGGTGGCAGTAGGCCACGGTCCTGGTAGACGCGAACGTTCCTCACGCTCACGCCTGCACGACGCGCGAGATCGTCGACGCGGTACTCGATCATCCCTGAACGATATGCGTCTGCCGCTCTCGCTGTGGAGCGAGGACCTACCAGCGCGGACCTACCAGCGCGGACCGCGCTGGATTCCGTCGACCTTGGGTCGAACGTCGACGAGGTAGACGCATACGGCCACGATCGCGATGATGCCGAGGAAGTTGATCCCGAAGGCGAAGATCACCAGCGCCGACACGACGAGGATGCCCAGCCAGACCGGCTTGGTCAGCTTGTCCACCGCGGGGAACGCGTCGGACCGCTGACGCACGGCGTGGAAGACAGCGTAGGCCGCGCCACCCAGAGCAATGATCTGGAGGACGAACAAGATCAGCGACGTCAAGCTGTTCACAACTGGCACGGCGCCCATACTACGCAAATCGACCCCCACACCGCGCGGTGCAGGGGTCGACCTCGGTCATTGCGTCAGCTGGTGGTCTTCTTGGCGGGCGCCTTCTTGGCCGGTGCAGGAGCCGTCTTCTTCGCTGCGGGGGTCGGCGTCGCCTTCTTGGCAGGCTCAGCCTTCTTGATCGGCGATCCGGCTGTGCCGCGGGTCTTTGACTCGACCTTGCCTGCGGTTCCGCTCACCTTCTGCGACGCATCGGTGGCAGCTTCCTTCGCACTGTCGCCGGCTTCGTCGATCTCGTCGGCAAGCTCTTCGGCAGTGTCACGCACCTTGTCGGAGGCGATGCCTGCGAGAGCTGCCGCACGCTCGCCGACGGCGCGCGTCTGCGAAGCAACGGTGCCGAGCGCCTGCTCGGTCAGGTCGACGACGTCGTTGGCGGCAGAGTTGGCCCGTTCGAGGCCCTCTTCGACTGCCGGCGTACGACGAATCCGCTCGACCGTCTCCTCGCCACGCTCGGCGAGCGAGGTGTACAGGTCGGAGGCAACCTTGAGGTATGCCTCGGCGACCTTGCGAAGCTCGTCCGGGGTGAAACGCTCACGCAGGTCGGCGATCTCGTCGGGCAGCTCGGCCGGCAGGTTCGCCAGGCGCTCGCGCAGGGACTCGACACCCTCGGTGACGTCCTCGGACAAGTCGGCGATGCGGGCGCGTGCTGTATCGACGCGGTCGGTGACCTCGGTGCTGCGGGTCTCGGCGCGGGAGCGCACCTGGGCCACGACGTCGGCAACTGCCTGCACTACCGCGTCGCCGGCACCCACTGCCGCGTAGATGGGTGTCTTGACGTTGTCGAAGTTCTTGGGATCAGTCATGGGAAGACTCCTGTATGGGTGGTTCGGTGTCGGTAGGTAGATCTGGCTCGGGCACTGCTTTTTCGGCCTCGTGTTCGTCGGCCTTCTGCGGTTGCTCGTTCTCTCGACGGAACGAGTCGTAGATCTCGATCAGCACGTGCTTCTGCCGTTCGGTGATCTCCGTGTCGCCGAGCAATGCATCTCGAACTGGACCGTGCGGACGTTCTTCCAAGAACCCGGCCCGTACGTACAACGCTTCCGATGACACCCGCAGACCCTTGGCTATCTGCGTGAGCACCTCGGCGGAGGGATTGCGTAGCCCGCGCTCGATCTGGCTAAGATACGGGTTGCTCACCCCCGCCCTGGACGCGAGTTGCCGCATGGAAACCTGGGCGGCCTCGCGCTGTGAGCGGATATAGCTGCCGATGTCCGATGCGGCAGTTGTCACCACACTGGCGACAAGATCACTCGCCTCTGCGACAACCTCGGTCGCCTCGGATACTTTGGCGACTATCCCCTGGTTGTCGAAGTGTTCATCGTTACTAGGGGTCATGTTCACCACTCGATTCGCTAACCTGAAACTTGTGGTTTCGGTGTACGGGAGCTGAGATTACCCAAGGGTGCTAACTATTGCAAGCACTTTGCTAGCACTCATCCGAACATCAAATTCGACAGCGAGTAGATCGCCAGGCCGGCGACAGATCCGACAACCGTGCCATTGATGCGAATGAACTGAAGATCGCGGCCCACCTGGAGTTCGATCTTGCGGCTCGCCTCGTCGGCATCCCAGCGCGCGACCGTGTCGGTGATGATCGTGGTGATCTCGCCCGCGTAGTTCGACGCGATGTAGCGCGCTCCTCCGAGCAGCCAGCCGTCGAACTTCTCGCGAAGCTCGTCGTCGTCGCGCATCCGCGCGCCCCAACTGGCCACGTTCTCGCTGATCTTGCGTCGAAGCGTGCTCGACGGGTCGTCGACCGACTCGGTGATGAGTCGCTTGGCCACCTTCCAGGTGGCGGCAGCAAGACCGGTTATCTCATCCCTGCCCATGATCTGCGCCTTGAGCGACTCGGCCTTCTCGATGGTCGCCGGGTCGTGCTGAAGATCGTGCGCGTAGTCGACGAGGAACTTGTTGGCGGCGAGGCGGAGTTCGTGCTGGGGGTTCGATCGAACCTTCCAGGTGAACTCGACGAGCTCCTTGTAGATCTTCTCGCCGAGCATCGCATCGACGAATTTGGGAGACCACGTCGGCGAATCCCGCGTCACGACGCGTTCGATCGTCTCCTCGCTGCCCAACGCCCACTGATGCGCCCGCTCGGCAAGCATGTCGATCAGCGGTAGCTGGCGGTTCTCCTTGATGAGCTCGTCGAGGACCCGGCCGATCGGTGGTCCCCACTGCGGGTCGGCAAGCCTGCGAACGATGGTGTTGTCGATGATCTGAGTGATGTCTTCATCCTTGAGCACTCCGACGACGCCGTGCATGATCGTCGCGGATTCGGCGGCAACACGTTCGGCATTCTCGGTCTCGGCAAGCCAGGTCCCGAGCCGGAGGGGCACCTGCGCGGACCGGACTTTGTCGGAAACGACGTCCGGCGCCAAGAAGTTGTTCCCGACGAACGAGCCGAGCGACGTTCCGAGCTGATCCTTCTTCTTCCTGATGATGGCGGTGTGCGGAATCGGAATTCCCAACGGGTGCTTGAACAATGCCGTCACGGCGAACCAGTCGGCGAGCGCTCCGACCATCCCAGCCTCCGACGCTGCGCGAACGTACCCGACCCACTCCCCTGCACCCTTCGATTCCTGCCAGCGACAGATCAGGTAGACCACCGTGGCGAAGGCGAGGAAGCCCGTCGCGACCAGCTTCATCCTGCGAAGGTCGTGGCGCTTGGCCGCATCGTCCAAATTCATCAGTTCCACAATCGCCATTGTGCCTGTGTTCGAAGGTCACACGCTTTCCCGCACGCATACACGCGCATCCAACGATGGACGCCTAAGCTGATCTTCATACGAAGACGATGGGATACGGCGGGAACACGTGGCGAGAAATGCGACATCAGCGGACAAGACCGAGACCAGTTCGGAGGCCAAGACCGAGAAGCCGGACGGCCGTAAGCGCCGGTGGCGCGAGCACAAGATCGCGCGGCGGGAAGAACTGGTCGACGGCACTCTGGCCGCCATCCGGTTACGTGGTCGCGATATCGGAATGGACGAGATCGCGTCGGAGATCGGTATCTCGAAGACGGTTCTCTATCGGTACTTCACGGACAAGAACGACCTGACCAACGCCACGATGACGCGCTACGTCGAGACGACGCTCGCTCCCCGCATCTACTTCGCCATCTCCGAGGAACTCGACGAGTATCACCTCACCCGGGCTGTCATCGCGGCATACGTCGAGACGGTCGCGACCGATCCCGAGGTCTACCTCTACGTCATGGCCAACAACGCCGGAACCAACCGCGACGTCGTGGCCGAGTCGGAGCGGATGATCGCGGAGCTGCTGGCCACGGTGCTGGGCGAACGCCTACGGGTCCGCGAGATGGACTCAGGCGGCTCGGTCCCATGGGCGTTCGCGATCGTCGGCGCGGTTCAACTCGCTACGCACTGGTGGATTTCCAACAAGTCGATGTCTGCCGAGGACCTCATCGACTACCTGTGCATGATGACGTGGGGTGGAGTGCACGGCGTTGCGATGGCCGACGGCTCGCCGGCGAAGTTCAAGTCGCAGCCGCATCCCTTGGTCGACGACGCGAAATCGGAGCCTGGCGCAACCGAGGCGACCTAGCGCTCCTCGTCGTCGATCGGCAC
The DNA here is from genome assembly GCF_057808915.1 of Rhodococcus sp. FG69. Lineage (NCBI taxonomy): Bacteria > Bacillati > Actinomycetota > Actinomycetes > Mycobacteriales > Nocardiaceae > Rhodococcus > Rhodococcus sp. FG69. The sequence continues at coordinate 132,463 of NZ_JBMDIX010000004.1, read as the reverse complement.
CTCGATGTGCTGGTCGACGAAGTCGGCGGGGTCGGCTTCGTCGGGGACCGTGGTAGGCAGATCGGAGTCTTCGCGAAGGCTCTCCACGCGGTCTTCGACGGGAATTTCGGCGCTGGGGTCGGTGAAGTCTGAACTCATGTGCCTGAGACTACTCAGGGCGCTCAGTTTGAAAAGACATCGAGACGGACAACCTTGGTCACATGAGCAATTCACCACTGTCCGGATGCCGAGTGGCGATTCTCGCCACCGACGGCGTCGAAGAAGTCGAACTGGTGCAACCGCGCGACGCCGTGCAGTCTGCCGGTGCCACAACCACTCTCGTCTCCCTCACACACGGAGACATTCAGGCCATGACGAGCGACGTTCACGCCGCGAACACCTTTGCCGTCGACAACGTCGTCGCGGATGTGTCGGTCGACGATTTCGACGCCCTGATCCTGCCCGGTGGCACGACGAATCCCGACACCTTGCGTACGGATCTCGATGCCGTCGATTTCGTGCGGCGGTTCGTCGAGTCCGGCAAACCGGTCGGAGTCATCTGCCATGGGCCGTGGATGCTGGTGGAGGCCGATGTCGTTCGAGGTCGCACGTTGACGTCGTACCCGAGCATCCGCACCGATATCCGCAATGCCGGCGCAACGGTCGTCGACGAGGAAGTCGTCGTCGACGGGAACCTCGTATCCAGTCGCAACCCCCACGACCTTCCTGCATTCTGCGACGCGCTGGTCGAGCAGTTCTCGAAAACCAACAACGTAGGTTAGCGTAGCCTATGCGCAAAACCCGTTTGTCGACTCTGATCCCCGCTGTCGTTGCCGTCGCAGCACTGACGATGTCCGCGTGCAGCAGCTCCGACTCGGACTCGGAAGCCGACGGCCCCACGGTGTCGACGATCTTCGGGGACGTGACCGTCCCCGAGAACCCGCAGCGGGTCGTGGCCCTTGGATGGTCCGACGCAGAGACCGCGCTCGCCCTCGGGGTCCAGCCCGTCGGCGCCAGTGACTGGCTCGGCGTCGGCGGAGACGGCCTTGGTCCATGGGTCGAGGAGTCCTACGACACTGCGCCGACCATCCTCGGCACCTACGACGTCGAGGTCGAATCGGTGGCCGCTCTCGAGCCCGACCTGATCCTGTGGACCCGAAGCACCAACGATCCGGAGCTCTACGACAAACTGTCCGAGGTCGCGCCGACCGTCGGCGCACCCGTCGGCACCGAGATTGCCTATGGCACTACGTGGGACGCGCAGACCCAGTTGGTCGCCGATGCGCTCGGGAAGTCCGAAGAGGGTGCGCAACTCGTCGACGAGACCAACGCGGACTTCGAGGCCGCAGTGGCAGCCAACCCCGAGTTCACCGGCAAGACCGTCGCTGTCGGCACGGTGTACAGCGGCCAGCTCGGTGCGTACGTCGACGGAGACGCGCGTGTCGAGTTCATGAAGAGGCTCGGGTTCGTCAACTCCGAAGCGATCCAGTCGCAGGCCGCGGACGGCAAGTTCTCCGTCGACCTCTCTGCCGAGAACGTCGCGCAACTCGACGCCGACCTGACGGTCATGTTTCCGATCGGAGGCACCGCCGACATCATCACCGACGACCCCTCCATACAAGGTCTTCCGGTTGCCCGCGACGGGCGACTCGTAGTTCTCGACGACAAGAACCTCAGTGACGCCTTCTCCAGCGGGTCGGCGTCGGGAACGCAGTACGCGATCGAGAACGCGGTTCCGTTGTTCGCCGCGCCCCTCCAGGGCTGACGGGCGGGCTTGTCACACTCTCCCTGGTGGGCTTGTCACACTCTCCCTGGCGGGAATCCGCCCTGGGCGATCGGGCCCCAGGATTCGATCGTCATGCGTATCAACGACTTTCCCTGCTTCAGCATCGCCTCTCGGTACTCGTCCCAATCCGAATGCTCGCCCGCGATACTGCGGAAGTACTCGACGAGAGGTTCCACGGCGTCGGGTACATCGAGGATCTCGGCGGTGCCGTCGACCTGGACGTAGGCGTCGTTCCACTCGTCCGAGTGCACGCAGACCGTCACCGCCGAATGTCGTCTGATGTTGACCACTTTGGCGCGTTCCGGGTACGACGCGATGACGATGCGCCCCTCGGAATCGACACCGGATGTCACCGGAGAGACCTGCAGCCCACCGTCACGCTTGTGCGTGATAAGCGTCGAATGGTGACGCGGACGAATGAATTCGAGCAACTCCTCGCGCTCGACGGATTCTGCGGAAGCCAGTTTCGGAGCCATGTGAACCAGCCTAGTGCGACTAAGGTCAGCCCATGGCCAAGCATTCGAAGAAGAGTACGAACCTCTGGTCGACGCCTGCTGCACAGATACTCCGGGCGACCGACGACACTCGCGTCGAAGAAATCGACTTCTCACTGACCCCCGGTTTCGAGGGCACCAAAGTAGACGCGGAGGAGTTGCTTGCCGAACGCGGCGAGGTGCTCTCCGCTCTGCAGGAGAAGCTGTACGCGAACGGACGATCCGGTGATCTGCGCTCGATCTTGTTGGTACTACAGGGAATGGACACCGCGGGTAAGGGCGGGATGGTCCGACATGTCATCGGGTTGGTCGATCCGCAGGGTGTCGATCTCGCGTCGTTCGGAGTGCCTACGAAAGAGGAGCGCGAACACCACTACCTGTGGCGAATCAGAAATCAGCTGCCAGGGGGCGGCAAGATAGGTGTATTCGACCGCTCGCACTACGAGGACGTGCTGGTTGTCGCCGTCCACAATCTGGTCCCGCGCCAGGTGTGGGAGCCCCGTTTCGACGAGATCAACGCGTTCGAGAAGGAATTGGTCGACGAAGGAACGCTCATCGTCAAAGTCGCCCTGTTCGTCTCGCCGGAGGAGCAACGCGCCCGCCTGCAGGAACGGCTGGACCGGCCCGACAAGTACTGGAAGTACAACCCGGGAGACGTCACCGAGCGCGGATTTCTACCTCAGTACCGGCTCGCATACCAACGCGTCATCGACCGCACGAACACCGATTACGCGCCATGGCATGTCATTCAGGCCGACCGTAAGTGGTACAGCCGCCTTGCGGTCATCGAATTGCTGATCGACGCACTCGAAAGACTCGAACTCGACTGGCCTGCAGCCGATTTCGATGTCGAGGTCGAGAAGCAGCGCCTGGCGAACAGCTGAATGCGCCCTGTACGTTCGATCGAAAACGTACAGGGCGCACTTCAGGTGTTCTAGAACGTTGCGGCGTCGATGACGAAGCGGTAGCGGACGTCGCTCTTCAGCACGCGCTCGTATGCCTCGTTGATCTTGTCCGCGGGGATCGTCTCGATCTCGGCGCCGATGTGGTGCTGGGCGCAGAAGTTCAGCATCTCCTGGGTCTGCGCGATGCCACCGACCATCGAGCCGGCGAGGCTACGACGGTTTGCAGCGAGGGTGAACCCGCGGACCTTGATGGGCTCGGACGGCAAGCCGAGAATGACGAGCGAGCCGTTGATCGCCAGCAGCGACATGTGCTTGTCCATGTCGATCTCGGCGGAGACGGTATTGATGATCAGGTCGAATCGGCCGCGCAGCTTCTTGAACGTCTCCTTGTCGGAGGTGGCGTAGTAGTGATCTGCGCCGAGCCGCTTGCCGTCCTCTTCCTTGCTGAGCGTCTGGCTCAGGACCGTGACCTCGGCACCGAGAGCGTGCGCGATCTTGACGCCGACGTGGCCGAGTCCGCCCAAGCCGATGATGGCGACCTTCTTGCCCGGTCCGGCTCCCCAGTGCTTGAGCGGGGAGTAGAGGGTGATTCCTGCACAGAGCAGTGGTGCAGCGACGTCGAGTTCGATGCCCTCGGGGATCGACAGTACGAACCCCTCAGTGACGACGATGTGCGTCGAGTAACCGCCCTGGGTGACGGAACCGTCGGCGAGCTTGGTGTTGTAGGTGGCGGTGACGCCTTTGAAGCAGTACTGCTCCTCGCCCGCGAGGCAGGCTTCGCACTCGCCGCAGGAGTCGACAAAGCAACCGACGCCGACCCGGTCGCCGACCTTGTGCTTGCTGACGCCGGAGCCGACCTCGGCAACGATGCCCGCGATCTCGTGTCCGGGAACGACGGGGTAGTTGGTGCCGCCCCATTCGTTCCGAGCGGTGTGAATGTCGGAATGACAGATGCCCGCGAACTTGACCTCGATCAGAACGTCCTTCGGACCGAGCTCACGTCGATCGATGGTGACCTTCTCGAGCGGGGCGTCGGCGGAAGTCGCTGTGTATGCGGTAGCTGAAGTCATAGCTACATTGCTACCTACGCATCGGTAACAATGCAATGCGGACACTCCTGTCAGCTGGGTATTCCCAGATGACAGGAGTGATTCACGACATCGAGCGGCTCCAGCTCAGCTGTTTCGAGCGATATTGAAGCCTAGCCAGCCCACGTACGCGCCGAGTCCTACGAGCCCGATGGTGCGGGTCTTCGGGTATGCGATAGCTGCACCCACAGCCAGCTCGGTTGCGCCGTTGCGGCTGATCCAGTCCCTGGTGTCTTTCGGGAACGGGAGCTTGGTGATGCCTTCGAACGCTTCGGGAACGACGAAGTGAGCTGCACCCGTCGCAGCCAATCCGAGTCCGAACGCCTTGGGAAGGAACCCACCCGACTTATTCGACTTGCTCACCTTTGTTGTCCCCTGTTCCGCTCGTCGGCGCACCGTCGCGCCGCTGCAACCAAGTTACGCAGAGACGGCGTCAGTTGCCAGCGCCTCCGCCGAATCGTGGCCGAGCGGCTCCGCCGCCAGTAGCATGGTTAAGTGCACCGGAATGCGCTTGCATTTCAGCGGGCGACTCGGCCGTTCTCGTACCGGTAGAAGCCGGCCCCGGTCTTCTTGCCGACCAGGCCTGCCTCGACCATCCGCAGCAACAGCGGCGGCGCCGAGAACAACGGTTCCTTGAATTCTGCGTACATGGAGTCGGCGATGGATTTGACGGTGTCCAGCCCGACGAGGTCGGCCAGCGCCAACGGACCCATCGGGTGGGCGAGACCGAGAACCGTTGCCTTGTCGATGTCTTCCTTGGTGGCGAACCCGGACTCGACCATGCGGATAGCGGAGAGCAGGTACGGCACGAGGAGCGAATTGACGACGAAGCCGGAACGGTCGGCGGAGCGAACTACCTGCTTGCCGAGCACGTCACCGGCAAACCTCTCGGCCCGCTCGGCGACGGTGTCGCTGGTCTTGAGCGTGGTGACGAGCTCCACGAGAGGGAGCACCGGCACCGGATTGAAGAAGTGCAATCCGACGACGCGGTCGGGTGCTTTCGTTGCGGTTCCCAACTTCATGATCGAAATGGACGAGGTGTTCGATGCGAGCACGGCGTTCGGATCCGTCACCACCGAGTCCAACTCGGCGAAGATATCGGCCTTGACCTTCTCGTCTTCCAACACTGCCTCGACCACGAGCTGACGATCGGCGAAGTCACCGAGATCGGAGGTGAAGCGCAGCCGTCGGGCGGCATGTTCACGTTCGCGCTCGGTGATCTTACCGCTGCTCACGCCACGGTCCAGCGACCGCAGGATGCGTGCGCGTCCTGCGGTCGACAGCTCACGTGTCTGTTCGCAGACCAGCACGTCGACGTGTGCGCGGGCGCACACTTCGGCGATACCAGCGCCCATCTGACCGGCACCGACGACGCCTACTCGCTCAACCGTCACGGCACACTCCTTTTCAGTCATGTTGCTGGGCAACAGCTTCAGGTGAGATGGGGGTAACTCTGTCGGGGAACGCCAAAGCCGGCGTCATACGAGTCAGGCGGCCCGCAGCGAAACGCTGGGACCGCCTGACTAGTGCGCTGAAGCTCCGAAAGAGGCGGGCTGGCCTAGTGGAACTGGCCCTCTTCGGTGGAGCCCTTGAGAGCTGCCGTCGAGGTGTTCGGGTCGACGGTGGTGGCGATGGTGTCGAAGTAGCCTGCGCCGACCTCACGCTGGTGCTTGACGGCGGTGAAGCCGCGCTCTTCGGCAGCCTTGAACTCGCGCTCCTGCAGGTCGACGAACGCGGTCATGCCTTCGCGGGCGTAGCCGTGTGCCAGGTCGAACATGCCGTAGTTGAGCGAGTGGAAGCCTGCGAGCGTGATGAACTGGAACTTGAAGCCCATCGCGCCGAGCTCCTTCTGGAACTTCGCGATGGTCGAATCGTCCAGGTGCGCCTTCCAGTTGAACGAAGGGGAGCAGTTGTAGGCCAGGAGCTGGTCGGGGAACTCGCTGCGGACCGACTCGGCGAACTTCTTCGCAACCTCGAGATCCGGCACGCCGGTCTCCATCCAGATGAGGTCTGCGTACGGGGCGTAGGCCTTCGCACGGGCGATGCAGGGCTCGATGCCGTTCTTGACACCGTAGAAACCTTCGGCAGTGCGGGTTCCGTCGAGGAACGGCACGTCGCGCTCGTCCACATCGGACGTGATGAGGGTTGCGGCCTCGGCGTCGGTGCGGGCGATGATGACCGACGGCACGTCGGCGACGTCGGACGCGAGGCGTGCCGAGGTCAGGGTGCGGATGTGCTGCTGGGTCGGGATCAGAACCTTGCCGCCGAGGTGGCCGCACTTCTTCTCCGACGCGAGCTGGTCCTCCCAGTGCACGCCTGCAGCGCCGGCCGCGATCATGGCCTTCTGCAGCTCGTAGGCGTTCAGTGCGCCACCGAAGCCGGCTTCGGCGTCGGCGACGATGGGAGCGAGCCAGTTGCTGACCGAGGTGTCACCCTCGACCTTGGCGATCTCGTCGGCGCGGAGCAGCGCATTGTTGATGCGACGCACGACGGTCGGCACCGAGTTGGCCGGGTAGAGGCTCTGGTCCGGGTAGGTGTGGCCCGAAAGGTTGGCGTCACCGGCGACCTGCCAGCCGGAGAGGTAGATCGCGCGGAGTCCGGCGCGGACCTGCTGTACTGCCTGGTTGCCGGTGAGCGCACCGAGCGAGTTGATGTAGTCCTCGTTGTTCACGAGATCCCAGAGGATCTCCGAGCCGCGACGAGCGAGAGTTGCCTCTTCGACGACGGTGCCCTGCAGCTTCGAAACCTGCTCGGCGGTGAAGTTACGCGTCACGCCGTTCCAGCGCGGGTTGGTGTCCCAGTCCTTCTGGATCTCTTCGGTGGTCTTCGGTGTGCCGGTGGTCGACATCTCAGCTCCAGTTCTATTTCTGATCTGTGCGGCCGGCTCGTGCGAATTTCTTCACACCATTGCCAGGCCCTGCGGGTGTTCTTCCAAACAATGGCACACCCAAAAAGGCCCGTCTACCTGTTCCTAGTGCCAATCTTGGCTACCTTTCGACAACCCCTTGCTAACGTTGCGAAGTTTCTGGCCGTGTGGACCTCGCCGATCGGACAGGCTTAATTACTCGCCAGTAGGAGAAACCGCAGTTCGTGAACGCAATTTACGGAAATCTAACCGGACAAACGTACGGCTTGGCGTACATCGTCTGAATCGAGCCAGAAAGTCGGGCCGTTGCGAACTTCGGTCAGCAATTGTGACCAGAATCACTTTACTCCACGCTCTACGGTCCTCGCGTTCGCTCTACCGTGCGACGCGGGCACGGACTTGCCCGGAGGAAGCGACGAGCGTGCTCGACGAAGTAGCAGTGCGAGCGCTGTCCAACACTCCGAGAACGCCCATTGCTGCGATGATCACGCCCCCGACCAGAGCGAACATGTCCGCGGCTATGAGACCGGCAGGGAAAGCGAGCACGACCGGCGACAGCGCGAGCATCACGCCGAGCGTGACGTGCGCCCAGTGACTCGACCTCGACGCGCTCGACATCGCCCACAGCGCCGTTCCGGCCGACACCATCCCGAGGATGAGGATCGCCCCCGACACTCCGGTGTCGTCGCCGACCGGCAGCCAGATCGTCGACGTCACGAGTACGACGCCGGTGACCAACACCAGCGCGTCGCGCATGACTTCACGGAAATTGTCAGACATGGTGTCTCCCTCTTAGTTACCTGTGCGAACGAGCATGTATTCGGTATACGCCTTTTCCGACGGTTCCGCTCCCCTGGTCGACCGAATTGTGACGAACGATCCGGATCGTGACGTTCCACCGACCAAGCGAAGGTTGTTAAGTAACTTCTTCGCAGGCGTAGCCTGGCGCTCATGTCGAAAACGTTCGTCGGAGTGCGGCTGCGACAGTTGCGCACCGAACGCAAGATGAGCCAGGTCACGCTCGCCGGACAGCTCCAGATCTCGGCCAGCTATCTCAACCAGATCGAGCACGACGTTCGTCCGCTGACTGTGCCAGTACTGCTTCGCATTTCCGAGGTCTTCGGCGTCGACACCTCGTTCTTCTCCTCCGAGGACGACACCCGCCTCGTCGCTGAACTCCGGGAGGTCGCGCTCGATCAGGACATGGGCATCGTCGCCGACGCCCACGAGATCGCCCAGATGGTGTCCTCACATCCGCAGCTGGCACGGGCCATGGTCAACATGCACCGCCGTTACCGAAACACGACGGCTCAGCTGGCGGCGGCCACCGAGGAACGGTTCAGCGACGGCAGTGGCAGCGGTGCGATCAGCAAGCCTCACGAGGAGGTGCGCGACTACTTCTACCAGCGTCAGAACTACCTCCACGAGTTGGATACAGCGGCAGAGGAATTGACCTCGCGCATCAGATTCCATCGTGCGGACATCGCGGGTGAGATCGCCAAGCGTCTGCAATCGGTGCACGAGGTGAAGATCGTCAACCGGATCGACCTCGGCGAGAACGTACTGCACAGGTTCGATCCGGACACTCGCCTTCTCGAGATCTCGCCGCACCTGTCCGGTGGTCAGAAGATGTTCAAGTTCGCCGCCGAACTCGCGTACCTCGAGTGCGCGGACCTGCTCGACAAGATGGTCGACGAGGGAGGGTTCACGAGCGAGGAGTCGAAGAAGCTGGCGGTCCTCGGGTTCGCCAACTACTTCGCCGCAGCTACGGTCCTTCCGTATCACCTGTTCCACGACGTGGCAGAGGACTTCAGATACGACATCGAACGACTGTCGGCGTTCTTCTCGGTCAGCTACGAAACGATCTGCCACCGACTGTCGACCCTTCAGCGACCGAACCTCCGCGGTGTGCCGTTCTCGTTCGTACGCGTCGACCGCGCAGGAAACATGTCCAAGCGGCAGTCCGCGACGGGCTTTCATTTCTCGTCGAGCGGGGGCACGTGCCCGCTGTGGAACGTGTACGAGACATTCGCGTATCCAGGCAAGATCATGACCCAGATCGCCGAGATGCCGGACGGTCGCAGCTACCTGTGGATCGCCCGTACCGTCGAACGACGCGCAGCCCGATACGGCCAGCCGAGCAAGACCTTCGCCATCGGCCTCGGATGCGAGATCCGCCATGCGGGGAGATTGGTGTACGCAGACGGGCTCGATCTACACGGTTCTTCCGTCGCGACCCCCATCGGAGCAGGCTGCCGAGTCTGCGAACGATCGAACTGCCCGCAGCGTGCTTTCCCGCCACTGGGCAAGGAACTCGACATCGACGAACACCGCAGCTCGGTGTCACCGTATCTGGTCCGCTGATTTCATCCCCTTTTTCATCTTTCCGCGGCGGCGCCGACCGTGGACCATCATCTGATGGGACACGAGAAAGCCACCGACAAGAAACGCAACCTGATCGACGCCTTCCTCGAATCCCCGTTGTCGGGGCTCACGCCGTGGATCGCGATGTCGCTCATCGTCGGACCCGGGAGGTTCGAGGAAGCCGCAAGCATCGCTCTCGGCCTGTCGGTGCTGTTCATCGCTCTCGGGCACCGGAACGGCGGCCGGATCAAGAAGATGGAACTGTTCGACGTCGCGTATTTCGCGATCATCTCGGCCATCGGGCTCTTCGCGTCGGCAGGGACGATCGCATGGATGGAACTGTGGTCGGGCGAAATGACCAACATCGCGCTCGTGGTGTTCGCGTTCGGCTCGATTCTGCTGCGTAATCCGTTCACGCTCGAGTACGCGAAGGAGCAGGTGGAGGAGGATGTCTGGAACACTCCACTGTTCCGAAAGGTCAACTACCGCATCACGCTCGCGTGGGCACTCGCGTTCAGTTTCTCCGCACTGGCAGGCCTGTATGGGGTCATCGTGCTGGACACCTCGGACAACTTCTGGACCGGGTGGATCCTGCAGATCGGCGCCATGCTGTTCGCCGTCGCGTTCACCGAGTGGTATCCGGATGTGGCACCGAACAAGGCGGCGATGGCTGCGGGCATCCCGACGGATCCGCCCCTGCCGCTGATCGAATTGTTCAACTGGATCCCGGCATTCATCGGGATCGTCGGTGTCTCGCTTCTCATCACCGACTCGGGGCCACTGTGGGTCGGAATCGCTCTGATCGTCGTCGGCCTCGTGGGCTTCATGGGGGTTCGCAAGCTCAGTGCGCACCCGAGCCCGCAGACGACCACCGCGCAGTGACGCCCTCTACCTCACTCTCGAAGAAGCGCCCCGGCTGCTGCGAAAGCCCGCGCTCGGCGAGCCAAGGTCGGCGGCGCCGCCGGCTTGCCCTCCCACAGTCGATACAGCGTCGACATGCTCAGGATCAGTCGCTCCGGCGAGTCCCACACGGAAAACTGCTCGAACTCCTTGGATCGCATCATGTTTCGAGCTGCGTGAGGTGCATCGACGCCCACATCGAAATGTTCACGGCCGGCCGCGTCCACCCAGGTCCAGTAGTCACGCAGTGCGGAGATCTCGGCCGTTCCGCACACTGGACCGTGTCCCGGCACGTACACCCGAGCGTCGAGCGACAGCAGGTGGTCGAGGGCGTCGATCCAATTGCCGAGCGGTCCGTGCCACAGGATCGGCGTGGACCCGATGAACAACAGGTCACCCGTGAACACGACGCCGGCGTCGGGCACGTGCGCGATGAGGTCGCCGACAGTATGCGCCGGACCGAGGTACCTCAGGTGCACATCCCTGCCGCCGACGGCGATCGTCTCGGTCACGTCGAAGGTGTGGTCCGGCATCCTCGGAGTCTTGCGGGGGAAAGTAGCGCCGCCGCGGACGCGATCCATGTAGCCGCCCATCGCTCCGACGGGTCCTGGCACCCACCCGACGAGCGCGCCGAGCGAAGCGAACGCGTGCACTCCCGACGGCGGCGTCTCTTCCTTCATCGCGTGCAGCGACGCAGAACTCGTCGTGATTCGAGCGTCGGCGGGGACGGTGTCGTTGCCCCACCAGTGATCTCCGTCGGAATGGGTGTTGACGACTTCGGTGATCGGCGCGTCGCGTACCAACGCCGCAGTCTCGGCTGCCGTCCGCTCCGCACGGTCGACGTCCCACACCGTATCGATCACCATCGACGCCGAACCAGCATCGACGAGAAGACCTGTATTGGTCTGACCCCAGCCCCCTGGCTCCCACAGAAACGCCCAGATGCCGTCGCCGATCTGCGTCGGCCTCTTCCCCTCGGTCATGGCACGACGGTACCGGTGTCGTCGACCGACACCAACCACCGAGATTCACACCACTTCGTCCTGTCTTGTTGCAATCGAATCGACATCTTGTCGGGTAGCGCAGATCACTCGGCGGGTGCACGCTGTGCAGAACCGAAACATGTGTCGAAGATGGGATGAACACGATGACTGTGCAGGTCCTACAGAACTACATCGGCGGACAGTTCGTGACGCCCTCGGGCAGTGAACTTCTCGATGTGGTGAACCCCGTCGACGAACAGGTGGTCGCCAGATCCCCGATTTCCGACGCAGCCGACGTCGACGCGGCCATGACTGCGGCCCGCGAGGCTTTCGCTACCTGGGGCAAGACGACGCCCGGTGTGCGGCAGAAGGTTCTGCTGAAGCTGGCGGACGCCATCGACGCCGCGAGCGACGAGTTGGTCGACGCACAGAGCCGCAACACCGGGCAGCCGAAGGCGACCATCGCGGCCGAGGAGATCACCGTCGGCGCCGACCAGATCCGCTTCTTCGCGGGCGCAGCACGCATGCTGGAAGGAAAGTCCGCAGGCGAGTACATGGACGGCTTCACTTCCTATGTCCGACGTGAACCACTCGGTGTCGTCGGCCAAGTGACGCCGTGGAACTACCCGTTCATGATGGCCATCTGGAAGATCGGTCCCGCACTCGCGGCGGGAAACACCATCGTTCTCAAGCCGAGCGACACGACCCCCGAAAGCACGCTCGTGCTGGCCAAGATTTCCAAGGGCATCATTCCCGACGGCGTATTCAACGTCGTTCTCGGCAACGGCGGCACCGGTGCTGCCATCGTCGAACACAAGACTCCAGCGTTGGTATCCATCACCGGCTCGGTGCGCGCAGGTATCGCGGTGGCCGTCGGTGCGGCCAAGGAGCTCAAACGCGCTCACCTCGAACTCGGCGGTAAGGCACCTGCGGTGGTGTTCGACGACGTCGACATCGCGAAAGCAGCAGACGGCATCGGTGACGCGGCATTCTTCAATGCCGGTCAAGACTGCACCGCCGTCACGCGGGTGCTGGTACACGAGTCCGTGCACGATCAGCTCGTCGATGCGTTGGTCGCCAAAGCGAAGTCGGTGAAGGTGGGCCTCCCCGACGATCCCGACACGTTCTACGGACCCCTGAACAACGTGAACCACTTCGGCCAGGTCAAGGCCAAGGTCGAGGGGATCGGCCCGCACGCCACCATCGCCACCGGCGGCAAGCGCATCGGTGACACCGGCTTCTTCTTCGAGCCCACCATCATCACCGGCGTCGAGCAATCCGACGCCATCGTCCAGCAGGAGACCTTCGGACCGGTGCTGACGGTCCAGAAATTCGCCGACGAGGACGAGGCGATCCGCCTCGCGAACGACGTCGACTTCGGACTCGCGTCGAGCGTCTGGACCTCCGATCATGGCCGGAGCCTCCGCCTTTCGGCGGCACTCGACTTCGGTTGCGTGTGGGTCAACTGTCACATCCCACTCGTCGCCGAGATGCCGCACGGCGGATTCAAGTACTCCGGGTACGGCAAGGATCTCTCGGCGTACGGCGTCGAGGACTACACCCGCATCAAGCACGTCATGAGCTCGACGGAGACCATCGCATGACTTTTCACCCCCTGGACCCCCTGTCCGCCGAGGAATTCGGCTCGGTGGCAGCAACACTCGCGCGGGACCACGCCGTCGGCGACGGTTGGCGGTACGCCTCGATCGAGATGATCGAACCGTCGAAAGCCGAGATCGCGGCCTTCGACGCCGATGGCACGGTGCCGGCCCGCCGGGCCGTGACGGTCGTGTTGAACCGAACCGACAACACGACGTTCAAGGCCGTCGTCTCGCTCGACGAACTCGTCGTCGAGTCCTGGACGCACATCCCGGACGTACAGCCGAACTTCACCGTCGACGAGTGGGAGGAGGCCGATGCCGCACTGCGTGCGCATCCCGATGTCATTGCCGCTCTTGCAGATCGAGGAATCACCGACCTGGACATGGTGTTCATGGACACCTGGACCTACGGCGAGGCAGTGACCCCCGAGAAGTACAAGGGTCGACGCCTCGGCTGGTCCGATACCTGGGTCAAGGCCGCGGCGGGTGCCAATCCGTATGCAGGACCGGTCGGCGGCTTCCACTGCGTCATCGATGTCAACACGATGGAACTACTCGAGATCGAGGACACCTATCGCGTCGAGCGCCCGGAGATCATGGGCGAGTATGTACCACGGCACATACCGGAGCGGATCCGGAACTCGAGCACGAGGCCGCCGCTGAAGCCCCTCGAGATCACTCAACCCGAGGGACCGTCGTTCGAACTCGACGGCAACAAGTTGACGTGGCAGAACTGGTCCCTGCGCGTGGGGTTCAACTACCGCGAGGGTATGACGCTGCATGCCGTCACGTACAACGACAACGGGAACGTACGGTCCGTCGCCAATCGAATGTCGTTCGCGGAGATGGTCGTTCCCTATCGCGATCACACCGAGGACCACTATCGTCGTACTGCGTTCGACATCGGCGAATGGGGTCTCGGTTTCATGACCACCTCACTCGAACTCGGTTGCGACTGCCTCGGTGAGATCCGGTACCTCGACGCCGTGCTGCACAACAGCAAGGGCGAGCCGTACACGATCACCAACGCGATCTGCATCCACGAGGAGGACAACGCCGTCCTGTGGAAGCACGTCGATCACGACGCCGGCGCCGAGGTCCGGCGTATGCGTCGGCTCACGGTCAGTTTCCACGCCACCGTGGCGAATTACGAGTACCTCGTCTACTGGCGGTTCTATCAGGACGGCAACATCGAGTGCGAGGTTCGGGCGACCGGCATCATGGTCGTCACCCACTTCGAAGAGGGCGGCGCGCACCCGTCGGGAACGCTTGTCGACAACCGGACCTATGCGCCCTACCACCAGCACTTCCTGGTCGCTCGGCTCGATCTCGACATCGACGGCACCGAGAACACCGTCTATGCCAGTGAGACGAAACAGGTTCCGATGGGTCCGGACAATCCGTACGGGCTCGCTCTGACGCAGCTCAACACCCCGCTGACGACCGAGTCCGAGGGCAAGCAGGACTACGACTGGAACACCCAGAAAGCGTGGAAGGTCGTCAACGACAACGTGACCAACGGTCTCGGCACCCATCCGGCCTACAAGCTCGTGCCCGGTGCCGCGATCCCGTCGATGTTCGACCCCGCGTCGCCGGTGTTCCAACGCGCTCAGGTCATCGGTCACACCGTGTGGGTGACTCCCAATTCACCCGACGAACGCTGGCCCAGTGGCGAATTCGTCAACCAGAGTGGCGTCGACCACGGTCTTCCCGAGTGGACCGAGGCGGACCGGTCCATCGAGAACACCGATGTCGTGCTCTGGTACACCTTCGGCATCCACCACATCACCCGGCCCGAGGACTGGCCGGTGATGCCCGCGGACACGGTCTCGTTCTGGCTCAAACCGTTCGGCTTCTTCGATCGGAACCCATCCCTGGACGTGGCGGCCTCACCGGCCAAGAGTTGCCACACCGACCCCGACAGTTCGTGCCACTAGAGAATTCGCAGCACTGGAGAGGCAGCAACATGCGCCTGATCGTCGGATACCAAGCCACGCCCAGCGGCGAGGACGGCATCGCTCTCGCCGCGGTACTCGCCCGAACGTTCAACGCTACGTTGGACATCTGCATCGTCCTTCCGTGCGAACGGCCGGTGCCGTCGAAAGCGCCGGTCGAGGTCGCCTACGACGACATCCTCGTTCAGCAGGCAACGGAGTGGCTCGCCGAGGCGATGGCGCTCGTCCCCGACGACATCGAGGCCGAGGGACAACTGCTGTTCGACGAATCCTTCGCGCGGGGACTCATCGACATCGCCACCGAGCGAGACGCGGACATGATCGTCGTCGGCGCGGCCAGCGACGGCCTCCTCGGCAGGCACGCGATCGGCAGCGTCACCAGCGAGCTGCTGCACGTGGCACATGTGCCGTTGGCGCTTGCACCGCGTGGAACTCGGCACAGCCAGGTCGAGAGGCTACGAGGGATCACCTGCGCCGTCGGAAATCGCCCCGGCGCCGAGGTGTTGACCGACACCGCATTCGAACTGAGCGCCGAGGCTCACCTCCCCCTCCGCCTCGTCTCACTGGTGTCGATAGACAGTCGTGCGGCGGGCGAGGACACCCACACTCACGCCGCACGCGAACGCGACATGGCCAAGGCCGACGACAACCTCCGAAAGGCGATCGAATCGCTGCCGACAGGCACCGAAGTGGAGTCGATCGTCGCCGAGGGCAACGGGATCGAGAAGGCCGTGTCGTCGCTGGAATGGCACGACGGTGACGTTCTGATGGTCGGGTCGAGCAGACTCGGCCAGCCTCGACGGTTGTTCCTCGGCTCCACCGCAGCGAAGATCCTGCGCGTTCTTCCCGTCCCGATGATCGTGGTACCACGCGGAGTAGGAGATCGATCATGAAGGAGCACTACGATGTTCAGGTCGAATCCAAAGGCCTGTCCGCCGGTCAACTCGGACTGCTCGCCAGCGTCGTACTCGGCATCTCCACCATCGCACCCGCGTATGCGCTGACGGCATCCCTCGGGCCGACGGTATCCGAGGTCGGCGTCAACCTGCCGGCGATCTTCATCGTCGGATTCATCCCGATGTTGTTGGTAGCACTGGGATATCGTGAGCTGAACGCCGCCGAACCGGACAGCGGTACGTCGTTCACCTGGGCGTCCAAAGCTTTCGGCCCGTACATCGGTTGGATGGGCGGTTGGGGCCTGATCGCCGCGACCATCATCGTTCTGTCGAACCTGGCGGGCGTCGCCGTCGACTTCTTCTACCTCTTCCTCGCCCAGGTCACCAGCAACGATTCGCTCGCGGACCTGTCGGGCAACAAGCTTGTCAACATCATCACGTGCTTGGTCTTCATGGCGCTGGCTGCGTGGATCTGCTACCGCGGTATGCAGGAGACCAAAAAAGTGCAGTACACGATGCTGTCGTTCCAGCTTGCGGTCATGGCGTGGTTCATCATCGCCGCGTTCGTGAAGATCGGACAGGGCGAGGGCGCCGACGACATCAGCTTCAGCCTCAGCTGGTTCGACCCGTTCGGTATCGAGAGCTTCTCGGCGTTCACGGCGGGCCTGTCACTGTCGATCTTCATGTATTGGGGCTGGGACGTCTGTCTGACGGTCAACGAGGAGACCGCGGGCAGCGAGAAGATTCCGGGTCGCGCCGCGATCGTGACCGTTTTCTTCATCATCGTCCTGTACTTGCTGACGGCGGTTGCGACGCTTCTGTTCGCAGGAACCGGCGACACCGGCAACGGATTGCAGAATCCGGACACCACGGACAACGTGTTCGCCGCGTTGGCAGGTCCGGTGATGGGCCCATTCGCGGTGCTGCTGTCGCTCGCAGTCCTCAGTAGCTCGGCGTCCTCGCTTCAGGCGACCTTCATCTCGCCCGCCCGCACGTTGCTGGCAATGGGTCACTATCAGGCGATCCCGAAACGCTTCGCCTCGATCACCCCTCGGTTCAGCACTCCGGGTTTCGCGACGATCGTCGCCGGCGTCGCGTCGGCCGGGTTCTACGCCGTCATGCGTGTGGTCAGCGACAACGTGCTCACCGACACCATTGCGGCCCTCGGGTTGATGATCTGTTTCTACTACGGCATCACGGCTTTCGCGTGCGTCTGGTATTTCCGAGAGGAACTGTTCACCTCGGCGCGAAACTTCCTCTTCAAGTTCCTCGCTCCCCTGCTCGGCGGGATCGGCATGGCGGTCGTGTTCGTGCAGACCTCGGTCGATGCGTGGGACCCGGAGTTCGGCAGCGGCTCGTCGTTGTTCGGAATCGGCATGGTGTTCCTCATCGGCGTCGGCATCATCGCCCTCGGCGTGGTTCTGATGTTCGTCATCGCCATCCGGATGCCCGAGTTCTTCAAGGGCCGAATCCTGAAGAAGGACACCCCGGTGCTCATCATCGACGACTGATCACCGAAGCCGCTCGGTACAACATGGCGGCGCCACCGTCAAGACCCCCACGTAGGACTCGACGGTCCTCCCGCGGGGGGAGTGAACAGCACAGCAGCCACACAAGACTTGGTCGGAGAACGTCCGTGACACATCCGTCACGGTTTCCGACCAAGGAGAACGATGCACGACCTGTCTCGACGACGCTTTCTTACCGGTCTCACGGCCGTCCCTCTCGTCGTACTCGCTGGATGTTCCTCGGCCACAACAAGTACCGAGACGACCTCGACATCTCGACCCGGCTCCCTGCGTCCTTTGCCGATCCCACCGCTGGAGACAGGCACGGTCGACGCCGACGGCACTCGTCACTTCGAGCTGGTAGCGGCAGCGGGGTCCAGTGAGATGCTGTCCGGACGACACACTCCGACGTGGGGCTACAACGGCTCGGTACTCGGCCCGACGCTCCGCGCGCGCTGCGGTGAGAGCGTCTCGTTCGCGATAGCCAACGCACTGACCGAATCGACGAGTGTGCACTGGCACGGAATGCATGTACCGGCCCGCTTCGACGGCGGCCCACACCAGACCATCACCGCTGGTACGCAATGGAACCCGACATGGGTCGTCGATCAGCCGGCGGCGACGCTCTGGTATCACCCACACCCACACGGCAGCACCGAAAAACACGTGTACCGCGGCCTGGCCGGGCTGTTCCTGGTGGACGACGACGACTCCGACGCACTCGGCCTCCCCTCCGACTACGGCGTCGACGACATCCCCTTGATCATCCAAGACCGCAGATTCGATGCCGACGGCACGCTCGACGAGTCGAACTCGACCGACATGGGGCTACTCGGCGACACCATCGTCACCAACGGGGCCGTCGGAGCCTTCGTGTCCGCCTCCACCGACAAGATCCGACTGCGCATTCTGAACGGGTCCTCGGGTCGTCTCTACAACCTGGGCTTCGACGATTCCCGTCGGTTCCAGTTGGTTGCCACCGACGGCGGGTTTCTTCCGAACCCCGTGTGGTCGAGCAGAATCGCGTTGAGCCCCGGTGAGCGAATCGAAGTGGTACTGCAGGTCACTCCCGGTTCGGTCTCGACACTGCGATCCTTTCCCATCGAGGGCAACGGTGGTGTCGAGAGCGACAAGGCCGCGTCGTACGGCATGACCGACACCTTCGACATCCTCGAAATACGTGCGGGCGACAGTGTGACGGCAACACCATCGGTTCCGCCCGAATTGGCCACGCTTCCCGCGCTGGACCTGTCGAGTCCGGCCGCGGAACGTGATTTCGAGTTGCGGTGGTTCATGATCAACGACAAGCAGATGGACATGACTCGCATCGACCACACCTCCGTCGTCGACACCCTCGAAATATGGACCGTGACCAACGCCGACAACTGGCCGCACAACTTCCATGTTCACGATACCCAGTTCCGGATCATCGACATCGACGGCTCACCACCGCCGGCCGAGCTGGCAGGATGGAAGGACACGGTGTACACGGCGCCAGGACAGCGGATTCGTCTGGCGCTGCAGTTCTCCGAGTACACCGACCCGTCGATGCCCTACATGTACCACTGCCACCTGCTGATGCACGAGGATCGGGGCATGATGGGCCAGTTCGTGGTCGTGGGTCCCGGAGAGTCGGCTGAAGCTCTGCCGATGTCGCCGAGCCATTCGGGCATGCAACACAATTGATCGAAGGAAGCCGCGTTGTCTCGAATACTTCGGGTCCTGCCACTCGTCGTGGTCCCTCTGCTGCTGATCGCCAGCGCATTCCCCGGCCAGTTCGAGGTGTCCACGACATTCTGGATTCTCGCCATGTCCTCTGCGGCCGCGTTCTGTGTCGGGGCCCGGGCGCCGGTTCCGGTCTCGCTGGTGATCTCGGCGCTTGCCGTACCGATGTTCGCGAGTCAGGCCTGGGGTCTGTCGGAACTCGTTCCGTACCTCGGCGCGTTCGCGCTGGCAGACGTGGTCGCGCGTTCACCCAGGACGCCGTCGATACTTCTGGCGTCCGCGGGTTGGACCGCGTCCGTCGTTCTGGGCGCGTGGCTGGACGACCACTCGAGCTTCTGGACGCTCACCACCATGATCTCGGTTGTCGCGCTGGTGGCGCTGCCCTTGTCCACGGGGTTCTACTTTCGGGCCCAGCGGGCGCTGGCCGAGTCGTATCGACTTCGCGCCGAGGAGGCCGAAGCTCGACGCCTCGATGCAGAGCAGCGCACCCGCGTCGCCGAACGCAGCGCGGTGGCGCGTGAACTACACGATCTCGTGGCCCACCACATGGCGTCGATCGTGTTGCGCATCGGAGTCGCGCGCCATGTCCTCGGCGATGTGGACGAGGCGGTGCAGAACGTCCTCGACGATGTCCACAGCACGGCGTCGGACTCTCTCGCGGACATTCGACGGCTCTTGGTCGCGCTGCGCGACCCCGGACTCGGCGCTGTCACCCTCATCGATTCCGATTCGGTAGTCACCGAGATCGATGCAGCCGTCGAGCGCACACGTAGCGCCGGCTTTTCTGTCGACTCACGAATCGACACCGAGATCGGCGACCTCGACGCCATCGGCCGACTGACCGTCGTGCGCGTGGTTCAGGAGTCACTGACCAACGTCATGAAGCACGCCGTGCCCGAATCGACCGTCGAAGTCGACGTGGCTCGGGCGGACCGAGGGTTCAGGATCATGGTGGTCAACGATGCAGCACCTGCAACGCCGACCGACTACGGACGAACTCAGGACAGGCACGGATTGATCGGCATGAACGAACGGGTTCACGTCGTGAACGGCACATTCGACGCGCAGACGACCAACGGAAAGTGGACGGTGACGGTATGGATACCCGGCCGAACGAATACTCCGGACACGACGGCGCCGGTGAGCGCGGGGTGATCCGGCTCGTCATCGTGGACGATCAGCGTCTCGTACGCTCCGGCCTCGTCATGCTGTGCGGTTCTACGCCCGATCTCGAGGTCGTCGGAGAAGGCACCAACGGCGTCGATGCTGTTCGGTTGGCCGCAGAACTGACGCCTGATCTCATACTGATGGACCTGGGGATGCCAGGAATGGGCGGCATCGAAGCCACGCGGCAGATCGTCGCCGCACATCCGCAGATCAAGGTCTTGGTACTGACCACGTTCGACGACGACGAGCACCTCTATCCGGCACTCGCGGCAGGCGCCGCGGGATTCATGGTGAAGGACACGGCCCCGGCCGACGTGCTCGACGGGATTCGACGCACGGTCGACGGGGACCTGATGTTCTCCCGATCTCTTCTGCACCGCATCGTCTCGCGCGCGGTGACGGTTCCGCAGCCACCGCAGCCGCCTGTCGGGTCCGATGCGCTCACCAGGCGGGAACGTGATGTCGTGGCGTTGGTGGGTGAGGGTCTCAACAACGACGAGATCGCCGACCGGTTGCACATCAGCGTCACGACGGTCAAGACACATGTCTCCAACTCGATGGACAAGTCGGGCTGCGACAACCGAGTACGACTCGCGCTCTTCGCGCAGCGGCTGTAGCCGCTACCGGGGATCGAGCCCCGCCAGGAGCGCCCGTAGCCCGAACTCGAAGGCGTCCTCGGATCGTGCTTCCCGAGTACCTGCGGCACGAGCAATCGTGTCCAAGGCTGCCCGGAACTCCACTCCGACCTCGTCGCTCCTTTCCCAAGGAGCCTCCGGGGCGGCAAGGTCGAGCGCCGAACCCAGGACATAGCTGTCCACCACGGTGATGATGCGCAGAACATCCGCCGGTACGAATCCTGCCTCGGTCAAGATCCGAGCCATCGTGTTGTACATCCCGAACGCGGCGCTGCTGTTCACCGCCTGGGCCGTCAGCAGCGGGATCAGTCTGGGATAGCGGCCGTAGCTGTCTCGGTACCCGCGCGCAATCTGGGCGAGCGCCTCGCGCCACGGTGCCCCTACCTCCGGCATGTCCACCTCGGACATTGCCCGTCCCCGCAGCAGTTCGACGATCTCGTCGCGCCCGGACACATGGTTGTAGAGCGAAGACGGACTGACTTTCAGCTTCTTGGCCAGCTGCGGCATGGTGAATCCGCCGGACTCTTCGACGAGAGTCAGGGCCGCCGTCGTGATGCGATCGACGTCGAGAAGGGGTGCCGACGGTCGTCCCACAGCATTTCTCCCGTATCTGTTGCGTTCGAGGCAGACGTCAACGATACTTAACGAATCACATTCGTTTTAACAGGAGTCCGACATGCTGACCCTCACGAATCTCACAGCACCCGAGCCTTTGACCCGCACGACCCCGACGGACCGCCCGCCCCTGCGCGTCGGGCTCGTGCAACACCGATGGATACCCGACGCCGCCCAGTTGCGCCGCGAACTTCTCGACGCCATCGCCTCGGCCGCAGGACTGGGCGCCCAGGTCGTGTTCCTTCCCGAGATCGCATTGCTGCGCTACCCGGCCGACACTCGTGCGTCGGACAATCCCGGCCGTGACGCCGAGGATCTGCTGACCGGGCCTACGTTCTCGCTGGCCGCCGAGGCAGCACGAGCCAACGGCATCGTCGTCCATGCGTCGCTGTACGAAAAGGCCGAGGAGGCAGACGGCCTCGGGTTCAACACCGCGATCATGGTCTCTCCGACGGGCGAATTGTCGGCACGCACTCGCAAGCTCCACATCCCCATCTCGGCGGGTTACTACGAGGACACCTACTTCCGGCCCGGACCGGCCGGCGACCCGTATCCCGTCTACGCGCCGGACGAGCTCGGCGGCGCGCGAGTGGGCCTACCCACCTGCTGGGACGAGTGGTTCCCCGAAGTCGCGCGGAGCTATTCACTCGGCGGCGCAGAGATCCTGGCATATCCGACGGCCATCGGTTCCGAACCGACGTTCCCGGGGTTCGACACCCAGCCGCTGTGGCAACAGGTCATCGTCGCCAACGGCATCTCGAGCGGATTGTTCATGGTCGTCCCGAACCGCTGCGGCGACGAAGGCGAGATCACGTTCTACGGATCCTCGTTCATCTCCGATCCGTACGGACGCATCCTCGTTCAGGCTCCACGGGACGAACCGGCAGTGCTCGTCGCCGATCTCGACCTCGACCAGCGTCGGGAATGGTTGGAGCTCTTTCCGTTCCTGCTCACTCGCAGACCCGACACGTACGGAAGGTTGACCGAACCAGTCGACACTTCGCGCCCGTACGGCGACGGACACGCTGCGACGGCGGTCGTGAAATGAGCGCGGCTGCACGGCGGTACCTGATGCCCGCCGAGACTGCGCCGCAGGACAGGGTGTGGATGGCGTTCCCGTGCGAGGGCTATTCGCTCGGCGACGACGAGAAGGACAAAGACGAAGCACGCTCGACGTGGGCTGCCGTCGCGCATGCCATCGCGAAGTTCGAGCCGGTCACCGTCGTCGTCGATCCGAACGAGGTGTCCACTGCCCGCACCTACCTATCCGCAGATGTCGACATCGTCGAAGCGCCGTTGAACGACGCCTGGATGCGCGATATCGGGCCGACGTTCGTCCATGCCGAGGACGGATCCGTTGCGGCGGTGGACTGGGTGTTCAACGGTTGGGGCGCACAGGACTGGGCTCAGTGGGACAAGGACTCGCACATCGGCGAGTTCGTATCCGGATTGTCGGGTGTTCCGCGGATCGCGTCGCAACTGGTCAACGAGGGTGGCGGGATCCAGGTCGATGGCACGGGAACCGTATTGGTCACCGAGACAGTGCAGTTGGATCCCGGTCGCAACCCCGGACTCACCAAGGGCGACGTCGAGGCCGAACTCGAGCGCACGATCGGTGCGAAGCACGTCATCTGGCTGCCGCGCGGATTGACACGCGACTCCGAACGATTCGGCACCAGGGGGCACGTCGACATCGTTGCATCGATCCCTACCCCGGGGACCGTCATGGTGCACGTTCAGCGCGATCCCTCGCATCCGGATTTCGAGGTGAGCAGGCTCGTCCTCGACGTGCTGCGCGCCTCGCACGACGGTCATGGCAACGAGTGGACGATCGTCGAGATGCCTGCGCCGGAAACGCTGTCCGATGCCGAGGGATTCGTCGACTACAGCTACATCAACCATCTCGTCGTCAACGGCGGTGTCATCGCGTGTAGCTACGACGATCCGGTCGACGCGGAGGCCGTATCGATTCTGCAGCAGGTCTATCCGGGACGCGAGGTCGTAACG
The DNA here is from genome assembly GCF_057808915.1 of Rhodococcus sp. FG69. Lineage (NCBI taxonomy): Bacteria > Bacillati > Actinomycetota > Actinomycetes > Mycobacteriales > Nocardiaceae > Rhodococcus > Rhodococcus sp. FG69. The sequence continues at coordinate 108,989 of NZ_JBMDIX010000004.1, read as the reverse complement.
GTCGATGCGCGTCCACTGTTCGCACGAGGCGGGGGAATTCACTGCATCACGCAGCATCAGCCGTCGAGGCGGTAGGGCTCTGTCTTGTCGAGTTCTACGAGCTCCGTCTGTTCTGCGCGCGCTTCGTCCTCGCGGTCCAGCCGCCGCTTCCGCCCCACACCGATTGCGGCGCACATCAGTCCGATCGCGGCGCCACCTGCCATCGACGAAGCCAACAACGCGTCGTTCCCGCGGTCGCGGAACACCAAGTTCACCGCCGCGCCGGCTCCCCCGGCAAGATAGAGACCGAGTAAGAGCGCAATACGTGGGCGAGCCAGTTTCTGGGACGTGTGCATATCCAGCCCGCGCGACCTCGAGTAGGCGAGCACTGCGAACGAGATGCTCAGGTAGACGATGAACAACCCGATGGCGATCCAGCTTCCTGTCCGACCGGCGACCCAGGGCAACACCGCACCCGCCAGGAGCGACGCCCAGATGAAGAGCTGAAACCCGACAGCGGATGCTTCGTTCCAGACATCCCGCTGACGCTCGTCGTCGTAGAACTCGTCGTCCAGATCGCCGACGAACCGCATGGTCTTGGTGAAGGTGCTCATGGTCGTCACTCCTCTTGATCCGACTTACTGGGCGCGAACAGTGCTTCGACGGTGGTACCCAATGTCGTCGCAAGGTTCAGCGCCAGGTAGACGCTCGGCGCATAGTCACCGCCTTCGACGGAGACGATGCTCTGCCTACTGACCCCGCAGGCCTTACCCAGCTCGGCCTGTGTCAGCCGCGCGGCCTTCCGATAGTCACGCACCGCGTTGGTTCTCGGCGCGTTGGTCATGGCAAAAGTCAAGCTGACTTGTCATGAAATGTCAACCCTGCTTGTCATGGCTCGACGCGCTGCTGCGATATACCCCCCGGTTGTGCGCCTACGGCCTGCCTCAGCGCACAACCGGGGAGTAGATCCTCACAGAAGCCCGAATAGCCAGCGCAGCAGCATGTTTACCGCGCGGTAACGTCCGAAACGAACTCGTCATCGTGCAACATACCCGCGCAATACTTGCCCTTTACTGTCTGCAATCGCGAATACAACCCCGTATACAAGCGAAAGGGCGCCAGATGCCTGCTCTTCCTTCTAGTAAGTTCGCCACGCGCGCGCTGGTTGCTCCGGCCGCGCTGGCTATGGTCGGTTTGGCACTCACCGCGTGCGGTAGCAAGGCCAGTGACACAGCATCCGGCGACGGCGGAACAGCTGCCGAGTCCTGCGTCGACACCTCGGGCGACACCATCAAGGTCGGATCGCTCAACTCCCTGTCCGGCACCATGGCCATCAGTGAAGTGACAGTGCGTGATTCGATCGCTCTTGCCATCGAGGAGATCAACGCCGCCGGCGGCGTCAACGGCAAGCAGATCGAGGTCGTCGCCGAGGACGGCGCTTCCGAACCGACCATATTTGCAGAGAAGGCAGAGAAGCTGATCAGCAGCGACTGTGTCGCAGCAGTATTCGGCGGCTGGACCTCGTCCTCGCGCAAGGCCATGCTCCCGGTCTTCGAGGACAACGACGCGCTGCTGTACTACCCCGTCCAGTACGAGGGCCTCGAGGCGTCGGACAACATCTTCTACACCGGTGCCACCACGAACCAGCAGATCATCCCCGCACTGGACTACCTCAAGGAACAGGGCGTGACGTCCTTGTACCTGGTCGGCAGCGACTACGTCTTCCCGCAGACCGCCAACCGCGAGATCAAGGCATACGCGGCGGCCAACGGTATCGAGATCAAGGGCGAGGACTACACCCCGCTCGGCTCGACGGACTTCTCCACGATCGTCAACAAGGTCCGCTCCGCCGACGCCGATGCGGTGTTCAACACCCTCAACGGTGACTCCAACGTCGCGTTCTTCCGCGAGTACACCAACGCCGGACTCAATGCCGCTGACATGCCGGTCATTTCGGTGTCCATCGCCGAGGAAGAGGTCGCAGGCATCGGCGCCCAGAACATCGCGGGCCAGCTGACAGCCTGGAACTACTACCAGACCGTCGACACGCCGGAGAACAACAAGTTCGTGGCCGACTACAAGGCCAAGTACGGCGCCGACAAGCCGACCTCGGATCCGATGGAAGCCGCCTACACCTCGGTCTACCTGTGGAAGAACACCGTCGAGAAGGCGAACTCGTTTGCGGTCAGCGACATTCAGGCTGCTGCCGACGGCGTCAGCTTTGCCGCGCCCGAGGGTGAGGTCGTCATCAACGGCGACAACCACCACATCTCGAAGACCGCGCGCATCGGCGAGATCCGCCCGGACGGCCTGATCTACACCGTCTGGGAGTCCCCGGCGCCGATCGAGCCCGATCCGTTCCTGGAGACCTACGACTGGGCCGCCGACCTCAACTGACCAGCCGCTTCGCTCCAGTGGCGCGGTTGAGTGCACTCCGGTGCACTTAACCGCGCCACTGGCGGCGGAGCCGCATCCTAAGAAGGAGCCTCACATGGATGTCGTAGTCGGGCAGCTGTTCACCGGCCTCAGTATCGGATCGATTCTCTTGCTCGCCGCCCTGGGACTGTCGCTGACATTCGGTCAGATGGGCGTCATCAACATGGCCCATGGTGAATTCATCATGGCCGGTTCGTACACCGCATACGTCGTGCAGCAAGTCGTTTCGACCGGCGGCGCGTCGCTGTTCATCTCACTGATCGTCGGATTTCTCGTCGGCGGCGCCATGGGCGTTCTGCTCGAGGTCACTCTGATCCAGCGCATGTACCACCGCCCGCTGGACACGCTGCTCGTCACGTTCGGCGTCGGGCTCGTGCTGCAACAGCTCGCGCGCGACATCTTCGGGGCTCCCGCAGTCAACGTCGTCTCCCCCGGTTGGTTGTCCGGCGGCGTCGAGATCCTTGGGGCCGTGGTCCCGAAGACCCGCATCTTCATCCTGGTTCTCGCCATAATCTGTGTAGTCGCATTGTCGTTCGCGCTCAAGACGACTCCGATGGGCCGACGCATCCGAGCGGTCGTGCAGAATCGCGATCTCGCCGAAACCTCCGGAATTTCCAGCCGCAAGACCGATATCTCGACGTTCTTCATCGGCTCGGGTCTCGCTGGAGTCGCGGGCGTCGCGCTGACACTCATCGGATCCACGAGCTCCACCGTCGGCCAGAGCTACTTGATCGACGCATTCCTGGTCGTCGTCGTCGGCGGACTCGGCCAGATCAAGGGTGCTGTCATCGCAGCGTTCGCGCTCGGCATCATCAACTCGTTCATCGAATACAGCACCACGGCGTCCATCGCCAAGGTCATCGTGTTCGTGTTGATCGTGATCTTCCTCCAAGCCCGCCCGCAAGGTCTGTTCGCGGTCAAGACAAGGAGTTTGGTATGAGTACCTTCATCGCAAAGCGCGGCGCCTGGTTGGGCTTTGCCCTTGCGGCCATCCTCCTGTTCGCCGTCGCACCTGCAGTTCTCAGCGAGTTCCGGCTCAATCTTCTCGGTAAGTTCATCTGCTACGCCATCGTCGCGGTCGGCATCGGATTGGCCTGGGGTCGAGGCGGAATGCTCACCCTCGGTCAGGGCGTGTTCTTCGGACTCGGCGCCTACATCATGGCGATGCATCTCAAGATCGCCGACGCCGAGATCCGCGGCGACGACGTACCGGACTTCATGGCGATCGCCGGCATCCGCGAACTACCGTCGTATTGGGTTCCGTTCACCTCGCCGTTCGTCACCATCCTCGGCATTCTCTTCGTGCCCGCTCTCGTGGCGTTGGTCCTCGGCCTCGGTGTCTTCAAGCGTCGAGTCAAGGGTGCATACTTCGCCATCCTCAGTCAGGCACTCGCAGCCGCATTCGCGATCCTGCTGATCGGTCAGCAGAGCACCGGAGGGTCCAACGGACTCAACAGGTTCCGTACCTTCTTCGGGTTCAACCTCAACGATCCGGCCAACAAGCAGATGCTGTTCTTCATCGCCGCGGGCGTACTGCTCGTCGTCGTCGCCATCACCCGCCAGTTGATGTACTCACGCTACGGCGAACTGCTCGTCGCAGTCCGTGACCAGGAAGAGCGCGTGCGCTTCCTCGGCTACGACCCTGCGAACGTGAAGATCGTCGCGTACGTGGCCGCTGCGTTCTTCGCCGGTCTCGCCGGTGCACTGTTCGTACCGATCGTCGGCATCGTCTCCCCCAACGACGTCGGCATCGTCCCGTCCATCGCGTTCCTCATCGGAGTCGCGATCGGCGGCCGCACCACCCTGCTCGGACCGGTCCTCGGTGCGCTGGGAGTTGCCTGGGCGCAGACCACACTGTCCGAACAGTTCCCGTCGGGCTGGACCTACGCGCAAGGCCTGCTGTTCATCGTCGTCGTCGGCTTCTTCCCTGCCGGTGTGGCCGGCTTGTTCGCACTGCGCAGACGCAAGAAAGCAGACGAACCTTCTGCCCTGGTCGATGTCGAAGAGAAAGAGCTGGTCAAATGATTCACATCGACAACCACCAGCCGACATTCGGTGGAAACGCCGGCATGTCGAGCCAGTACCTCGAAGTCCGCGGGCTCACGGTCAGTTTCGACGGTTTCAAGGCGAACACCGATGTGAATCTGACCCTCATGCAGGGCGACCTGCGGTTCCTCATCGGCCCCAACGGCGCCGGCAAGACAACGCTGATCGACGCCATCACCGGACTCGTGCCGGCAACGGGGTCGGTCACCAAGTCCGGCGTCGAATTGCTCGGCAAGAAGGTCCACCAGATCGCACGCCTCGGCGTCGGTCGAACGTTTCAGACTGCCAGCATCTTCGAGCAACTGACCGTGCTCCAGAACCTCGACATCGCGGCCGGTTCCGGGCGGTCGATGATGACGATGCTGCGCAAGCGCAAGACTGTCAGCAACGAAATCGAAGAGGCTCTCGAGACCATCGGCCTGACGAAGGAGCGCGACAAGCCCGCAGGAATCCTCGCGCACGGTCAGAAGCAGTGGCTCGAAATCGGAATGTTGTTGGTACAGAACGCGGATGTTCTCCTGCTCGACGAACCGGTCGCGGGTATGAGCCACGAGGAACGCGAAGAAACCGGTGAGCTGCTGCGCCGCATCGGTGGGGAACGCACCGTGGTCGTCGTCGAACACGACATGGACTTCATGCGGGCGTTCGCCACCTCCGTCACCGTCCTCGCAGGCGGAAAGGTCCTTTCCGAGGGAACCGTCGCCGAGGTGCAGGCGGATCCCAAGGTCCAGGAGGTCTACCTCGGCACAGCCGCTGCCGGTGAAGAGCTCGAACAGATTGCTGAAGAGGGCGCAGAGACCCACCAAGGAGACAGCCATGCTTGAACTCGTCGACGTGCGCACCGGTTACGGACGCAGCGAAGTCATCCACGGCGCCTCCCTGACCGTCCCCGCGGACGGCGTCGCCGCCGTCATGGGCCACAACGGTGCAGGCAAGACGACGCTCCTGCGGGCCGCTGTCGGTCTGCTCAAGGTGACCTCGGGCAAGGTCATGTTCGACGGTGAAGATGTCAGCGGGCTTCGGCCGAGTGCGCGGGTCGCACGTGGGCTTGCGTACGTCCCGCAGGGGCAGCAGTCGTTCGGGCAGCTCACGACGGCCGAAAATCTGCAGGTCGTCGCCGACGGTCGCAAACGTGGGAAGGCGTTGATCGACGAGGCACTCGACCTCTTTCCGGCGCTGAAGGAGCTGCTGACCCGGCGCGCCGGATTGCTGTCCGGTGGCCAGCGTCAGCAGCTCGCCATTGCCCGGGCGCTGATCACCGAACCGAAAATGCTGATTCTCGACGAGCCCACCGAGGGAATTCAGCCCTCGGTGGTCGCCGAGATCGAGCGCACGATCCTCGATCTCACCCAGCGCGGCGGGCTCGGAGTGCTCCTGGTGGAGCAGCACATCGGTTTCGCACTCGAGTCGGCTCAGAACTACTACATCCTCGAAGCCGGGCGCATTACCTCGAGCGGTGCCGGCGGCACCGATTCCGAGGCCGACGTACGCGCAGCGATGGCGATCTGATCGCGCTTGCCATGCCGCGCAAGGACCTTCGGGAGAAGGTATACGTTTCGCTGCGCCGAGATCTGATCTCCGGCGCGATCACCGCCACCGAACGTCTCGGCGAGGAACGACTGGCTGACCTGTACGGCGTCTCGCGCACCCCGGTGCGTGAGGCGCTCGCACGGCTTCAGGCCGACGGTCTCGTCATGCGAGGCGAGGACGGCCTGCATCCGTATCGACCACGCGTCGACGACCTCGCCGGGTTGTACGAGCTCAGGCGAACTCTCGAGTCCCGGGGAATCGTCCGTGCCATGGAGGACCCCACCGTTCAGCACAATCGGCGCGCCATCGAGGACGAGGTGAACAGCTGGCGGGAACTGCTCGATTCGGACTACGAATCGACAGATGTCGTGTTGATGGACGAGCGCTTCCACACAACACTGCTTGCCGCGTCGGGAAATGCTGCGCTCACCGACGCACTCCGTGCCGTCAATGCAAAGGTCCGTCCGGTACGCATGCTCGGCCCGATGTCCACGGACAACTTTCGCGATCAGATCGGTGAGCACATCACGATCGGTGAGCTCGTACTCGACGACAAACTAGCCGACGCGCTGTTCGCACTCGAGACGCACATCGATACCTCCCGAGACCGTGTCATCGCGCGAGCCGAGCAGGCCGCGTCGTTGGCAGGTGCGGTGCGCACCTGAGCGGCTCCGCCGCAGCCACCACCGAGCGGCTCCGCCGCAGTGGCATGGTTGAGTATGTTCCAGTGCACTCAACCGTGCCACTGGTCGGGGAGCGATATCAATTCTGCTGCGAGAGAATACGATCGATGTCGTCGAGCACGGCCAAACCGCCCTTCGGCCCGACGCCGGTGATCCAGTACGACTGATCGACCGCATGCGGGTTCGGAAGCGCTGCCGCATTGTCGGTGATCGATGCGGGTATCGCCGCGGGGTCGGACGGGTTCTCGGAGGTCACCACAATCAGATCCGCCCGCGCCTCCCCTACGAGTTCTGTGGACAGATCAACGGAAATCTCGTCGGCCCATTCCGGGCGCGGTGGCGTCGTGAATCCCGCACATTCGAGGGTGCTGCCCGCGAACGACGACGGCCCGTACAGGGTCAGTTCACCATTGCGTGGCCGGATCAGCTGCGCTGTACGGCCCTCGGTCGCATGTTCTTCGGCGACTTCGGCGCACCGCGCGTCGTAGTCGCCGAGCAGATCCTCGGCGTTTCCCTCTTTGCCGAGAGCACGTCCGACGAACCGAACGTTGTCCTGCCACGGGTCCGATTGCGACGCCATGAACACCGTCGGCGCGATGCCCGCCAGCTGGTCGTAGTACTTCCCGTGCCGAGTCTCGGTGCCGAGGATGAGATCCGGCTGCAACGCTGCGATCGACTCGATCCTCGGTTCGGCGACAGAACCGACCATCTCGATGCTCGCGGCCTCGTCGCCGAGATAGGCAGGCACACCGGTTGCTTCACTGAGTACCGCAGTACCGACGGGAACGACCCCGAGCGCAACAGCGGTGTCGAGTTCCACCGGCTCCAGAGTGACTATCCGAAGCGGCGAATCCGGTACCTCGACGGTTCCGCGCACGGTCTCGATCGACCGGGTGTCATCGTCGCCCTCGCCAGCAGTTTCCGAAGTACAGCCGCTGATCCCGGCAGCGGCCGCGAGCGTAACCGCCAGAATCCCGAGAGCCGGTTTGCACATAGCCACCGTCGTAGCCTCCGAGTCAAAGTCGTTGAATGTCGAAGTTGAAGGTTAGCCTATCCAAAATCAAACGACGCACTTGGTTCCGCGCGGCACCCGATCCGACGTCACAACACTGTTCGGACCACCCGCCCCGCTTTGCTGATACTTTGAACTTCAGACCGACCACGCTGGGAGAACCAATTGACAACCGCGCCGGACCGCACCCGTATCGAGTTCCCCGACATCAGTTCTCGCACGTGGGAACACCCGTCGGACCGAGCAGCACTGGTCACCCTTCGCACTCTCAAGGGTTTCGACACGGTATTGCGGACACTGTCGGGGCTGCTACGCGAACGGCAGCATCGTCTGATGTACCTCGCGACGGCAGTGCGTGTCGACGAACGGCAATTCAAGGATCTCGACGATCTCCGCAGCGATTGCGTGCAGATCCTCGGCGCCGACGAGACCCCGGAAATGTTCGTCATGCAGTCGCCGGTGGTCAACGCGTTCACGATCGGTATGGACCGCCCGTTCATCGTCGTCACTACCGGCTTGCTCGACATCATGACCTACGAGGAGCAGCGTTTCGTCGTCGGCCACGAGCTCGGCCATGCACTCTCAGGTCACGCTGTCTACCGCACTGTGCTGATGCATCTGATGCGACTGGCCGGCACCATCGGCTGGATACCGGTGGGCGGTTGGGCGCTGCGCGCGATAATCGCAGGGCTGATGGAATGGCAGCGCAAGTCCGAGTTGTCCGGCGACAGAGCCGGTTTGCTGTGCGGCCAGGATGTGCACACTGCGATTCGCGTGCAACTCAAGTTGGCGGGTGGTGCACGTATCAGCGAGATCGACGTCGACGCCTTCCTCGCGCAGGCAGCCGAGTACGAATCCAGCGGCGATCTACGCGACGGTGTGCTCAAGCTCCTCAACATCGAGTTGATGGCGCACCCGTTCTCGGTCCTGCGGGCTGCGGAGTTGAAGAAGTGGGTCGACAGCGGCGAATACGCGGCGGTACTTCGAGGCGACTACCCGCGCAAGTCCACCGATCACGAGGCCAAGGCGTCCGACGAATTCCGCAACGCCGCCCGGTCGTACAAGGCGAACTTCGACACCTCGGAGGATCCGCTGATCAAGACCATCCGCGATCTCGGCAACGGATTCACCGGAGCGGTGGACGCCGTCGGCAACGGCATCGGCGACGTGGCGTCGGACATCAAGGATCGGTTCGATCACTGGCGCAAGTCCTAGACTCCGATTCCTATCTCCTGGTGCGGGGCAAGCGTAAAAAGGTAGCGTCGACGGCGTGAGCACACCTCGAATTCCGACCGGCTCGTTCAAAGACCTAGGCCCGATCAACTGGGCGCTCTGGCGAATACTGTCGAGGGTCGCAGGCACCCCGAACGCGCACTTGTTCAGCACGCTCGGTCGTACCGGCGGACTGTTCCGTGGGTGGCTCTTCTTCAGCGGACGACTGATGCCGGGCGGCAAGATTTCCCGATTGGAAACCGAGCTCGTGATCAATCGGGTTGCGCACCTTCGCGACTGCGGATACGAGATGGATCACCACAGCCGAATCGGCCGCCGCTTCGGCGTCACGAAAGAGCTTCTTGCCCAGGTGAAGGAAGGGCCGGAGGCCCTGGGACTGAGCGAACGGCACCGAACGATCCTGACTGCGACCGACGAACTCCTCGGAACCAAGAATGTGTCCGACGCCACCTGGTCGGCGCTGGCGGGTGAGTTCGACGAACGTCAGCTCATCGAGTTTCTGTTGCTGGTAGGTCAGTACGACGGATTGGCAACCACGATCGAGACGCTCCGCATCGAACGCGACTTCTGACTCACATTCGACACCCACCGGAGCAACCGATGTCTGGACGATCGCGCGAACACCATCTGCCCACTTCACGATTGGCTCGCGGCACCACTCTCGGCCGTGCCGTGGCAGGTCAGGCAGCTCGCACTGCCGGTACCCGCATGTCGATGGTCGGTCGATCCGAAGAGCTGCGTGCACGCATCGCCGAGAACGCGTCCATTCAGGCTGCCGACCAGTTGGTGAACGTCCTGGGCGGCATGAAGGGCGCCGCCATGAAGCTCGGTCAGATGCTCTCCGTACTCGACCTCGCCTTGGTCCCGGACAAGCACCGTGAACGCTTCCAAGCGAAGCTTGCGGCACTGCGTGATCAAGCTCCGCAAGTGCCGTTCGAATCGATGCGCCAGGTCATCGAAGAGGATCTTGGACGCACCCTCGAGGACGCCTTCGCCACTTTCGATGCAACACCGATCGCGGCCGCGTCGATCGGCCAGGTGTACCGGGCGAAACTGGCCGACGGCCGTGAAGTGGCCGTGAAAGTCCAGTATCCCGGCGTGGACAAGGCCATCAGAGCCGATATGAAGAACCTCGCGCTCTTTCTCAAGTTCTGGCGGTCGACCGTCCCATCGATCACGGCAACGGATCTCATCGAGGAACTCCGTATCAACTTCGAGCGCGAACTCGACTACGCGGAAGAGGCTCGCACGCAACACCTGCTTGCCCGACGGTTTGCCGGGCATCCGTTCATCTCAGTTCCCGACGCCATCGCCGAACTGTCCACTCCACGAGTGCTGGTCACGGAATACGTTCGCGGCCACAATTTTTCACACATCGCAACGCTTCCCACCGAAGAACGCGACCGCGTCGGCGAGATCATCTACCGGTTCTACATCGGTTCGCTGTTCCGGCACGACGAGTTCTGCGGCGATCCGCACCCCGGCAACGTCCTTCTGTGCGAGGACGGACGCGTCGGCTTCGTCGACTTCGGACTCTACAAACGCATGCTGCACGAGCACGTGCAGTTCGAACTCGAGTGCTTTCGCGCGGCGGCGGAAGGGCGCGGCGAGGAGTTGCTCGCGGCGATGATCGACCGTGGAATAGTCGAACCCGATGCGGGAGTGACCGCCGAAGAATGCCTGGACTACACATATGCGGCAGCGAAATGGAATCTTGTCGACGACACCTTCACCGTCACTCCATCTCTCGCATCCGAAGGGATGTTGCTGGCAGTCGACCCGCGCGGCACACAGTTCGTCGGAATGAAGAGCCAGACCCTGCCACCGGAGCACCTGTTCTCTCGTCGCGCAGATTTCATGACCTTCGGAGTCCTCGGGCAGCTGAACGCCACCGCGAACTGGCATCGGATTGCGCGCGAATGGATGTACGGAGAGCCGCCTGTCACGAAACTCGGTCGTATCGAACAAGACTGGCGAGGCAACTCATAACGCCAACTAGTGCTTGATGACGCCAGTTCTCTTACCCGCTTCGATTCCGAGCCGATGCAGCGGCGCCAACAGGTCCTGGTAGCGCGGCCCGACGACGCGGGGAATCAGATCGAAGCCACGGGCATCGGGACCGATGAGGATGCGGGCCTTGTTCCGTTCGACTCCGCCGAGGATTACCTTGGCCGCTCTGGTCGGGGTTGTCAGAGCGATCTGCTCGAAGCGTCGAGCAACCTCGTCATGGTCGCCGAGTGCATCCATACCCCGTGCATTGGCGACGATGTTGGTCTTGATTCCGCCCGGATGCACACAACTCACACCGACGGGATGCCTCGCGATCTTCATCTCCTGCCGCAAGGCCTCGGTGAAGCCGCGGACAGCGAATTTAGCGGAATTGTAGGCGCTTTGGCCCGGAACACCCATCAACCCGAACACACTGGAGATGTTGACGAGGTGTCCCTCACCGGACTCGATCAACGCGGGCAGGAATGCCTTCGTTCCGTGGGCGACACCCCAGAAGTCGACGTTCATGACCCACTCGAAGTCGTCCCACGTCATGTCGAGGACGTCGGCCCCGAGCGCGACACCCGCATTGTTGACAACCAGATTCACCCGCCCGAAATCACTGACGACCGCATCCGCGTGCGCGTAGACGGCCGCCCTGTCGGAGACGTCCAACTCGTACGACAGTGTTCGGACGCCGGAGTCCTTGCACAGCTCGACGGTGTCCTTCAGTGCGTGCCCGTCGATGTCGGATAGGGCCAGTGCGGTGCCCCGACCCGCGAGGTTCAGAGCAAGTGCGCGCCCGATTCCTGAGCCGGCGCCGGTCACGACCGCAACTTTGTCGGCAAAATTTCTCATGCAAGCACGTCTTCCGTCTCGGAGTGTGCCCCGGGGTTCGCTCCGAGGCGGCGTGGGACCACGACTTCGTAGTCGGCGGGGTCGAACTTTCGGGTCCGAAGCCAGTACTGCCAGGTGAAGCCAGGCCACACCGTCCGATTGACGCCCTGCGAGTCCAGGTACCAGCTTGTACACCCACCGGTCGACCACACCCCGACGGCGAGCTTGCGCTGAATGTCAGCTGTGAACTCGTTCTGTACCTTCTGTCGGACCGTCAACGCCTCGGCAACACTGGCGTCGATGAATTCGATCGCGTGCAGCACGTACTTGATCTGCTGTTCGATCATGAATACAACCGAGTTGTGGCCGAGACCGGTGTTGGGGCCGAGAAGAAAGAACGCATTGGGGTAACCCGCGGCCGCTATGCCCAGGTGCGTCTGTATTCCGTGGGCTTTCCACTGCGGAACCAACTTCTTTCCACCGACACCGGCGACATTCACACTCTCGAAACCATCCGTCACGTGGAAGCCGGTGGCGTAGATGATCACATCGACATCTCGTTCGGACCCGTCCGAGCTGACGATCGATCCAGCCCGCACCTCGGCGATGCCGTCCGTGACGACCTCGGCATTCGATCGAGTCAAGGCCGAGTAGTACGAGTTCGACCCGAGAATTCGTTTGCATCCGATCCGGTAGTCAGGAGTCAACTTGCGGCGCAGTTCGGGGTCCTTCACCTCTCGCCTTATGAACCTGCGCGCGGCGTACTCGATCGGCCGGAGCAGGTTCGAGTGTCCGTTCAACCCGAATGCCATTCCTTCGGCCGACCAATAGATCGAGTCGCGAAACAGTCTCCGCAGCAATGGCAGCTTTGAAAATGCGTGACGAACGGCTTCCGGGATCGCAAAGTTGGAACGCGGAAGCACCCATGCAGGCGAACGCTGGTACAACTGCAGCGAGGCAACGGTATCGACGATCTTCGGCACCAACTGCACCGCACTCGCGCCGGTTCCGATCACCGCCACGTTCTTGCCCGCAAGATCGACCTCGTGGTCCCAGCGGGCCGAATGAAATGCTGCCCCCTCGAACGAATCGATACCCGTGAGCACCGGCGTGCTCGGGACGTGCAGCGCGCCGATCCCCGACACCAGGAACTGTGCGATGTACTCGTCGCCACCGGCAACCGTGACATGCCAGCGCGATTCGACTTCGTCCCAGTACCCCCCAGTGCATTCCGTACCGAACCTGATGTGTCGGTCGAGTTGGTGCTTGTCGACGAGACCCTGAAGGTACTCGAGAATCTCAGGCTGGCCGGACCACATCTGCGACCAGTTCGGATTGGGCTCGAAGGAGTACGAGTACAGATGCGACGGAACGTCACACGCGCACCCTGGATAGGTGTTGTCGCGCCATGTACCGCCGATCGAGTCCGCCTTCTCGAGCACGAGGAAGTCCTCACGTCCCCGCTCGAGCAGCTGCATGGCCATCCCCAGTCCGGAGAATCCGGTCCCGATGATCACTGTGTTCGTGCGGTGGACCGTCATGAATTCTCCTCCTGCGGCAACGCGCCGGTGAACTTCCACAGCCGTGCGGTGAGCACGCCGTCGAGCATGCCCGCCGAATCCAGAAACTCGACGACCGCGGCGCTGTTCCGACGCCTGGCGTCGGCTCGCCTCTTTCTCGACCCGAGCAGCCCCCTCGTCGACGAGAGTCCGACCGATCGATAGACCGCAGGCGAAATGGTAATCCGCAGAATCACATTCGCGAGAATCGACAAGAGGAGTCGATTGTAGGCCCTGACGATTCGGTTCGACTTGCCCTGCGCCGAGATCACTTCCGATCGCGCGAACCGGAATCTGCTCGCACAGTCCAGGTCATGGATCTTCACTGCCTGCCGGACATGCGGTTCCACCGCGACGTCTGCGACTGCACCGACCATCGCTCGCGCAAAGGTCTCCTCCACCAGCAGAGTCGCAGCGTGCGACGCTGCCCCCAGTGGCAGGAAGCTGAGAAGTTTGACGGCAGTCGCCGTCCCGACAGGGGGCCGGTAGGGCGGAAGCGACGTGGCGCGGACCAGCCGTCCGAAGGTGATGGTGGTGCGCGAACCGCCTGCGACCTCTTCGAGGGCCGCGCGGGACGCAGGACTGTTCAACCCTTCCTCGGCCGCTCGCCTGAGTTGATTCCCGGTCAGGATCGCCGACAGGTACGCGACGGTGCTCCACAGACTCACCGCCTCATGGAGGGCCAGCGTGCGCCGCTGGTCGGCGGACAGCGCGTTCCAGCGTCGAGTTCCGTACAGCGACACCGATTCCGGTGGCATCGCGAACATATTCTCTTGCCAGGGTGATTCCCAGTCGATGTCGACGTGTGGGTCGTAGTGCACTCTCGCCGTGCCCGTCATACGAGATCGTCCGGCATGGCGCGCGTCATGCGCCACAGGCGCTTGGTCACGAACCCGTCGCACATACCGGCGTCGGCGAAGAATCGGATCATCGGCTCGGACGCGAATTGCATGTTGGTCTTGTACGTGCCGCTCGACATCGCCGTGACGATGCCCTGAATCGGGTTGATCCCCACCGATCGATACACCTTGGGATTGACGAGAACTGGGTACGTGAAGTTCGCGATGACAGCCAGAATGAGACGATGAAGCGCTCGATTGACTCGATTGGTCGACCGCATCCTCCGCACCATTTCCTCGCGTGCGTACGTGATGTGACGGGATTCTTCGATCACGTGGATGCGCATCATCTGACGAAGGTGCGGCTGAATCTCCTCGTCGTTCTGCGCCTCACGTTGCGCTCGGTCGAGGACCTCCTCGATGAGCAGCGTCGCGCCGAACGTAGCGGGCCCGATCGGCAGGAACTGACCGAGTTTGACGAAGAGCAGCGATCCCTTGGGCAGCAGGTACGGCTCGATCCCTGCCTTCTCGATGAGCTTGCCGAACATGATGGAATGCCTCGACTCTTCGCCTATCTCGGCGATCGAGTACATGGAGTGATCGGACATCGAACCTCTTCCGAACACACGCAGGAGGTTCGTGCTGAGGAACCCTTCCGCATAGATGCCGAACGACAGAATGCTCACGATCTCGTGCCTGCCGAGCTCGACCTTCTGCTCCTCGGTCAGCCTTCCCCACAATTTCGTCCCGTAGAGCGAGACCCTGTGTTCCGGCATCCACTTCTTGCCATGGGCAAGCGGAGCATCCCAATCGATATCGACTTCGGCGTCGTAGAACTTGTTCGCCGTCGACTTCAGCAGCCGTCGCGCAGTTCGGTCACGCGGACCTACCGTGCGTGCCCCTACCGTCACCTCGTCCTCGGTCGAAAGATTCGACCGCCCCACTGTGACCCGACTCATTGCCGACCTCTCCTGCTCGACGGGGCCGCCGCACACCCGACCCGAGTTACCAGTACCGCCGTTAGCCAGTACCGCCGGTAATGGGTACTATCCAAGTGTGGTCGAGGTCACCGAACGTGTCAACCCTGACGAGAGTCCGCCCAAGCCGGACGCTCGCAGTGAGCGATGGCGCGAACACCGCCAGGCTGTGCGGCAGAGCTTCGTCGACGCCGCGTTGACGGCTATCGACAGCCACGGTCCAGACGTCAGCATGGGCGACATCGCCAGTACCGCCGGCGCGGCGAAGCCGAAGCTCTACCGCCATTTCGCCGACAAGTCGGATCTGTACGCGGCCATAGTCGAACACGTCCGAGAGATGCTGTGGAACCGAATTCTGCTGGCGACCAACTTGTTCGAGGATTCCGTGAGCACACTCATCGAACGCGGAACTTCCGAGTACGCAGTCATCGTGTCCGAACAACCGAACCTGTTCCGCTTCCTCGTGCACAGTCACTTCGCCGGACGCGCCGGCAACAGGCGCACCAACGAATCGAGTGCGGGCCCCGATCCCGCACTGGACTCGGCGCGAGCTGCGGCCAGGAAACTCGCCGAGGTGTTCGCTGACGCTACCGGCGCGGATCAAGAGAACAGTTCCGCGATCGAACTGGTCTCCTATTCCGCGTTCGGGGCGGTGGCGTCGGCGACGGATTGGTGGCTGGGAGACTCCGATGCGCGAGCACCAGTCATGACGATAGAGACCTTCACCTCGTACGTCGCAGCACTCATGCTGGGAATAGTCGAATCCACCTGTGCCATAGCGGGAGTCACCATCGATGCCGACCAACCCCTGCACACCGCGTTTTCGACCGAAGGAGACGAAGTTCTGTGAGCGACCTGGCCGGTAAGCCCGACTTCCACGGCACTGCGACGCTGGCTTTCGACGAGCCGGTCGAGTTCGACGTACGAGTCGACCTACGTGGGCATTCTCAGCCGATCGATGGCCGCTATCGCTGGTATGGCCGCGTCCACCCGCACGAGAAGCTGCATGAGTTCATGCAGAACTCCGGTGGACGCACTCGGTCCGGAACCCTGCGAACCGAGGTCGGCCTCGCTCCAGTCACCGTCGGTGACATCGACTTCTGGGGGCGCTACCGTCTGCAGGGCACGGGGAACCCCCCGTACTCGATCACGCCGCCCGCGGTGCTCGGAACCCCCGAAACACCCGAGTCGACCGCAGATGCCGCCCTTCGTCGCGCTCTGGCTCTCGTCGAACCCGCGGACGTTCGCGCGGCGGCAGACATCTCCGGCGGCTATGTCGAACTGCTCGGCGGTGCGCCCGCGCCGTCCCCGACGGCCGCGAGCCGCGCCATGAACAATTCGCTGGTCGCGTCGATATACGAGAAGATCTGGCGGCCTGCGGGTATCGCGATGATGGGCATAGGAGGCCTGTCGATGTCTGCCGAGCGGGAGAAGGCTGTCATCGATCTGCGGCTCTCCGGCGAGATGACCGTCCTCGACGTCGCCTCGGGCCCAGGTAACTTCACCAAACACCTGGCCTCGCACCTGTCCGGCACTGGTGTCGCTGTGGGATTCGACATCTCCGAGCAGATGATCGCGCGCGCCGTCCGTGACAACAGAAGCTCGCATGCCGCGTACGCGCGAGGGGACGCGCAAGCCCTCCCGTTCGCCGACGACACATTCGACGCAGTCTGCTGCTACGCGGCGCTGTACTTGATACCCGAGCCGCTGACGGTGGTCGAAGAAATGTTTCGCGTCCTGCGTCCGGGCGGCCGGATCGCGATCATGACCAGCTACGGACGAAAGCTCAACCCGGTGAGGACGGTGTTGCGAATCGGCTCCAACAAACTAGGAGTCCGGATGTTCGAGAAAGACACGTTCACATCGAGGTTCGAGCACGCGTCGATGACCGAGATCGAGCAGGAGATCCGCGGGCTCGCCCAGTTCGTCAGCGCGACGAAAGCCTGACTGATCACGTCAAGGTCGAGCGCACCCTAGGTCTTCGGCCCGTAGTCGCTGACCAGCCACTGTCCACCTTGGTTGGTCACGGTGAGGGACAGCAGGTTCGGTACCTCCCCGGCATCGGGTTGCTGCACATTGTGCGTGGTCTGCTTCGCGAACACGGTGACCTTGTACTCGCCACCGGACTCGGAATCAACCGCAGCAGAGAGCACTTCACCCGAGGCGACTACCTGAGACTCGGTCATGATGGCCGTCAATGCCTCCCGGACACCGCCGTACCTGTCCTGCAGGGATTGCGACGCACCTTCGTCGACCCCACCGAAGAAGGCGTCGAGGTTTCGGTAGTCGTAGGTCAACGATCGTTCGGTGTACTCGGTCGCCGTGTTCACTGCAATCTGCCGATCGCGGTCGCGGGCAGTCGAGTCCGCGAGCTCTCCCGCGGCGGAACGCCACAGGAATCCGAACACCACGGCCAAGACGATTCCGAGTACTGCAATGCCGGTCGGCAGCCAGCGAGCTCGAAAAGAACCGGTGGCCGTTGCGCTATCGGTATCGGTATCGGTATCGTTTGTCGTTTCCGTCTCGACCTCGGTCATACGGACATCTCCCATCAGTTCGGTATCTCCACGGAGAACTTCGCGGGTCCTCCGCGCGGAAAGACGGTGGTCAAGATATCGACAATCGACCCTGCGTCGACACGCAGGGGCTTGATCGGCGCGGTGTACGGCTTCAGCAGTGTCGCTATCAGCGCGAGATCGGGGTTGAGCGGAGTGAGATAGCCATCGATTCGCACGGCCAGTGGACCGAGGGGATCGTCCCACACATCGGACGCCACATAGGAGTACTGGTTGAAGGACTCGAGCAACCCGGTCACGCCCGCGCCGGTCTGTCCCACGAACGGCGCTGCGTCGGTCAGAACCGGGCCGTATCCGTAGCCGTTGCGCCCGACCTGCTGTGCATTGTCGTACAGATTCTCGATCTGGGTCCGTTTGTCCCGCAGAGTCGCCGCCAGGAAGCGAAACGTCTCCACCAGTGTGTCGATGTCACTGTCGCGGCCGTCGATGGCTTCCGAAGCCGTGACTGCCAGTCCTGACAGTGCCGATGTATCCAGTTGCGCAGCAAGTGCATCGCCCAATTGCAACGTCTCGCTGACGGTAGCGGCGGCGGTCACTCGAGCGCTCTCGATCACGTCCCCGTCCTGCAGGTAGGGACCACCGGAGTGACGGGGACGGATATCGAGGTACTGCTCCCCCGCTGCAGACAGGTTCGCGACGACCACGTCGGAGTCGACGGCGACGTCCTTGCTCGCGTCGAGAGCAATCGACACGTCCAATCCGTCCGGCGTCACAGAAATCGCCTGCACTGTACCGATTTTCATGCCACGCGAGGTCACTTGCGAGGTCTGCATCAACCCACCCGAAGATTCCATCTTCACGGTCACATGGTTGTTCGTCCGTCGTGGATCCATGTCGAGGACGCCGACGGTCAAGTAGGCGACCCCGGCGAACGTGAGAACCAGCAGCGCGATGAGGGAGAGGACTGTGGACGATCTCATCGAACGATTCCGATCCCGCGCAGAATTCCGATCATGTCGTCCGCTCGTGCCGTCGCACCCTCGACCGAGACCGAACGAAGTGCGATGTTCGGAGTCGACTGAAAATACGGGATCAGGCGGTCGCGGAGCAGATTGTTCACCTTTTCCACGTTCATGGGGACCGTCGAATCCGCACTGCCGATCGTGACGAGTGCAGGTGCGATGATGCCGACCGCATCGTGCAGCTCGTCGTATGGTTCGGCGAGCACATCACCGATGTTCTGCGACATGTAGCCGAGGGTGAAGATCAGGTGGACAACGCTGAACAGCACCTCGGACAACCCTGATGCGCGAGACGGGCCAACGGTGAGTATTCGATCGACACCGGACTGCCGCTCCACGATCGTCGTCGAAACCCCCTCCGCTGCCGCGAGAATCCGGTCGATCTCGTCGGTGTTGTCGCCGATGTCCGCCAGGGCTGCGCGCGCTGCGGTGTTCACGGAGTCCAGGACTGCCGGATCCGGTGGGACAGCGGCGTTGAAGTTGTCGACTGCTTCCTGCAGTTGCACGTAGTGCCCTCCTGCCACCACGTTCGACAACCCTCGAAGAACATCTTCGACGTTGTCCGCAGGCACGGTACGTTCGATCGGTATCACGTCACCGTCGGCGAGAAAGCCTTCCTCGGTCGGCATTTCAGCACCGGAAGATTCAGCGGTGTCGGCAGATTCAGTGGGCGGCAGGAGCGCAATGTAGATCTCGCCCAATATCGTCGACTGCCTGAGCTCGGCCTGGGTGCCCTTCGGCAACTGCACGGCACTGGAGAGATCGACAGTCGCGACCGCCGTCGTGCCGACAAGTTCCACCTTCTCCAGGACCCCAGCGTCGACACCATCGATGACGACCTTCGCTTTGCGCGGAAGGTTGAGAACACTGGCGAACTCGATCTCCACGGAATACTTCTCACCTGCGACGTAGCTACCGGGAATCGGTAGGTCTACCGGATCGAGACCGCACCCGACCAGCATCATGACCATCGAAACACAGCCCACGGCGCACACGCCGCGCCTCATCGCCACCCCGCCGATCCCAGGATGAGTTGAACGAGGCCGACATCGACGACGTCCCCGCGTTGCTGATTTGCCGAGCACGTCGGCGAATACTTGTTCAACAGGGCGCAGATCTCGTTGGGCGAGTTGGTGTCGATCTCGAATCGTGGAGGGTGGTAGATCAATCGGCCGCTCTGCAGATCGCTGTCGTACATCGTCGTCAAGTTGTCGCTGACGGTGGGGACCTGTTCGAGGATGTCCTTGATGTCACCGATTCTGCCGAGCGCTACGTCCACGAACGGGATCAACTGGTCGGCAAGTGCGTAGACCTTGTCGTCGTACTTGGCGATGGTCCGCACGAGTGGCGGAATGAAGTCGACCGTCAGCAGCACCGCGCCCCCGAAGGCTTGGGTGAACTCCGACAAGGTGATCATGCCGGCTTTCAGATTGTCGAGAAGTTTCGCCACGTCCGGCCAACTCACTGCGAACGTGTCGATCAAGCCGTCGAGATTGTCGATCAGTCGCCGAACCGTGGTGTCGCGGTCTGCAGGCTCACCGACCAACTCTGCCAACTGCTTCAGCGCAGCGTTCAGCTGTGCACCCGAACCCCGCAACGAACCGTCGACCGACCGTAAGGTGTCACCGAGGATGTCTTCACGCGCACCGGTCGCGTCCGCCGGGCCGAGAAGGTCCGACGCCAGTTCCGTGACAGCGTCGAGCGTATCGCTGATTCCGAGTGGGGTTCTGGTTCTGTCCAAAGGGATACAGTTCGTGCGATCGAACTCGGGACCTCCGCGGTACGGTGCGGTGAATTCCACGTGACGATCGGTGACGATCGAGCTCGACAGGGTGACCGCACCGACCTCGGCCGGCAGCCGAACACTGTCGTCGACATCCATGGTCACTACCACGGCGTCGCCCGAACTCTCGATTCGCTCGACCGTGCCGACGACGACCCCGAGCATCGTCACAGAATTTCCCTCGTACAGGCCGACGGCATCGGTGAACTCCGCGCAGACCTCCGACGTACGAGTGGAGAAGTCGATCACCCCACTTGCCGACGCCGCACTCCCCGTCAGTGCAACGATGCCGAGAATCGACACGCCGAGCAACACTGTCCTGCGCATCAGCACGCCCTTCCCGGCATCGGTACGCATACGTCGATACCGGCAATCGTGCTCTGCGACTGGTCGATCACCGGACCATTGCCCTCGCCGAGCAACGTGGCGAGGCTCTCCGAGCTCTGCTTCATGGTGGTGATCGCCCCGTCGAAATCTCCGAGCCGGGCGAACAGCTTCTGCGTGATCTCCTCCAGCTGGACGATCGAGGGCTCCAGCCCCTCCTCGAATGCCATCACCGGCCGGTGGAACAACAGGAAGAGCCGGTGCAGCAGGTCGAACGCACCTACAACTTCCTCACGCTTGTTTCCGAATCCTTCGGTGAGAGTGCCGAGTTGGCGGACCAGCTCGGTGAGCATCACACGGTCGTCCGACAGCGCACCGACATATTCGTCGGACACGACAAGCCCTTGTTCGAGCTGTTCGGTGCGTTGCGCGATCACGTCCGTCAACGACGAAAGGTTGTCGACGATCGCCCGCGTCGATTCCGGCTGAGTCCCGAGAGCAGTGTCGAGTTCGGCAACGGTTTCTCGCAAAGTAGTGCCATCGATGTCGCGGACGAGAGGCGTCGAGGTCTCGATGACGTCTGCGAGTTCGAAAGGGACCTCGGTGTGCTCGAGCGGAATCTCCGCCGAGCCGAGTTCTTCGTTCCCGATCGAACTCAGGAGGATGTAGTGACCGCCGATCGGCGTCAGCAGTTTCACCGTCAGCGTCGAGGCATCGCCGACGAAGACTTCGCGGCTGACACCGAATTCGATGTCGACGTGATCCCCTGCCAGCGCGACCGATCGGACCGATCCGACTGGAATTCCCGCCACTCTGATCTCGTCACCGGGTTTCACACCAGCGGCGGTGGCGAAGTTGGCCGTGTAGGTGCGCTCCCCGAACGGCATCGCGTAGACCGCACCTGCTACCAGCATCAGGACGGTGGCCACCGCGACGCCGACGGACCCCCAGAAGAGATGAGTCTTGTTCTCGGACTGCTCGTCACGTACCCCTCTGCGTTTCATCGGCACAGCACCAACTTCTGCCCACCGAGAACGACGAGTCCGATGCCCGGGATGTCCTGCTGTCCTCGACTGCACGAGTACGTCTGCGCCGCCGAAGTCGGAATGCTCCGATTGAGTCCGGTGAGAAGCCCCGGCGTCAACGCCAGAATCTCGGTGACCTGTTCCGTCTGCGGTAACAGGCGTCTCAGCAAACCATCGATGGACATGTATCCCTCGTCGTACGCGTCGCGAAGTCCTTCCGCCAGCCCGACCAACGGCCCCAACCCGTAGTTCGCCTGATCCAGCGCGCCCAGCACTCCGGTCATCTCGGTGCTCAGTCGCGATACCAGCCCGGTCAGTTCCTCGATGAGATCGGCGACCGCGGCCGACTTTCCACCGATCGTCCCCGAAATTTGCCCGAGGTTGTCGATCAGAAGCCCGATGATGGCTTCGCGTTGCACGGCGAACTGCGTGATGCGGTCGACGTCCCGCAGCACGGGACCCAGCCCACTACCGTCGCCCTGGACCATGCGCAACACGTTCTCGGCGAACTGATTGAGCTGAGCCGCGTCGAGCGTGTCGAAAATCGGTTTGAATCCGTTGAACAACGCCGAAATGTCGAACGACGGGATCGTCTGCTCGCGTGCGATGGTAGCTCCCGCTGACATGACCGCGCCGGGATCGCGATCCGTCTGTACCAGTTCGAGATAGCGCTGGCCGAGTAGGTTCTGGTAGCGAACCGCCGCCTGCGTGCTCACGAACACCGGCCTGGAATTCTCGACGCTGAACTCGACCCGCGCGAGACCACCGTCGAGCTCGACCGAGGAGACCTTGCCGATCTGCACCCCGGACATGCGTACATCGTCACCGACGTACAAGCCGGACGCGTCCTCGAAATCGGCGGCGTATGTCGATGTGGCCCCCGCTATCGGCGTGCGCAGTGCGGCGACGATGATCACCGCACATACCGCGGTGACGACGACGAAGGCGAGCAGTTTGGCAAGTGGCGCTGCAACTTTGATCATCGTGGAGCCTCCTCGTACGACGCCACCGCGCCCGCGAGATTGGGCATCGTCCGGACGATCAGATCGAGCTGGAGCTGCGGCTTGCCCTCGACCAGAGGAAAAGCGTCGGCGATCCCGTCGATCACCTCGGGAACCCTGTCGTAGCTCGGAGCCAGGGTGCCGAGCGAAGCGGTGATCGGAACCAGGAGATCCAGAACCGTCGACAGCAGTTTCGTGAGGTGGGGGTTGCCGGTTTTCAGCAGATCTCCGATGGGTATCAGCAGCTGGTCGCTGAGCCCATTGATCGCGTTCAACGTTCTCGTCCGATCGGTCTGCGCTTCGACGTACGCGCTCTTGTCCAAGATGTCGATCACGAGATCGAGCACAGGCGGAACCAGATTGTTCAATCCCTCCCCGATCTCGGCACCACGATGCAACTTCCAGGCCAACGGATCGATCTGGTGCTCGGTGAGCAACTGGGCAGTATCGAAGTACGGCTTCAAGTTTCGGCTCACGTCGACCGAGGTGTCCGCAAGTACATCCAGCAAGTTCTGCACCTGGTCCGAATCGAGGACTTCGGTCAGATCTGCGACACGCCGGAACACCCCGGTCACAGTCGCTCCACGATTGTCATCCGAGATCGTCACAGTGGAGTTCTGCGACAGCGGATGACCACTTCCATCCGAAACCAATTCGACTGCAGTGGAACCGAAGACGTTCGACGACGAAAACTGGGCTTGCATGGTGTCGGTGAGTTCTCGCGATTGACTCGGATCGAGCTCCAGGTCGATGTGCTGCCGTCCGAATCCGACGGTCTCGATCCGCACTACCGATCCGATCGACACCCCCCGAAACTTGACCTCGGCGCCAGGAGTCAGTCCGTCCCCGACCGACGCGGCATCGATGGTCAGGTCGAAAGTCGGTTCGAACACTCCGCGTGCATACGCTGTCAGAGTGCAGGCGAGCACGACGGCGACAGCAGCGACCGCAACACCGCGCAGGCGGAGCGTTCCGCGACCGGCCGAACGCCCGGTCAGATCATCGAACACGGCCATCGCTTACCCTGAAATCCTTATCCCCGAGTCGAATCCCCACAGCACCAACGTCATGACCGTGTCCAACACGACCACCGCGACCAGGCTGGCTCGGACAGCGCGACCGGAAGCACGACCGACCCCCTCGGGTCCGCCTGTCGCGTAGTAGCCCTGATACCCGTGGATGATGATGACGGTGACCACGAAAACGGCGGCCTTGAACAGCGAGTAGAGCACGTCGACGGGTTGAAGGAATGCGCTGAAGTAGTGGTCGTACGTTCCCGACGATTGTCCGCCGACGATGCGTACGACCACTGCGCACGAGACGTAGCTCAGAATCAAGGTCAACAGATAGAGCGGCACTATGGTGACGACCCCTGCGACGACCCGAGTGGTGACGACGAACGGAATCGACTGAATCCCCTGGGCCTCCAGAGCGTCGATCTCCTCGGAGATGCGCATTGCACCGATCTCGGCCGTCATTCGACATCCGGCTTGAGTCGCGAATCCGATCGCCGCGATCATCGGGGCAAGTTCCCGGGTACTGGCGTAGGCCGACACGAAGCCGGTGAGCGGTTCCATCCCGACCATGCCCAGGGTGTTGAATCCTTCGATGCCGACGGATGCGCCCACGGCGACACCCAAGACGACCAGAACGGACACGGTGCCGCCGCCGACGATCAACTTGCCATTGCCCCAAGTGATGTCGCTCAGGATCAGCAGCATCTGTCGCTGGTAGGACCGAACGGTGTGCGGGATCGCAACGAGGACTTTGAAACAGAACGTGATCTGGTGGCCGAGCATCTCGAGTGCATTGCCCGGTATTCGACCGACCCGACGAAGGACTCGTGTCAGTCCGGCGGTGCCATGAACCGTGTAGGTCGACGGTATGGCCATCTCAGCCCAGCCTCTGCGGCATGAACATGGCCACCAACTGGGTGATGACGACGTTGACCGCAAACGCAGACACCACTCCCAGCACTACCGCCGCGTTGACCGCGTTGGCAACCCCTCGCGGCCCGTGCATAGCGTTCAGTCCCCTGTCGCACGCGACGACTACGACGATGATGCCGAATATCTCGGCCTTCACCAGCGCGACCATCAAGTCGCCGACCGACGCGAACGAGGCGAACGAGCTGATGTAGCTGCCCGGTGTTCCGCTCTGGAAGCCGATATTGATGGCGTAGCCGGCGGCGAGTCCCATGAAAATGATGAGGATGCACAGAAGCGGCGCGATCACGATGAATGCCGCCAGCCGCGGAACGACAAGTCGCCGTACCGGATCGATCCCCATGGTGCGCATCGCATCGATCTCTTCCCTGATCGTGCGCGCCCCGAGGTCCGCGGCAACGGCAGCTCCCGCTGCACCGCCCAGCAACAGGGCCGCAACTATAGGCGCGCCCTGCCGGATCACCCCGAGACCACCTGCGGCACCGGCGATCGACGTCGCTCCGATTTGGTCCGTCAGGCTTCCGACTTGGACGGACACGATGATGCCGAACGGAATCGACACCAGGACTGCAGGAACGACGGTGACGGTGACGACGAACCAGGCTTGCTCGACGGTGTCTCGCCACGGATGGCGAAGCGAGAGGATGTCGCGGACGAGATGGATCAGGGCCGCCGCGCCCAATTCGAGTGTCTGCCCGAACGCACGAAGGCCTCCGGCGAACCCACTCGAGACACGCGTCAACCCCGTCGACGATCCCAATCCACTCACCCCCTGAGCACTCCCCCTGATGCGGCATGCGAAAAGTACCAGCATTGAAGAAACGCCAGGTCAGTTTGGGCGGCGAAGCGATTATGACTATTCACAAGATTTGCCGAGCGAGACTCAGAAGGATCGCGGCGCACCTACGACAACGGCGGCGACCACCGAAGTGGTCGCCGCCGCCGAACGATCTGAAAGATCAGAAGTTGATCATGTGCCCTGCGAGGCCGTGGATGGCTTCCTGCAGAGCCTCCGACAGCGTCGGGTGGGTGTGGACGTTTCGCGCCAACTCGTTGACAGTCAGGTCCCACTTCTGGGCGAGCGTCAGTTCCGGGAGCAACTCGGAGACGTCGGGTCCGATGAGATGGCCACCGATGAGCTCACCGTACTGGGCGTCGGCGATCAGCTTGACGAAGCCGGTGGCGTCGCCGAGTCCGTGTGCCTTGCCGTTGGCGGCGAACGGGAAGTTCGCGACCTTGATCTCGCGGCCTTCGTCTTTCGCCTGTTGCTCGGTGAGTCCGAAGCTGGCGACCTGCGGCTGACAGAACGTCGCACGAGGCATCATGCGGTAGTCGTCGATCGGCAGAGTCTCCGCGCCGCCGATGGTTTCGGCCGCGACGACACCCTGAGCCTCGGCGACATGGGCGAGCTGGAGCTTGGCCGTGACGTCGCCGATGGCGTAGATGTGCGGGACGTTGGTCTGCATCGTGTTGGTGATGCCGATGGCGCCGCGATCGGTGAGCTCGACGCCGGTCTTCTCGAGGCCGAAGCCCTCGACGCGGGGGGCGAAGCCGACGGACTGCATCACCTTGTCGACGGTGACCGTCTCGGTCTCGCCCGACTTGTTGTTCTTGATCGCGACCGTGACCTTGGAGCCGTCGTCGTCGATACTCTGAACGGCAGCGCCGGTCATGATCTTGACGCCCAGCTTCTTGTACTGCTTCTCGATTTCCTTCGAGACGTCGGCGTCCTCGTTGGGCAGCGCGCGATCGAGGAACTCGACGATGGTGACGTCGACTCCGTAGTTCTTGAGGACGTAGCCGAACTCCATACCGATGGCACCTGCGCCGACGATCAGGATCGAACCCGGCAGATCCTTCGTCATGATCTGCTCTTCGTACGTGACGACGTTCTTGCTCAGTTCGGTACCGGGCAACAGCTTGGTGGTGCTGCCGGTCGCGATGATCGCGTTGTCGAACGTGAGCGTCTCGGTGCCGCCCTTGGTGAGCTCCACCTCGATGGTGTTGGCGTCGGTGAACGTGCCCTTGCCGTCGTACTCGGGGATCTTGTTCTTCTTCATCAAGAAGTGGATTCCCTTGACGCGGCCATCCGCAACCTTGCGGCTGCGATCGAAAGCCGCACCGAAGTCGAAGGATGCTTCACCGGAAATACCGAACAGCTTCGCTTCCTTGGTGAAGAGGTGCGCCAGCTCGGCGTTTCGGAGAAGTGCCTTCGAGGGGATGCAGCCGACGTTCAGGCAGACACCGCCCCAATACTTCTTCTCGATGATGGCAGTGCTCAGTCCGAGTTGTGCCGCACGGATAGCAGCGACGTACCCACCGGGACCGGCTCCGAGGACAACGACGTCATAGTGTGAGGTCACGATTCACCAGGATAGTCCCGTCCTGAATCCCTGTCTCGAGACGGTCCAGTTACTCGCTGGTAGCTGCCGCGACGCGTCGGAAGTTCCCGCCGTATACAGCCGCAACAGCGGCCTCGTCGAACCCTCGCTCACGCAGCACCGACGGCAGTGTGACGACATCCTCGGGCGGGACCCACTGCAGCGGACCGTAGCGGGTGTACTCGTCGGAAAACGCCTCGGGATTCGCCGCGAGTTCGGTGTTGAAATCCTCGGCGTCGAACGAGTAGTCGGAGCCGATCCCGATGTGTTCGATCCCGAGCAGCTCCGCGCCGTACTCGATGTGGTCGGCCATCGCCTGCACTCGACGAAGCGCCTCGTTCGGGCCGTTCGCGCCGAGGAAGATTCCAACGCCGTTGATGCCGACGACTCCCCCCGTCCTCGCGCATTCGAGGGCTTGTTCGTCGGTGATGTTTCGCGGATGTCGCCACAGCGCAGCAAAATTCGAATGGCTGTAGATCATCGGCCGCTCGGTCGTCGATGCGATGTCGAGACCGGTGCGGATGGAGCAATGCGAACCGTCGACGAGCATTCCGGTGCGGTTCATCTCCTGCACCAGATCGCGGCCGTACGACGTCAGGCCGGTGTCGTCGACATCGAGGCAGCCGGATCCTGCCGCGTTGGCGCAGTTGTACGTGGGCAGCATCGACCTGACGCCGAGGCCGTAGAAGTGACGGACGTTGTCGAGGTCGCCTTCGATCGGACCGGAATCCTCCAGATCGAAAGCGAGCGTGATCATGCCCTCGGCCTCACCGTGCTCGACCATCCGAAATCGAGTGTCCGCACGAGCTTTCCGACGAAAATCGTCGCACAGTTCCGTGGAGTCGGACTTCGAGTGAGGCGAATACCCGACGTTGACGGACACGTAGCTCCCCAGCGGGAACCTCGCCAGCTCCGCGACGTCGGCCGTCTGGATCAGCGGCAGACAGACATGTTGTTCCCACAGGTTCATATCGCGCTTCCCCCCTTGACGACGAGTACCACCGACACCAATCCGAGAACAACGTAGATGATCGCCGAACTGTGCGTCACCAGCCAGGTTCGCCAGGACTGTTGCACTGCCGCCGCTTCGGCACCCGATCGTGCCAGAACCAGCAGCGGTGTCGCCACTCCCAGCGTGGCAACGCCCACCCACACCACCGCCACCAGGACGGCTTCGACACCGTGCAGTTCCAGCAAGGTCAGCTCGGCCACCGCAACGGTGACCAGCATGTAGTTCGGCACCCACAATCCCAGCACGAAGGCCGCCACGAACCCGATGCGGTCGAGCCCACGAAGCCATTTGGGCGTCACTTCCTCCCGCCTGCGTTGCCTGATCCACAAGACCAGGACGAACAACGCAAGCGCGATCCCGATCACGAGTTCGATCCACGCGACGAGATGCCCGGTCGATTTCGCGCGCGGCCCCGGCGGCAACAACGTTGCGGCGAGGACCATGACGACCGCGAGCGCCGTGACGTACCCGGCCGCGTACGCAGCCGACTTCGCTGCGCCCCGCTCGGTCGCTGCGAGGAGAAATGCGGGTAGAACCGACCACGGCCACACCATGACCACGAGCCCTACGAGTACGAGCGTCAGCGCATGGCCGGTCATCCTTCGGGACAGTACCCGCGAGCTCGTGCAGTAGAAAGAATGCATGAGTATTTCCGGCGATCCCTATCTGTGGCTCGAACAGGTCACCGACGACACGGCCCTCGACTGGGTCCGCAGTCGAAATGCGGCCACCACGGAGGCCTTCGCCGGGGACGAATTCGACGCCGTCGAATCGCGCATCCTGGAGGTCCTCGACACGGATGCGCGAATTCCGTACTCGCGGCGTCGAGGTGAATACCTCTACAACTTCTGGCGCGACGCCACCCATGTGCGTGGGCTGTGGCGCCGGACGACGATGGACGAGTACCGCAAGGCCTCACCCGCATGGGACATACTGCTCGATCTCGACGCCGTCGCCGAAGCCGAGGGCGAGAACTGGGTGTGGAGCGGCGCACAGGTACTACGCCCCGCGCAGAACATCGCCTTGGTGACCATGTCGCGTGGTGGAGCCGACGCCACCGTCGTACGCGAGTTCGATCTGCAGACCCGGTCGTTCCGAGATCCGCTCGACGGCGGCTTCCATGTCGACGAGGCCAAGACCGATATCGGTTACATCGATTCCGACTCCGTCTACGTCGGAACCGATTTCGGTGATGGTTCGCTGACCGATTCCGGCTACCCACGGATCGCGAAGCGGTGGTCGCGTGGCACACCGCTCGCCGAAGCGACCGTCGTGTACGAGGGCGAAGCGAGCGACATCTCGATCTCGGCGTGGCACGACAGAACTCCCGGCTTCGAACGCGACTTCGTCCAACGAGCAACCGACTTCTACAACGCCGAGTTCTACCTGCTCGATGGCGACGCGTTGACACTCGTCGAGACCCCCACCGACGCGACGACCTCGGTCCACAAGCAGTGGCTGCTGGTACGCACGATGACCGAGTGGACGATCGGCGACGTGACGTATCCGTCCGGTGCACTGCTCGCCACCGATTTCGACGCATTCCTGGCGGGCGAGCGAAACATCACGGTGCTGTTCACCCCTGATGCCCATCGCTCGTTACACCAGTACGCCTGGACCGCGAACCACCTCTTGCTCGTCACCCTCGTCGATGTGAAGACCGAGATGCGCGTCCTCACCCCGCGCGCCGACGGCTGGAAAGACGAAGCCCTCACCGGGCTTCCGGGCTTGACCTCCACCGAGATCGTCGGAACCGATCCGGAGGAGAACGGCGACGAGTTCTTCCTGTCGTCGAGTGGCTACCTGACCCCCGCCACGCTGCTGTTCGGCACGGTCGGCGCCGAGCTCGAAATCCTGAAACAGGCACCCTCGTTCTTCGACACCCAGGGTATGTCCGTCGCCCAGTACTTTGCGGTGTCCGAGGACGGCACCGAGGTCCCCTACTTCGTCGTGCGCACAGAAGATGCCGAGCCAGGCCCGACGTTGCTGTACGGCTACGGCGGATTCGAGATCTCGATGACGCCGTCGTACAGCGGTTCGATCGGGCTCGCGTGGCTGGAACGCGGCGGGACCTACGTGGTGGCGAACATCCGCGGTGGCGGTGAGTACGGGCCGGACTGGCACACCCAGGTTCTGCGCGCCGGACGACACCGGGTGCACGAGGACTTCGCTGCCGTCGCGCGTGACCTCGTCGACCGCGGGATCACGACGCCCGAGCAGTTGGGCGCGCAAGGGGGTAGCAACGGCGGCCTGCTGATGGGGATCATGGTGACGAAGTACCCCGAGCTGTTCGGGGCACTCGTCTGCCAGGTGCCCCTTCTGGACATGAAGCGCTACCACCTGCTGCTGGCCGGGGCGTCGTGGGTCGCGGAGTACGGCGACCCGGAGGACCCCGAAGAGTGGAAGTTCATCTCCGAGTACTCGCCGTATCAGAACGTCGTCCCCGCGAGCGAGAGACAGTACCCACCGATTCTCATCGCTACCTCCACGCGTGACGACCGAGTGCACCCCGGTCACGCCCGCAAGATGGCGGCCAGGCTCGAAGAAGTCGGGCAGGACGTCAGCTACTTCGAGAACATCGAAGGTGGACACGGCGGAGCCGCCGACAACGCGCAGTTGGCCTTCAAGACGGCGCTGGCCTACCAGTTTCTGTGGAGGTCGTTGACGCGCCCAGGAGTCACCGAGCGAACCACGCCTCGATCTCGTCGACAACCGTCGACGACTGCCTGATCCACTCGTTGTGACCCCGAGGCGACTCCAGGTGTCGCGTGGTGATGTCCGCCTTCGGGAACTTGGCCAGTAGATTCGTCATCGAGCTGCGGGGTGCGAGATCGTCGCCGGCAAGCGTGACAGCGAGGATCGGCAAGGTCAGCCGCGCGATGCGTTCCTCGTAGTCGATGTCCGCCCCCGCCGGTTCGATCTTGCCTGAGCGGGCGAAGCGGGACCAGTCGTCGATCAGCACTTTCGACTGGCGACCGAAGCCGCCGATGTCGATACGGTCACCGGGCCAGAAGCCGGCGATACTACTGGTCAACGACATTGCGGCGGCGCCGACGAACAGCGACGCACCGCGCGCGACACCGAAACCGCGGTGGTACGGCGAACCGGAGGCGACGAGGATCAGACCGCCGAGGCGACCGCGAATGCGGGCGGCATACAGCGATGCCAGCTGGCCGCCCATGCTGTGGCCGAGAGCGTAGGGGGTGGCGTCGGGAAACCGTTCCCTGACCACTTCGAAAATGGCCGGGAAGTCGACCGAAACCAGTTCCTGATACCCGTACTTGCTCGCCCCGCTCGGCTTGGGCCGGCTGTCTCCCTGCCCTCTGAGGTCCGCGGTGGCCACGTGGAATCCGCGCTCGGTCAGCGCCTGGGCGAAGAGAACGTAGTAGCCACTTGGAATGCCGAGACCGGGCAGAACGACGATCACCGGCAAGTCGGAACGTGGCTCTGAGGATTCGAACAGATTCACCGGGACGGTCGAGCCGTCGGGCATCTGGATCGGCACGGTCTGCACGTGGCAACACTTGCATACGATGAACGCCGACCGAGACCGGGTAGCGGTCTCGATCGGCGTTCGTCGAAGAGGTTGTTCGAGCTACAGGCTCAGAACAAGGAAGCCGAGGCACTCGTCTCGCTCGAACCCGAGTCGGAGCTGCCCGACAGCAGTGTGAGGAGGCTGAGGAGGTCTGAGAGTTCGATCTTGTTCGTGGGCTTGATGGACATCTGTGAAACTCCTTCAATTCGAGGTGGGGTACCTGGCCAGCGAATTTTCGGTAACTCCCGCTGCCCGATGTATTAGTACCAATCCACCGGCGAATTGACTACGAATTGACGATAAAAGTCCATATGCATGTAATTCGTTGATAAACCGGAAACTTGTTTCAGGTAGTAATTTTCGACCACCGCGGCCCCCGACGCCGCGTATGGTCTACCAAATCAGGCTGCGCTGCCCGAGAACAGCAGGTCGACGATCCGGCCGGAGATGACATCGATGACGCCGTC
The DNA here is from genome assembly GCF_057808915.1 of Rhodococcus sp. FG69. Lineage (NCBI taxonomy): Bacteria > Bacillati > Actinomycetota > Actinomycetes > Mycobacteriales > Nocardiaceae > Rhodococcus > Rhodococcus sp. FG69. The sequence continues at coordinate 76,857 of NZ_JBMDIX010000004.1, read as the reverse complement.
GTACACGCCGCTGATGATGTCGTTGATGAAAATTTCTGCAGAACCCATGAGCACTCCTCGTATTGGAAACGAGCCGATCGATCACGACTCATATACGTTTTTACCTCATTAATGGGCGCAGGACGCGACGCCCATGCTAATACAGGTATCGGCCCTGGTTAAAGCTTCGCGGGATTGCCGCTCCAATACTCACGAGGAATGCGCGAATCACTCGCCGATCACGTCGCGGGCTCGCCCGACGAGCAAAGGGTCGGTTTCTCCGACGATTTCAGGGTCCTTGTTCGCGTAGTCGTATTTGTTGAGAATGAACCGCATCGCGTTGATTCGGGCGCGCTTCTTGTCGTTGCTCTTGACGATCGTCCACGGAGCGACGTCGGTGTCGGTAGCTCGGAAGCTCTCCTCCTTCGCCGCTGTGTACGCGTCCCACTTGTCGAGGGAGGCCAAGTCCATCGGCGAGAGCTTCCATTGCCGAACCGGATCGACCTGGCGGATCGCGAACCTCGTCCGCTGCTCGAGCTGGGACACCGAGAACCAGAACTTGGTGAGACTCACGCCGTCGTCGACAAGCATCTGCTCGAACAGGGGTGCCTGACGGACGAACCGCGCGTGCTGGTCCTCGTCGCAGAACCCCATGACACGTTCTACGCCTGCGCGGTTGTACCAGGAGCGGTCGAACATCACGATCTCGCCGGCAGCGGGCAGGTGCTGGATGTAGCGCTGGAAATACCACTCCGTGGATTCACGAGCCGACGGCTTCTCCAGGGCTACGACGCGAGCTCCGCGCGGATTCATGTGCTCCATGAAGCGCTTGATCGTTCCGCCCTTGCCCGCAGCGTCGCGCCCTTCGAACACCATCACGTGGCGTCGGCCGGTGTCCTTGATCCACATCTGGAGTTTGAGCAGCTCGATCTGCAGCAGCCGCTTCTCCATGTCGTACTCTGCGCGCGTCATCCGCTCTTCGTAGGGATAGTCTTCGCGCCAGGTATCGACGACTCGTCCGTCGGGAGCGGTCAGCAGGATGGGATCGTCGTCGTCGTTGTCGTCGACGGTGAATCCGGAGGTGTCCGCAAGGTCGACGGCAGTGGCGATATCGCCGATCGCGCTGAAATCTAGAGTCATAGTGCGAAAAGCTAGCTGTGAGCGGGAACGAAACGGTGACGGTTCGGTGAACGCCAGACGCTCGAGTGCTCGCGGCACTTCGGAAACCTCAGGGTCGAAGATAGGGGATCTTCCCGATGTGCCGGATCCCATGCGACGCGCAGACTTCTTCCCATGACATACACGAACCCTCCCAAAGAATTCGTACGCTCCGACAAGCAGAAGATGATCGCCGGTGTCTGCGGCGGCGTAGGCGAGTACTTCGGGATCGACCCGAACCTCGTCCGAGTCCTCACCGTCATCGGCGTCTTCGTCACGGGCGGCACGCTGGCACTCGTCTACCTCGCTGCCTGGATGCTGATGCCCCTGCGCTGAGCAAACCCTGCGGGGAACCGGTCGACCGGGCGGACGTGAGCTGGATTCGATACCCTCACGTCCACCATGACCAGCCCGTCGGTGTCGATCAACGTATTCGGGAGCACACGCGCCCAGATCGACGGCCAGCGCGTCAACCTCGGTAGTCGCGGCCAGCGCGCAGTTCTGGCGAGGCTGGTCGCGGCGGGACCCAGGGTGGTGAGCACCGACCTACTGATCGAGGATCTGTGGGCCGGCGATCCGCCACCGCGCGCGCTCGGTGCGCTGCAGGTGCACGTGTCGAATCTCCGTCGCGCGCTGGAACCGAACCGGCCGCCGCGCACACCGGCGTCCGTACTGGTCAGCGCGCCTCCCGGATATGCATTGAATCTGCCCGACGAGTCCGTCGACGTCTGGAACTTCGAACACCTTCTCGACACCGGCGCCGACGAGTCCGCGATTCAGCTCTGGGTCGATGGCCCGTACAGCGAAGTCGCCGACAGCTCATGGGCCAAAATCGAGATCATTCGGCTCGAGCACCTGCGCCGAGGCGCGGTGGATCGACATGCCGAGAATCTCATGCGAGCCGGACGATTCGCGGCGGCCAGTGCCGACCTCGAGGCCGTCGTCCGCGAGGCACCCGACCGCGAGGAGTCGGTACGACTGTTGGCCACGGCCCTCTACTACAGCGGAAGGCAGGCCGACGCGCTGAGCGTGTTGCGCCGCTCCCGCGACTATCTCGCCGACGAGATGGGTGTCGATCCGAGCCCGGCGCTACGGACCCTGGAATCCGATATTCTCGCCCACACGGTTCCGACGACAATCGTTGCGGCACCACCGAAACCTCGCGCACCCTCCACTGTTGTCGCCGCGGCACCAACCGGAAACGGCAGGCCCGAGGAACTCCGGAAGCTACTCGCCGATGCCGAGGCCGCCTCCACATCGGGCCTGCGTCTGGCGTGGATCGGCGGCGAAGCTGGAGACGGAAAGAGCACGCTCGCCACGATGCTCACCGCATCACTCGTCGAACGCGGATGGAACGTCGCGTGGGGTCGATCCTTGGAGATCGACGGCGCACCACCAGCATGGGCGTGGTCGGAGGTCCTGACGGAACTGTCCGCGACCGCGGGCATGGACGCGGCCATGCGTGAACGGCTGGCGCCGATCCTGCCCGACGACGATCAACCCGTCCTCGGTGCGGTGCAGCCGTTCTGGCTGGGCAAGTGGGTTGCCGACTACCTCGAATCCGTTGCACGACTGACACCGACTGCGATCGTGCTCGACGATATCCACCGAGCCGACGCACTCACTGTGTCGATTCTTCGGCAGCTCGCCTCCCGAGCGCGCACCGAACGTCTGTTCGTCGTCGCGACCTATCGCCGCTCGGAGATCACCGAGGATCTGATGTCCGCGTGGGCGACGTTGGTCGACGTGCCCGCGTCGCGGCTCGAACTCGAAGGACTCGGCCGGGACCACATAGCCGCTGTCGCACACAGTTTCGGACTCGATCGGATCACTGGTGCAACTCTCGATCTCCTCGAGGAACGAACCGGTGGCAACCCTCTCTTCGTTCGCGAGCTGGCTCGCCTCATCGCATCCGAAGGAACTCGTGCCGCACAAGAGGCGGTTCCGACCGGAATCGGCGATGTGTTGCGCCGCAGATTCTCTCGGCTCCCGGAACGTACGCTGTCCACACTGCGACGACTGTCGGTTCTAGGTCGCGGGTCCGACCTGGACACGTTGCTGGTGATGACGAACAGCGACGAGGATCAGTTGCTCGACGATCTCGAACCTGCCGTGCTGGCGGGGTTGCTGACGGAACCGGCGACCGACCGCGTGCACTTCACCCATGCGCTGGTCCGCGACACTCTGTATTTCGATCTCCCTCATCTGCGCCGACGTCGGGCCCACGCCCATGCGTACGAGGTCCTCCACCAGCGCCTGCCCGACGACCTGGCCGCGCATGCCCACCACGCAGCACTCGGCGCAACACCGACGACGGCACGAGCGTACGCCCGCGTCATCGTTGCCGCGGCCCGTCATGCCGAAGCCTACGGATCACACAAGGATGCTCTGGCACTGTGGCTTTCTGCGGTGAACACGCTCGACCTGGCGCCGGGCGACACCGGCACCGAACGACTCGAGCTCCTGATCCCTCTCGTCGCATCGCTGGCACGCGCGGCCAACACCGTCGAGGCCCGGGCGCGCCGCGCCGAGGCGATCGATATCGCCGTGCGCCTCGGTGATCGGCGTGCGCTCCTCGACGCGGTGACGTCGTGGCGAGCGCCGGTGATCTGGCACATCCGCGGCGGGGTCGCGGACGAACGGGTGCTCGCACCGCTTCGTGATCTGCTGGCCGATCCCGAGGCGACCGCACGGGATCGTGCCCTCCTGCTGGTGACCTCGGTCTTCGAAGTGGAGGGTCTCGATTCGACGACAGCGAGTGCACAAGCGAGCGAGGCTGTCGCTCTCGCCGAGACGATCGACGATCCGGAAGTACTGTGCATGGCGCTCAACGCTTTCGGCTACATCGCATTCGGGCCGGATCACGACGATGATCGAGTCCTGCGAGCCCGTCAGCTGCTGTCCGTGGCGACCGAACACGGATTCGCCGACTATCAGGCCCTCGCTCACTTCCAACTGTTTCTGGCGTGCAACTCCGTCGTCGATCTTCTCGGTGCCCGCGCCCACGTCAAGGAAGCTGTGCGCTTCGCGAGCGGCACAGAGCTGACTCAGCTGCTCGGAGTGCTGAGCATCTTCGGCGGGCTCGTCGACGTGCTCGCGGGCCGATTCGAATCCGCTCGGGCCAGGTACGACGCCGTCGCAACCTACATGGACGAGCAGGGGTCCTCGAACGGGTTCGAGATACGACACATCGGCCGCTTGGCCACCGCGATTGCGACAGATGACTACGACGAGATACTGCGAGATCTGCCGGCGTTGGACCGTGACCTCCCGGTCCGCGTCCGCAATGCGTGGGTACTCGCGCTCGCCCGAACCGGGGACCTCGACCGGGCACGCGAGATCTGGGTGGAGACAGAGCCGTACCAACGCGACTACTACTGGCGAGGGATGACTGCGCTGCGCGCACACGCCGCGGCCGCGCTGGGCGATATCGACGTGTGCAGACAGTGCTACGACGAGTTGCTGCCCTACACCGGCACATTCGCGGGAGTCGACAGCGGATCTCTGTACTGCGGACCCGTCGACGCCGCCCTCGCCGCCACCGCAGCGGCGCTCGGTCTCGACTCCGCAGCAGAGCACGCTGCGGCGGCGCATGAGCTCATCGCCTTCACCCGGGAAGTACTGGCGGATCCGGGTTGGGTCGACGGCGCCTAGCGGCTGCAAGAGTTCTCCAAGTGAACTCCAATCGGCGGATGGTCTTGTTTCATCGACACGCCACCGACCACACGAGGACTACTTTGATGACCACCACCGAGAGCACCACACTGCTGACGGACCTCGACGCCGCCACCCGCGGAGCCGTCCTGGCGCCGGGATCCGCCGAGTACATCGTCGAGGTCACCGGATTCAACGTTGCAGTCGAGCATCGTCCCGCAGCCGTCGTGGTGGCCGCGGACGCCGCCGATGTCGCCGCAGCCGTGCGCGTTGCGGCCGCAGCGGGCCTGAAGATTGCGGTCAAATGCACCGGCCACGGCGCGATTGCCGCAGGTCCTGACGCCGTTCTGATCTGCACACGCGCATTGACGACGCTAGCCCTCGACCACCACGGGCGGACAGCCACGATCGGCGCCGGCGTCGTGTGGCAGCAGGTGCTCGACGCTGCGGCACCCTATGGACTCGCCGCTCTGGCAGGCTCGGCGACTGCTGTCGGCGCCGTCGGATATACCCTCGGCGGCGGGCTGAGCCCGATCGGGCGAACCTACGGGTTCGCCGCCGACCACGTCCGCAGCCTCGAGGTCGTGACCGCCGACGGCGTCGTACGTCGCGCCGACGAACACCAGAACACCGACTTGTTCTGGGCGTTACGCGGCGGTGGCGCGGCGTTCGGAATCGTCACCGAGATCGTGGTCGACCTGTTTCCGATCCAGACGGTGCTCGGCGGGGGCATCTTCTACGACATCGCGGACGCCCGTGCGGTCCTCCGAGCCTGGCGTCTGTGGGTCCCGACGCTTCCCGAGTCGGTGTCGACCTCGGTAGCCATCCTGCATCTTCCGCCTACCCCCGAGCTGCCCGAACCACTCCGAGGCCGCACCGTGTTGCATCTGCGGCTCACGCACGTCAGCTGCTCCGAGGACGGGTACGCGTTGCTCGCGCCGATGCGCGGACTGGCCGTGCCGATCCTCGACACCGTCTCCGAGATTCCGTTCATGGCGATCGCCTCCGTGCACATGGACCCCGCCGACCCGATGCCGGTCATGGAACGCGGAATCTTGTTGAACGAGCTCACCGACGACGGACTCGAGATCCTCCTCGATGCCGCCGAGATGCCGGTGGCCGTGGTCGAGCTGCGCGCGATGGGCGGCGCGCTGCGCCGTGAACCAGCCCTGCCGAATGCAGTGGGTGGACGGGCTGCGGCCTTCAGTCTGCTCGCGGTCGGCATGCTGATCCCGCCGATCGCGGACATCGTGCCCGGAGTCCTCGAGCGCTTCGTGGACCGCTTCGAGCCGTGGAGCTGCGGCGCATTCATGAACATGGCAGGTGCCGCGACCGGCACGCCCGCAGACCGGGTCCGTGCAGGGTGGGACGCCCCGACCCAGGACCGTCTGGACGACATCCGTGCCGCGGTCGATCCGTTGCACATCTTCACCGCCGCTGCGCGCTGGTAATCCCGCTCAGCGCACCAACCAACCGCACGGCGACGCGAGCTGCTCGGACTCCTTCGGCCCCATGGACCCGCCCGCGTACTGCTTGATCGCGGGCGGGTTGTCGAGCAGCGGTGCCGCAACCTCCCACACGTGAGCCAGCCCGTCCGGTCTCGTGAACAACGAGCGATCCCCGTTCAGCACATCGAGAATCAGCCGCGAATACGGCGACAGCGGCTCGGCGTCCGGAACCTCCGGCAGCGGCAGGGACAGATGCCCAACCGACAGATCGAAATCCGGCCCCGGCTCCTTCACCGTCATCGCCATGTCGATGGCACCGTTGCCGGACAGATCGAACGCCAGCACCGCGCCGTCGTGCGGAAGATCGGTCAGCGGACTGCTCGCAGGCTGACGGAACACGAGCGATACTCGTTGTGCGCTGACTCCCAACATCTTTCCGGTCCGCAGCAGGAACGGCACCCCGCGCCAGCGATCGGTGTCGACCCACAACTTCGCGGCGACGAACGTGTCGACCGTCGAATCGTCGGCGACGCCCTCGACGTCCCGGTATCCGTCGTACTGCCCGAGGACCACCTCGGACGTGTCGATCGGCCGGAAACATCCGATGACCGACTCCCGCGCAGACTGAAGGTCGTCGGCCCGCAACGACGCCGGAGGCTCCATCGCGATCTCCGCGGCGACCTGGAACAAATGCGTGACGAGCATGTCCAACACGGCGCCGGTGCTGTCGTAGAACTCTGCTCGATCGTCGATGTTCAAGGTTTCCGGCACGTCGATCTGCACCTGCGCGACGTGGTCGGAATTCCAGATTCCGTCGATCATCCCGTTGGCGAACCGCAGAACATGGAGATTCTGCGTGGCCTCTTTGCCCAGGAAGTGGTCGATCCGGTAGATCTGCTTCTCGTCCAGCACCGCGTGCACGGCCTTGTCCAGCTGCTTGAACGCCTCCTGCGACGTGCCGAACGGCTTCTCGTAGACCACACGTGCGCCCTGCGCCAGGCCATGCGCGCCGAGCGCCGCGGTGTAGTCCTCGAACGCGCTCGGTGGCAGCGCGATGTAGTGCACGAGCTGCGCGTCGTCACCGATGTCCCTGCGCCCGGCCTCCACCACCTCGGGAAGCTGGCCCGGATCGTCGACGGTGAAGCCGTTGCCCGCGAATCGGACGCGCTGGGAGAACTCGTCCCAGTCCTTGCCGTCGAGGTCGGAACCGAACTCCTTCAGCGCACCGTGGACGTGATCGCGGAACTCGTCGTCCGGGGTGTCATGGCGACCGTTTCCGATGAGCAACCACTTCTCGGGCAGCAGGCCCTCGACGTGGAGTTGATAGAACGACGGCAGGACCATCCGCTTGGCGAGGTCACCGGTCGCGCCGAACAGGACGAAGATCGTGGGTTGCAAAGACGCCATGGAAACCATCATGCACCGACCGGGCCGCTGCTGTGGCTACAGTCGGTGTGATGGGAAGGTCACGGTTTCACGGCGAGATATTCGGGATAGGCACCGACTCGGGTGTGCGCATCGTGATCGGGCACTGGACGAACTCACCGCTCGGCGAGTTCACCGACGTGATGGTGCAATTCACCGACGGCCATCGACTCTTGCTCGCTCCCAACGAGGATGTACGTGAATTCGTGACCGCGACTTACACATTCGACGAGGTCTACCTGACTCCGGTGGAGTTCACCCGGTGCGGCTACAACGTCGAACTTGCCGCCGACGACCTTCGCGTATCGGTGACGACAGGCGGGCCGACCGTGCTCGGCCGACTCCTTCATCTGGTCCCGCACACGGTGTCGACAGCACCGTGGTTCTGCCGTATCTCCGACCCGATAGCCCGCGTGGTCCTGCGCGGCGTGCGCACCCGTGGCAGCGCGGGCAACGGCAGACGCGAGTACTACGGGGCGCGACAGCAGCACAAGATCACCGCCGCCGAGGCGTCGTGGCGCGCCGAAGACCTCGGTCACCTGACGCCCGTCACTCCCCCGGTGACCTTCGGATTCGGCAGCACCCCCGCTGCGCCGTCGGTCACCTCGATCACGACGACGATCGACTCCGACTAGGAGAGCTCTGCCCCAGCGTCGGACAGTTCGTTCAAGGCCGCGTTCGATGTCCCAGGCGCCACCCCCGCGACGAAGCCCGTCAGGATTCGCACCTTCAGTCCGGCGGCGATCGCATCGAGCGCCGACGCCCGGACGCAGTAGTCGGTGGCGATCCCGGCAATGTCGATGTGGGTCACCTCGTTGCTCGCCAGTACCTCACGAAGTGGCAGTCCGTCGTCCGTCGAACCTTCGAACGCCGAATACGACGGCTTTCCCTGCCCTTTGAACACGTGTACGTCCACCGAACCGAGGGCCAGGTCCGGGTGGTACTCGGCACCCGTGGTGCCCGCAACGCAGTGGACGGGCCAGGTGGAGGTGAAGTTGGGCGGCTCGTCGGTCGCGAAGTGGCCACCGTTGTGGCTGTCGGCATCGTGCCAATCCCGTGACGCGACGATGACGTCGTACGCGTCTCCTTCGCTTGCCAGAAGCCCGCTGATTCGCCGCGCGACCTCGGCACCACCCACGACACCGAGCGCACCCCCTTCGGTGAAATCGTTCTGGACATCGACTAGCAGAAGAGCACGTGTCATGACCCCAGTATCCTCGTCGCTGTGAATGCGACGGTATCCGAGTTGGTCTGCTACCCGGTCAAGGGCTGTGCGGGCCACTCGCTTCAGTCCGCGCGCATGACGTTCCGCGGTATCGAGCACGACCGTGAATTCATGATCGTCGACGAAAATCGTTCCTTCCGCAGTCAACGACGCGATCCGGTATTGGCCCTGATTCACCCTACGATCGACGACGAAAGATTGACGCTCCTCCACCCGGATGTCGGCTCGGTGACCTGCCCCATCGACACGGCGTCCTCGGCGTCCGAGGTCACGATGTTCGGCCGCCCGTTCCGCGGCATAGATCAAGGCGATGACGTTGCATCCTTTCTGAGCGAGGTGATCGGCGAGAAGTCACGTCTCGTCGCAGTACCCGAGGACTCTCATCGCGTCACGGACGGAATAGCGCGGGGGACGGCCGGATTCGCGGACAGTTCGGCAGTCCACATTCTGTCGAAGTCCACCTTGGACGGGCTCAATGCACGACTGGACACTGCGTTGCCGATGGATCGGTTTCGTCCGAACATCGTCGTCGACGGCTGGGATTCGCCGCACACCGAGGACCTGGTGCGCGACATCACGGTCGGCGACACCGAGCTCACCTACACCAAACTTGCGATCCGGTGCCCCGTCACCACCGTCGATCAGAGCCTCGGCCGCCGCGACGGGCGGGAACCGTTGGCGACGCTGGCGACATACCGCACGGCACGACAGAAGGGTGTCGCGTTCGGGTCGAAGTTCACGGTCATCCGCGGCGGCACGGTGACCGTCGGTGACGAGATCACCGTCGCGAGATGGGGCGACACGGAACTGTAGCCTGCTGCCTACGATCTCCCCGACGCGATCTGCACAGCGAGCAACACCCGGGCTTGACCCGCCCGCAGCAGCGGCGAGAACACCGCCCCGGCGTCGACGAGGTCTGCCCCTCCTCCACCACCACCGTACGTGGGCTCGATTGGGCCGACCGGCACACGCGTCGTAACCACCACCGGGACACCGCACGACTTCACGGCGTCGACGACCTGCGCATTGGTGTTCCCGGAACCTGTTGCCTCCAGAATGATTCCGTCGGTACCCGCCGCGACGAACGCCTCGATCGCCACCGCATCGGCGCCCGGATACAGGGCCACGATGTCGACCCTCACTCCCGCCATGTCGACTCTCGGAACGACCACGCGGGGTTCCGCCGAGCTGACGAACGCATCGAGATCGGTTGTGTGCCACTTCGACAGACCGCGTGCGGGCAGTACCCGTCCGCCGAACACGACGAGAACACCGCTCCCTCGATTCGCGTCGTCGAGAACCAGTTCCAGTGCGGCAGCCACGTTGACGGGACCGTCCGGAGCGTCGTGGTCGGACGTGCGCTGAGCACCGGTGAACACGACCGGGCGAGGGTCGTCGTGGAACAGGTCGACGAGCAGCGCTGATTCCTCCATGGTGTCGGTGCCGTGCAGCACGACTACGCCCTGACACGCCTCGTCGACGAGTGCTTCGGCTACGGCGTCGGCAATGCGGCCCATGTCGGCGAAGTCGAACGTCGAACTGTCCTTGGACATCAGGTGGCGAACCTTCACCTCGGACGCGACATCGAGTCCGAGTCCACCGGGACCCGGCCGACTGATGCCGTTCTCGTCGCGGATGCTGGCAATGGTTCCGCCCGTCGTCAGCAGGGCAATGTAAGACAAGCTGTCATACCTCTCGTTCTTCGGCCAGCGCACGAATGCGACTGCGGCACAGGAACCAACCACCCACCAGAAGAGGCGCGATGATCAGGATCGAGGCGATGGTCCAGGTGCCGACCGGCTTGTCGAACGCCATCAGAACAAGCACTGCCAGCAGAAATCCGAGTGTTGCGATGCCGGTGTAGGGCGCGCCGAGCATTCGGAACTTCGGCCGCTCGATCTGTCCTGTGCGCGAGAGCGACCACAGCTTCAGCTGACAGAGGATGATCACGGCCCATGCGCTGATGATACCGAGAGCTGCAAGGTTCAAGACGATCTCGAAGGCCTGGGCGGGCACAGCGGCATTGAGCCCGACGCCGGCCAGCGCCACCACCGCAGTCAGTGCGATGCCGCCGTAGGGGACTCCTGCCTTGTTCATCCGTGCCGCGAACTTCGGAGCGGACCCGGCTACGGCCATCGAATGCAGGATGCGCCCGGTCGAATACAGACCGGCGTTGAGGCTCGACAGCGCCGCGGTGAGGACGACGAGGTTCATGATGGCACCGGCGCCCTGCACATCGATCGCGCCGAAGAAGGTGACGAACGGGCTTTCACCTGCGTGGTACGCGGTATACGGAAGCAGGAGCGACAGCAGCAGAACTGATCCCACGTAGAAGATCAGGATTCGAACGATGACCGTGTTGATTGCCTTGGGTATGACCTTCTCCGGATCGGCTGTCTCCCCGGCTGCGGTGCCCACCAACTCGATCGATGCGTACGCAAACACGACACCCTGGATGACGACGATGGCGGGCAGGAGGCCGTTGGGTATCAGTCCGCCGTTGTCGGTGATCACACTGAGCCCGGGTGACTGTCCGTCGATCGGGGTTCCGAACACCACGTAGTAGACGCCGACCGCCAGGAAGGTCACCAGCGCAATGACTTTGATGAGCGCAAACCAGAACTCGAGTTCACCGAAGACTTTGACGGACACCAGGTTCAGACAGAGTACGACGACGAGTCCGATGAGTGCGAACACCCACTGATCGACGTCACCGAGCGGTGCCCAGTACTTCTTGAAGAAGTTCATGTACAGCGCGACGGCGGTGACGTCGACGACAGCCGTCATTGCCCAGTTCATCCAGTACAGCCAGCCTGCCGCGAAAGCCATCTTCTCGCCGAAGAATTCTCGCGAGTACGAGACGAAACTTCCCGACGACGGCCTGTGCATCACGAGCTCACCCAGAGCGCGCAGGATCAGAAAGGCGAAGAATCCGCACAGTGCGTAGACCAGCACGAGTGCGGGCCCCGAGTCGTGAAGCCTGCCACCGGCTCCCATGAACAGACCGGTGCCGATGGCACCGCCGATGGCGATCATCTGAATCTGTCTGGGTTTCAGTGACTTCCGAAATCCGAGATCTTCGTTCCTGACTGCGACTCTCTGGTCGATGGTCATGAATGCCTACCTTGTCGAGGTGTCGGGGGCGTCGGCGTGTTCGATGGGCGCGACGCGCAGATTGGCGAGATGTTCCGGGCTGAGCAGACGGTCGAGTTCGTCGCGAGCGATCAACTTCTTCTCGAGAACGAGGTCGACGACGTTGCGGCCAGTGAGCAGGGCTTCCTGCGCGATTGCGGTGGACTCGGCGTATCCGAGATACGGGCTCAATGCGGTGATCAGACCGATCGAGTTTTCGACCCGCTCACGAAGCAGCTCGACGTTGGCGGTGATGCCGTCGACGCAGCGACTGGCGACGGTGCGACACGCGGCACTAAGATGTGCCATGCCGTCGGACAGGGATTTGACGATGATCGGCTCGAATGCGTTGAGCTGCAACTGTCCTGCCTCGGCGGCCATGGTGATGGTGACGTCGTGGCCGATGACCTCGTAGGCCACCTGGTTGAGCACCTCCGGGATGACCGGATTCACCTTGCCGGGCATGATCGACGAACCTGCCTGCATCGGAGGGAGATTGATCTCGTTCAGGCCTGCCCGCGGGCCCGAGGACAGCAATCGCAGGTCGTTGCAGATCTTGGACAGCTTGACGGCCACGCGCTTGAGAACACCGGACAGGTGAACGAACTGACCGACGTCCTGCGTCGCTTCGATCAGATCCGTTGCGGTGACCAGCGGCAGGCCGGTGATGGTGCGCAGGTGCGCGACCGCCGACACCGTGTATCCGACCGGCGCGTTGAGCCCCGTTCCGATAGCGGTTGCTCCGAGATTGATCTCGTGCACCAGCAGTGCGGCTTCCTCGAGCCGTGAGCAGTCCTCGTCGATCATGACCGCGTAGGTACCGAACTCCTGCCCCAGCGTCATCGGCACCGCGTCCTGCAACTGCGTGCGCCCCATCTTGACGACGGTGGCGAACTCGGTCGCCTTGCGGCGGAAGGCGTCGCGCAGGAATTTCATCGCTTCGATGAGTTCGTGTGTTGCGTAGATCGTCGCGATGTTGACGGCCGTCGGGTAGACATCGTTCGTCGACTGACTGGCGTTGACGTGCTCGTTGGGGTGCAGGTGGCTGTACTCGCCGTAACCGTATCCGAGGATCTCGAGCGCGCGGTTCGCGATCACTTCGTTGGCATTCATGTTGGTCGATGTGCCCGCACCGCCCTGGATGACATCGACGACGAACTGCTCGTGCAGTCGGCCGTCGAGAATGTCCTGGCAGGCCTGACGGATGGCCTCGCTACGGGTGTCGTCGAGAATGCCCAGGTCCTCGTTGGCCGATGCGGCCGCCCACTTCACGGCTGCGAGGCCGCGGATCAGGTGGGCGTTTGTCGAGATGGGGCGCCCGGTGATCGGGAAGTTCTCCAGCGCACGCAGGGTATGGATACCCCAGTACGCGTCTGCGGGTATCTCGCGCTCGCCGAGAAGGTCCTTCTCGACACGTATAGCGTCCACTGCTTGCTCCCTGACTACTCGACGGCGGCCGTCCGGCTGTCCGGCTGTCTGACAGGTTAGAGTGTGAACCAAGACACGTCAGCCGTCAACCGCTGGCTTGACCACCTCGGCATAGGAAGAGGACGATTCAGGCATGAGCCTGTCGGACAGCTGGGCGGTCAGTCAGCCGACCGCGACGAGAATGAGCGCAGCGGAAGCGGTATTCGCGGACTTACGCGACGCGATCGTGTCGGGGCAGGTCTCCGTCGGAGACAAACTCCCGGCCGAGTCCGCGCTTGCCACCCGCCACGGAGTCTCGCGTTCGGTGATCCGGGAAGCACTGCGATCGTGCACCGCGCTCGGGCTGACCGAAACCAAAACCGGCCGTGGAACATTCGTCGTCCGTGACCGAGTCACCGGCGATCTCGACATCGGGAACTACGCGGCTCGCGAACTGATGGAAGCACGGCCCCATGTCGAGATACCGTCGGCCGGGTGGGCCGCCGAACGACGCACCGACGAGGACCTCCTGGTGCTCGAAGGGCTCACCGACGAGATGCGCAACGAGGACGATCACCACGCCTGGGTCCTACTGGACGGCCAGTTCCACACCGCGATCGCACGGGCCAGCAAGAATCGGGTGTTCGAAGCAATCATCGTCGACATTCGTGGTGCGCTGACCCGCCAGTCGGAAACTCTCAACCTCGTCGCCCGACGCCAGCAGAAGTCCAACATCGAGCACGACACCATCGTCGCGGGCATCCGCTCGGGCAGTTACGAGAAAGCCGCCGACGCCATGGCCGCCCACCTCGACGCCGTACGCGGGGCGGTGGAGTCGCTGCGCCGTTAGCTTCTGGCAGATCGCCGCTCACTCTTCCGGTTCGGTCAATCCTTCACGCTCGTCCCGCTCGGCCCATTCGAGCAGAGGCTCGAGCGAGAACACCGCATCGTCGATTCCCGCGTGCAGATCGCCCACTTCGGCGAACCTGGCAGGCACCGTGAAGATCGTGAACTCGTGCGGGTCGACGTCGGCTATCTCGTCCCAGGCAATCGGCGTCGAAACGGTCGCTTCCTGATTTCCGCGGACCGAGTAGGCGCTGGCGATGGTGTGATCGCGCGCATTCTGGTTGTAGTCCACGAACAGCTTCGTCGGGTCGCGGTCCTTGCGCCACCACGTCGTGGTCACGTCCTCGGGTGCGCGACGTTCTACTTCGCGCGCGAATGCCAGTGCGGCCCTGCGTACATCTTTGAAGCCGTACGCAGGGTCGATCCGCACGTAGATGTGCAGGCCATGTCCGCCCGAGGTTTTCGGCCACCCGACCGCACCGAGGTCGTCGAGTACGTCCTTCACCACACCTGCGACGCTACGGACTCGGTCGAACGGGCAGTCGGGCATCGGATCGAGGTCGATGCGCCACTCGTCGGGCTTCTCGACGTCGGCCCGCCGACTGTTCCACGGATGGAACTCGACTGTGGACATCTGCACCGCCCACGCCACATGCGCGAGTTCGGTGACGCACAGCTCGTCGGCAGTCCGGTTGTAACGAGGAAACGTGACCCGCACGGTCTCGAGCCACGGCGGCGCGCCGTTCGGCACCCGCTTCTGGTGCACCTTCTCCCCTGCCAGCCCCTTGGGGAAGCGATGCATCATGCACGGTCGCTCGCGGAGTGCGCGCACGATACCGTCGCCGACGCTGAGGTAGTAGTTGACCAGATCGAGCTTGGTGGCCCCATTTTCCGGGAAGTACACGCGATCGGGGTTGGAGATCCGTACGATGCGGTCACCGACCGGTAGTTCGATCGCAGGTGAGCTACTGGCCATGAACCGAGCCTAAGTGACTGCAGGCTTGTCATCCAGGTGATTCGGGTACACCCGAGGAACCATCAGCATCGACGACAAGGAACAACATTGATCTTCATCACCGCCAAGTTCAAGGTGAAGCCCGAGCACGCCGACAACTGGCCCGAGATCTCGCGCAACTTCACCGAAGCCTGCCAGGCCGAGGAAGGCTGCCTGTGGTATTTCTGGTCGCGCACGCTCGACGACCCCACCGAGTACGTCCTGGTGGAGGCGTTCAGGGACCCTGATGCCGGTGCCACACATGTGAACTCGGACCACTTCAAGCAGGCCCAGAAGGATCTCCCGCCGTACCTACAGGAGACGCCGAAGATCATCAGCCAGGAGGTCGACGGGACCGACTGGAACGATCTGGGCGAACTCGCAGTCGAATAGCGTTGGAGTCGGGTGCAGCCGACCGCGCTGAGCGCGGCTGGTTGCACCGGATTCGAACACTAAAAAGCCCGGCCCCTCGGAGAGGGACCGGGCTTCTTCGTGCGAGACGGACTTAGAAGTCCATGCCGCCCATGCCACCGGTCGGGTCGCCCGCGGGCGCTCCGGCCTTCTCTGGCTTGTCGGCGACGACGGCCTCGGTGGTGAGGAACAGAGCCGCGATGGACGCTGCGTTCTGCAGTGCCGAGCGGGTGACCTTGACCGGGTCGTTGATGCCTGCAGCGAGCAGGTCCTCGTACTCGTTGGTCGCGGCGTTGAGGCCGTGACCGGCGGGCAGGTTGGAGACCTTGTCCGCAACGACGCCGGGCTCGAGGCCTGCGTTGAATGCGATCTGCTTGAGCGGGGCGGACAGTGCAACGCGAACGATGTTCACGCCGGTTGCCTCGTCACCGTCGAGCTTGAGGTTGTCGAGTGCGGGCGCTGCCTGGAGCAGAGCCACGCCGCCACCGGCGACGATGCCTTCTTCGACGGCTGCCTTGGCGTTACGCACGGCATCTTCGATGCGGTGCTTGCGCTCCTTGAGCTCGACCTCGGTTGCCGCTCCGGCCTTGATGACTGCAACGCCACCGGCCAGCTTGGCCAGGCGCTCCTGCAGCTTCTCGCGGTCGTAGTCGGAATCGGAGTTCTCGATCTCGGCGCGGATCTGGCTGACGCGTCCGGCGATGGCGTCGGAGTCGCCCGCGCCCTCGACGATAGTGGTCTCGTCCTTGGTGATGACGACCTTGCGTGCCTGACCGAGCAGCTCGAGTCCGGCGGTCTCCAAGGAGAGGCCGACCTCTTCGCTGATGACCTCGCCACCGGTGAGGATGGCGATGTCGGCGAGCTGCGCCTTGCGACGGTCACCGAATCCGGGAGCCTTGACGGCAACGGACTTGAAGGTGCCACGGATCTTGTTCACCACGAGGGTGGAGAGAGCTTCGCCCTCGACGTCCTCGGCGATGATGACGAGCGGCTTGCCCGACTGGATGACCTTCTCCAGCAGCGGCAGCAGGTCCTTGACCGTGGAGATCTTGGAGCTGACGAGCAGGATGTACGCGTCTTCGAGGACGGCTTCCTGACGCTCTGCATCGGTGGCGAAGTACGCCGAGATGTAGCCCTTGTCGAAGCGCATGCCCTCGGTCAGTTCGAGCTGCAGGCCGAAGGTGTTGGACTCCTCGACCGTGATGACGCCTTCCTTGCCGACCTTGTCCATTGCCTCGGCGATGAGCTCGCCGATGGACGGGTCGCCTGCGGAGATGCCAGCGGTAGCAGCGATCTGCTCCTTGGTGTCGATCTCCTTGGCGGAAGCGAGCAGCGACTCGGTGACGGCTGCAACAGCCTTCTCGATGCCGCGCTTGAGGCCGAGCGGGTTCGCGCCGGCTGCGACGTTGCGCAGGCCTTCACGAACGAGTGCCTGAGCGAGAACGGTAGCGGTGGTGGTGCCGTCGCCTGCGACGTCGTCCGTCTTCTTGGCGACCTCCTTGACGAGCTCGGCACCGATCTTCTCGTAGGGATCTTCGAGCTCGATCTCCTTGGCGATGGAAACACCATCGTTGGTGATCGTGGGAGCTCCCCACTTCTTTTCGAGCACGACGTTGCGACCCTTGGGGCCCAACGTCACCTTTACTGCGTCGGCGAGGGCGTTGAGTCCTCGCTCGAGGCCACGGCGTGCCTCTTCGTCGAACGCGATGATCTTGGCCATTGCGAAGTGATCCTCCGGATTGGGGGTGACACGCAGAACGAAACGTGTGTCGTCTCGCTCATCTGCACTTGCTCGGCCGAGTTCGGTGCCCGCGACGGACGACCAGGGGTGTCGATGATTCCCAGCCTCACCGTCCCGACCTGGCACTCACAAGGCGCGAGTGCCAACTGCATTTCTAGCACTCGACCATGCCGAGTGCAAGGTCGAGTCATCCATTCTTGGTCATTCCGCAGGCTCCACTCCGGCTTGTTCGCCGAGGGCGCACTCCCGCGACCCGATCTACTCCCCAGTTGTGCGCTCGGATCGACCGCGGGCGCACATTCGGGGCGTACATCGTCGAGGCCTGACGTGACGCCGAGCAGATGCTCACCACCCAGGTCCGTTTTCACCCACTGTTTACACCCGGACGCGTTGTTTACATTCGACGCCTTTCGTTGCGCGAGGAAAGGGAAATACCGTTCGGGACAGGAGCATTGGCGCACCCACAAATTCGGACAATTCACCCTGAACTCATTCGACAGCGAGGAATCACATGTCCGATACGGTCGACACCACCTACGACAACTCGGCGATGGACCACGAGGAGGAGGGCTATCACAAAGGCCTGAAGCCCCGACAGCTTCAGATGATCGCGATCGGCGGGGCCATCGGTACCGGTCTATTCCTCGGTGCCGGCGCACGACTCGAAAGTGCAGGCCCCGGCCTCTTCCTTGCCTATGCCCTGTGCGGCATATTCGTCTTCTTCATACTCCGGGCACTCGGAGAATTGGTGCTGCACCGTCCGTCGTCGGGATCGTTCGTCTCCTACGCTCGCGAGTTCTTCGGCGAGAAGGCGGCCTTCGTCGCGGGGTGGATGTACTTCTTGAACTGGGCGATGACAGCCATCGTCGACGTCACCGCAATTGCGACATACATGCACTACTGGGGCTCCTTCGAGGTGATCCCACAGTGGGTCATCGCGTTGATCGCGTTGGTTCTCGTCATGAGCCTCAACCTCATCTCCGTCAAATGGTTCGGTGAGATGGAGTTCTGGGCCGCGATGATCAAGGTGGTCGCGCTCGTGACATTCCTGATCGTGGGCATCGTCTTCCTCGCCGGCCGCATTCCAGTCGGGACCGAGATGCCGGGTATCAGCCTGATCACCGACAACGGCGGTTTGTTCCCCTCGGGCGCGTGGCCGCTGGTCATCGTCATCTCGGGTGTCGTCTTCGCCTACGCAGCCGTCGAGCTCGTCGGTACGGCCGCGGGAGAGACAGAGAACCCGGCGAAGATCATGCCGCGGGCCATCAACTCGGTCATCGCCCGCATCGCACTGTTCTACGTCGGCTCCCTCGTTCTACTGGCGCTGCTCCTCCCCTACACCGCGTACTCGGCCGGCACGTCTCCGTTCGTGACGTTCTTCTCGAGCATCGGTCTCGGTGGCGCGGGCACGATCATGAATATCGTCGTGCTGACGGCCGCGTTGTCGAGCCTCAATGCGGGGCTGTACTCGACGGGTCGAATCCTGCGTTCGATGGCCATGAACGGCAGCGCTCCCGAATTCACCAAGAAGATGACCAAGGGCGGCGTGCCCTTCGGCGGCATTCTGCTGACCTGCTTCATCACACTGTTCGGCGTCGCCCTCAATGCGATCGCACCGGGCGAGGCGTTCGAGATCGTGCTGAACATGTCGGCCCTGGGCATCATCGCGAGCTGGGCAACGATCGTGCTGTGCCAGATCCAGCTCTATCGATGGTCCAAGAAGGGGATCCTCGAACGACCGAAGTTCCGACTGTTCGGAGCGCCCTACACCAGCTACGCGACACTGGTGTTCCTGTTCGGTGTCCTCGTACTGATGGCATTCGACGCCCCGATCGGTTCGTGGACCATCGCGACACTCGTCGTGATCATCCCGGCACTCATCGGCGGCTGGTACCTGGTCCGCACCAAGGTCCTCTCGGTGGCCGAAGAGCGCATCGGGTACACCGGCAACTACCCCGTCGTCGCCAACAGGCCCCTCGAGGACGACGAGTTCAACGCGTGAGTAAGACGCTAGTGGTATCGGCGTAGAACGCCTCGCAGCCCCGCCCCGAAGGGTGACCTCCGGGGCGGGGGTTCGGGCGCGGGGGCGGCCAGCGCGCGAGCAACCGCGTCGCTCAGGTCCTTGCACGTCGCGTAGCGGTCCGCTGGATTCTTCGCCAGCGCCGTCGCGACGACGCCGTTCAGCCCCTTCCGCAACGACTTTCGACGCTCGGTCACCACGGGCGGGGGTGCGTTGAGATGAGCATCCGTGATCGCCAGCGGAGTCGACAGCGGGTAGGGCGGCTTTCCGGTGAGCAGTTCCACCAGCGTCGCCCCGAGCGCATAGATGTCCGTTGCCGCCGTCAGTGTCTCCCCGCGCAGCAATTCCGGGGCGGCGTACCGAATGGACGCCATGACGGTCCCACCGGCGGCAAGCGGCGTCGAATCGTCGAGTAGACGCGCAATCCCCCAGTCGGACAACAGCACCTGCTCGTAACCGTCCGGCGGCACTTCGGTGCTGATCAGTATGTTCGACGGCTTCACATCACGATGCAGAACGCCGCACGAGTGGGCGTAATCGAGTGCCTTGGCAACTTCGCTGATGATGCGGGCTGCGCGGACCGGCTCCAACGCGATCTGCCCCCGAGCTACCAAACGTGCTGCGCTGTACCCCTCGACGTAGTGCATCGACATCCACAGCTGGCCTTCGTATTCTCCGTGTGCGTGCACCGACACGATGTTCGGATGGTGCAGTCTCGCCGCGATCTCGGCTTCGCCGATGAACTTGGCCCGAAGCTGTTCACTGTGCGAGGCTTCGCTGTTGAGGATCTTGAGCGTTTCGCGGCCTGCGACCAGGTACACCTCGCTCATACCGCCCACCCCGAGCAGACGCTCCACCGTGTACCCGGCGAAGACGTCACCCGGCGACAGGCGGCCGCGCGTCACGGTGAGACCGGTATCGGAGATTCGTCGCCGGCCGACGATCGCGCGAGAGCGACCGTCGCAGCGATCATGGCCACCACAGCGACAACCAGAACGGCCGAGACACGCCGGTCGGCGGCCAAGTACTCCCCCAGGACGAGGAAACCGAGCGCCGACGCCACGACGGGTTCCATGACGGTCGTCGCCGGCAACGAAGCCTGCAGTGCACCCGCTTGAAATGCAGACTGCTGCAGCGTGATCGCACACACCGCGACACCGATCAGTGCGTACAGTTCGACGGACGTCACCAGCGGAACGACCCCGCGAGACACCAAGTGGACGACGCCCTTGGTCAGGACGGCCGCGACCCCGAACAACGCCCCGCCCGCGACGCCCAGCAGCAGTGCTTTGCGCGCACCCGTGCTGCGATGAGCCGCGACCACGCACGCCGCTACGAACGGGATACCGATCAGGCAGATCATCACCCAGTGCCGAGCCTCGGCACGCTCGATCCCCGGTTTCGGATCGCCGACAACGACGAGAATCGCCACGGACGCCGTCAGTGCCGCAGCCCACAACCATTCTCCGAGCGAAATGGTTCGGTGCGCGAATCGTGCACCGAGCGGGAGTGCGAACAGTCGCGACAGAACGAGCAGTGGTTGGACCAGCAGCAGCGACCCGAGACCGAGCGCCACCGCTTGGAGCGCGTACCCCGCGATCCCGACGACGGTGCCCACCCACCAGATCGGATGCCTCACCAGCGCAGCGATCGGGCCGAGCACGCCGTTGTCCTCGACTGGAACCTCCGCAGCCGTCCGCTGGCGCACTACGGTGCCGATCGCGATGCACAGCGCAGCGCCCAACGCGAGGACCACCACCAAGAGCGTTTGCGGCACGAAGAAAACAGTAGTGGGAGGACACCCCATCAGCGACTCGTGCGATTCATCGAATTCGCATGCACCAGTTAGGTCAGCTACGGTGTTCAGCGGCACTTGACCATATACAGGGAAAAAGCACGAGAACCGATAGTGGTCGGCCCGGCACGGTCGCCGCACCTCGAACCGAGTGGCCAAGCATCGGCCGCCGTCCACGATTCGCATACGAAATTGTGAGGACGGAAGCGCCAATGAGTTCAGACAAGAAACCCAACGCAGTCAAGGAAGCGTGGGCCGGCCTCCGTAAGCCGGTCTTCATTCCAGCGTCCATCGTGATCTTCGTGATGATCACGTTCGCCGTAGTCTTCGCGGGAACGGCCGAAGGCGCGTTCGAATCGCTCAACGCCGCAATCACCGACGGTGTCGGGTGGTGGTACATCCTCAGCGCAACCGGGTTCGTGGTCTTCGCCATCTACTGCGGTGTGAGTCGTGTCGGCAACATCCGACTCGGACGCGACGACGAGAAGCCCGAATTCGGGGTGCTGTCGTGGTTCGCGATGCTCTTCAGCGCAGGCATGGGCATCGGCCTGGTGTTCTACGGCGTCGCGGAGCCTCTGTCGCACTACGTGGTGCCGCCGGAGGCCGGGGGCGTCGCAGGGTCGACCGATGCCGCCGCCAATCAGGCGATGGAGCTGACCCTCTTCCACTGGGGTCTGCACGCGTGGGCCATCTACGTCGTCGTCGGACTCGGTCTCGCATACATGACCTACCGCAAGGGACGTCCGCTCTCGATCCGCTGGCTTCTCGAGCCTCTGCTGGGACGTAAGCGGATCGAAGGTGCGATCGGACACGCGATCGACACCATCGCAATTGTCGGTACGTTGTTCGGCGTCGCCACCTCGCTCGGTTTCGGCGTCCAACAGATTTCTGCAGGACTCGAGTACCTCGGGTGGGTCGATACCAACAACTGGTCGACGGTCATTCTCATTGCATTCGTGACCGGCCTCGCGACGTTCTCCGTTGTGTCCGGCGTCTCCAAGGGACTCAAGTGGCTGTCCAATATCAACATGGGAATGGCGGCCGGCCTTGCGCTGTTCGTGCTGATTCTCGGACCGACGCTGTTTCTCCTTCAATCCTGGGTGCAGAACCTCGGCGGCTACGTCCAAGCACTCCCCGAGCTGATGCTGCGCACCTCCCCGTTCTCCGACGACGGCTGGGCGGGTTCCTGGACCATCTTCTACTGGGGATGGTGGATGAGCTGGGCGCCGTTCGTCGGTATGTTCATCGCCCGCATCTCACGCGGTCGCACCATTCGCGAATTCGTGTTCGGCGTGCTTCTGGCACCGACCGTCATCGGCTCGCTGTGGTTCACCATCTTCGGTGACGCCGGCATTCTCCGGCAGCGCGAGCAAGGCGACATGCTCGTCGACGGCGCAGTCGATACCAACACCAGCCTCTTCCAGCTGCTCGACGGGCTCCCGCTGGGGATCATCACCAGCGTGCTGGCAATTCTGGTCATCGTGTTCTTCTTCGTGACGTCGTCGGACTCGGGTTCACTCGTCATCGACATCCTCTCTACCGGAGGCGATCTCGATACCCCGAAGATCACCCGCATGTACTGGTCGGTTCTCGAAGGCGTCGTCGCAGCGATCCTGCTTCTGATCGGCGGAGCCGGTTCGCTCACTGCCCTGCAGACGATGTCGATCGCGACGGCTGTACCGTTCTCGATCATCCTGGTATTGGCCTGTGTGTCCATGCTCAAGGCTTTCCGCTACGACGTTGCGACAACGCCTCGCTACGTCCGCGTCACCCAGACATCGACGACGACCGAATCCGAAGAGCCTGTGGAAACAGCGTCGCCGACATCGGGTGCAGCCGTTCGAAATACAAAACGTTTTCGGGGAGCAGGTATCTCGTCGACGTTCGCAGGTCTGAGTCCGTCACGGGCAGGAGTCCCCACTCCTCGAGAGGGCGACGTCGTGCTCGCGGTGCACGAGGTGCACAGCGAGTCACTGGAAGTCCACCCAGAGACCGGAGAAGTCGAATACTCGGCGAACAGCGGCCCTGTGGACCCACTGGGCGGAGAGGTGTTCGACACCCAGGAGTTCGCGGATTCCCATGAGGGACAGACGCAGTCGAACTCGTAACGACAGCGAGCAACATACAAGAAGGGGCCGCCCCCCTTCTCATGTGTCGGTCAAGTTCGCCTCGGCCCAGACGGACAGTTCATGAAGCGCCGGCAGCAGCGCGTTCCCGGACGGCGTCAACCGATACTCGACGGAGATCGGCGGTCCCTCGTCCACGTTCCGGTCCACGAGGCCGGCACGGGTGAGCTCCCCCAGCCTCTCGGACAGTACCGAATCACTGATCCCCACCACCGACCGTCGCAGCTGCGCGAAACCGGTAGGTCCGTTCATGAGCGTCGCGAGGATGATCCCGTTCCATCGTTTGCCCAAGAACTTGAAGGCGCGGGCCAGCGCACCGTCGCACGCACGCACGTCGTGCTCTTCACCGCTGGCCATGCCCTCCACACTACCGAAGGTGCTACTGTCTGACGTGCCACTCTGTTTTTGCTAGCGACTTCGGAAAAGAGGCCCTGCGGCTGCCATGTTCATTGCAACCATGATCGTTTCGATCTTCCTGGCTTGTGCGCTCGTGATGTCGGCTGTAGGCAAGCTGACCAAGAGCGACTCCGTAATCCCCGGCATGGAAAAGGTCGGCGTTCCCGTCGACAAGATCGCTATCCTCGCCTACTTGGAAATCGCTGGTGCGATCGGACTCGTAGTCGGCCTCTTCTGGTGGCCTATCGGTGTCGCGGCAGCCATCGGAGTGATTCTGTACTTCGTCGGTGCCGTCATCGCGCACCTGCGGGTAAAGGACATTTCCGGGGTCGGCCCGGCAGCTTTCCTCGCTGTCGTCGCAATCGCCGCGTTGGTTCTACGTCTGCTGACCGTCTGACCAGTCGTACTGCATCTGCCGCGCGGTGAGCGTCGCCACCTCGGCGCTCACCAACCGCGCGACCAGGTGAAGGGCGAGATCGAGGCCGGCACTGATGCCGGCCGACGTCGCGATGTCACCGTGATCGAGGTACCGAACGTCCTCGCGTACATCGAGTTCCGGCCACTGGCGTCGTAAGTCCTCGATGTCTTCCCAGTGCGTCGTCACCGGTCGCGAATCCAGAACTCCGGCCTGGGCCAGCAAGAATGCGCCGGTACACACCGATGCGACCAATTCTGTTGCCGTCGAATGTTCTTCGATCCAGGATAGTGCTGCTACATTCGCCGATACTTCATCGACGACGCCACCGGGCACCAGAACGACGTCGTAGTGGCGCTCGTCCGCGATCGTGGTGTCGACCGCGATGCGCATACCCCCTCGCGCGCGGACGGGACCGTCGTCGACGCCGACCAACACAACCTCGAATGCGGGTTCGCCGCCGGCCCTCGTCGTGACTCGGTTCGCCACCGAGAAGACCTCGAACGGTCCACAGGCGTCGAGAACCTCGACCTCGTCGAACATCAGAATTGCCAGCGAGCGCGTCATACCGGAGGATCCTAACGGCGCCAGGTCAGCTGGGGATAGCTCAGCTCGACGTCGTCGACACGATGATCGGCACCATCACGGCCGCCATGACCGCGGCGTTGACGTCCTGAACCGCCTTCCGCACGGCCGCACTTGCCCATTCACCCTCGGCAATGTGCTTGGCCCGCGCCTTCGCCATCTTCTTGTCGACGCCCGGCAGAACCTTGGGCACGGCATCGATTGCCGATACCAGGGAAATCAGCGCGGATATCTCCGGCGTCGGGGTCGTACCGTCGACGATGGAATTGCCGATCCACTGACGCGCCCAGTTCTTTCGCGTCGTATCCAGGGCCGGCCAGCTGGTCGACGGGAACAGTCCGAGGATCTTGTCGTGCCTCTCGGTCACGAAGCCCTGCTGCGCGAGCCGAGATCCGACTTCCTTCTGCAGGTTCTTCTGCAGCTTCTCGATTGCCTTCTGCGGCTTCATCGGATTCTTCTCGGTTCCGATGAGCGCGTGCGCTCGCGCGAGAAGCGGATCGGGTGGCGGTGGGCCGGACACCACCAATCGGCCTTCCTTGACCTGCTCACCCTTGACGGTGATGCGAACCGACCCGTTCATCGCCAGCTCGAGCACCAGGCCACCGGCGAGTACGCGAGGGAACTTCGTGCTGTCGACTATCGGCTTACCGCTGCTGTCGTCGACCAGAAGCAGGAACACGTCCTCTGCGATCAGCGTCATACCCCGAGGGTACCCACGACGTAGGGGTAGGACACCTCGATCATATGCTCCAGGACAGCGACGTCGATGTCGGCGAGTGTGTTGACATACAGGCAGCCCGCGCCGGTCTTGTGCTTGCCCAGCGTATCGAGCAGCGCCTTCGAATCCGGTGCATACGTGAGGCCGTAGATGGCGAGCGACGCCTTTCTCGGCGAAAACCCCACTGCCAGTGCGTCACCCTCACGGCCGGTGTCGTAGCGGTAGTGATAGGCGCCGTAGCCGACCATCGTCGGACCCCACATCACGGCAGGCTGTCCGGTGATGCGGGCGAATGCCTCGTGCAGCGCGAGCCCATCCGCGCGGCGCACCGGATGTTCGACACTGTCCAGCCAGGCACGGACGTCGACGTCGCTCGGCTCTGTCTTGTTCTTGCTCATGTCAGTTCAGGTATCGCTGCCAGTTCGATGGCACCAGATCCTGCGGACCAGGTGTGGACTGATCGAGTGGATGATGCTGCGGCGGAGCGAGATCCGGCCCGTCGTACATCTGCTCGTCGGCGTAGCTGTAGTACCAACTCTCGCCCGGTTCGAAGCTCCGGATGAACTGGTGGCCTGTGCTCTCGGCGTGCTTGCTCGCATGTTGCGATGGCGAGGAATCACAGCATCCGATATGCCCGCACTGCGCACAGCGGCGGAGGTGAAACCACCATCCCTCCGACGCAGCACATTCCACGCAGCCCGGCCCCGAGGGTGGAACTTCGGTATCGATCCCCGGTATTGGATCGCTCATGAATCCTCCTGATCGTGTGCAGGATCTATCGGTAGCCTGACGATGAATCGGGTGTCTCCGGGCTCGGATGTGAGGTTCAGATCTCCCTGATGTTTCTTGACGACGATCCGCCACGAGATGTCCAAACCGAGGCCGGTTCCTTCACCCACCGGTTTGGTGGTGAAGAACGGCTCGAAGATTCGAGACTTGATCGCGTCGGGCACTCCGGGACCGGTGTCACAGATTTCGATCTGAACCTGGTCGTGATCGAGAACGGTACGCACGGTGAGGGTTCCGACTCCGTCCATCGCCTGAACCGCATTGTCGATGAGGTTGGTCCACACCTGGTTCAACTCGGCTGCATAGGCGGGGATCGGCGGTACGGCGGGATCGTATTCCTTGACGACGGCGATGTCGTCACCGATCTTTCGAGCGAGCATCACCAGTGTGCTGTCGAGTAGTTCACGAATATCGACGGTCTGATAGGGCGCCCGGTCCATCTGCGAATACTGCTTCGCGGCTCCTACGAGCGTGGACACCCGCGTTGTCGAATCGGCGATCTCGTTCATCAACAACTCCGTTTCCACGGTGTAGTTGAGCCATCTGATCGCACCTTCGAGAGTCTTGGACTCGTCGACCGTCGCAGCCACCTTCTCGAGCCACGCCACGTCGAGTCCCGCCTGCACGAACGTCGGCGCCAAATCCCAACCTCCCGCGATGTCGTGGTCGTCGAACCAATCACCGAGCTCGTCCTCCCGATCCGACGCTTCGAGCGGCGTCAGTTTGGGTGCTTTCGCGACAAGTTCGACGGCTTCTTCCTGCAGCCCGACGAGGGAGGTGAGCGACGTGCGATCGAGCGAGCCGTTCGCGATCATCTTCAGCTTCTGCCGCATGTGCGCGACTCGGTCACGCAGCGCCGACGTCGCCCGAACAGCTGCTGCTGCAGGGTTGTTGAGCTCGTGGGTCAGCCCTGCCGACAACGAACCCAACGCCAGAAGCCGTTCCCGCTGATCGACGATCTGCTTGGTGTTGCGAGCCCCGATGAACAAGCCTTCCAACAGATGAAGTGCCATCGGGAACCACTCGGCGACGATCTCGGCGAAGCAGTCCGCGTCGAGCACGAAGAATCGCGAAGGCTCGGTCACCCGAAGCGAACTCGGGTAGACCTGCGGGACCCGCTCTCGCAGATACGCCTGCCAGGCGCCGGCATAGACACCGCGCTGCGAGGTCCGGCTGATCACCAGATCCTCGCCACCGGACAGCTTGGACAAGACCAACGAGCCTTCGATCAGCACGTAGAA
This sequence comes from Rhodococcus sp. FG69, assembly GCF_057808915.1. Taxonomy (NCBI): domain Bacteria; kingdom Bacillati; phylum Actinomycetota; class Actinomycetes; order Mycobacteriales; family Nocardiaceae; genus Rhodococcus; species Rhodococcus sp. FG69. Next base: position 49,352 of record NZ_JBMDIX010000004.1, on the reverse strand, counting down.
GCAGGTCGCCGGCTCACCTTCGGCGAACACCGGGCCCGGCTCGATGATCTCCACGTGGCCTTGCTCGCACAGTTCCTCGAGCTGATCGTCGCTCAGCTTCTCGAACAGGAAGAGCGTCTTCAGCTCGGCCGGGCTACACGAAAGCTGTGGGCCGGTCACGGGTTGGCCAGGTATCTGTGTACGAGCATCACTGCCATCGCTCCTTCGCCCACTGCCGACGCGACACGTTTCGCCGAGTCGGACCGTACGTCCCCTGCCGCGAAAACCCCGGGAACACTGGTCTCCAGGTGATGCGGCAGCCTGTCGCGATCCCACCCCGAAGGACCTCGACCGTCGACCACCAGATCGGGTCCGGTGACGACGAACCCGTGTTCGTCGCGGACGACGAAGCCGTCGAGCCACTCGGTTCGAGGTGCCGCGCCGATGAACAGAAACAGATACTGCGCAGCGACCGTCTCCTCGGAGTCAGTCGCCTTGTTGTGCAACGTGATCGACTCGAGGTGATCGTCACCGGCGACGCCGACCACCTCGGTACACGTGCGCACACTGATTCTGGGGTGCTCGTCGATCTGCTTGATCAGGTAGTACGACATCGACGCCTCGAGCGATTGCCCCCTGATCAGAATCGTCACCGACTTCGCCCCGCGTGCCAGATAGACCGCGGCCTGACCGGCGGAATTCGCGCCACCGACGATGTAGACGTCCTGTTCCGCGCACCGCGCCGCTTCGGTCATCGCCGAGCCGTAGAACACGCCTCTGCCGGTGAAGTTCTCGATTCCAGGCGTCGCCAGTTGCCGATATGCCACGCCCGTCGACAGGATCACGGTCTGCGCGTCGATGCTGCGGCCGTCGGCGAATCGGACCGTCCGAGCCGAGCCGTTGGCTTCCAGACCGACCACATCCTGCGTCGTCACCACCTCGGCGCCGAACTTGAGTGCTTGCCGACGCGCTCGCTCGGCCAGCTGGGCACCGGAGACGCCGTCGGGAAATCCGAGATAGTTCTCGATGCGGGAACTCTGGCCGGCCTGACCACCCGTCGCCGTCCGCTCGATGAGCGTCGTACGAAGCCCTTCCGACGCGCCGTACAGCGCTGCACCCAACCCTGCGGGACCACCGCCGATGACCACGAGATCGTAGAACTCACCTGACGGAGTCGTCGTCAGCCCCAGATGTTCGCCCAGCTCGGAATCGGACGGAGCGCACAGCGCCTTGCCGTCGGAGGTGACGACCACGGGACAGTGCGTGTCGTCGACGCCTGCGGAGGTCAACAGGCGAGCGCCCTCCGGTTCGTCGGACATGTACCAGCGATACGGAAGCTGGTTGCGGGCCAGGAATTCGCGAACCTCCGAGGACCGAGCCGACCAGCGGTGCCCGACCACCTTCGTCTCCTCGATCGGCCGATGATCCGAGGAACACCACGCCTCGAGTTGGGCGTCGAGCACGGGGTAGAGCTTTTCCTCGGGAGGATCCCACGGCTTGAGGAGGTAGTAGTCGAGGTCGATGACGTTGATGGCGTCGATCGCGGCGTCTGTGTCCGCGTATGCGGTGAGCAACACGCGTCGCGCCTGGGGGTACAGGTCCATGGCCTGTTCGAGGAATTCCATGCCATTCATCTGTGGCATGCGGTAATCGGCCAGCAGTATTGCTACCGGGTGGCCGCGCAGTTTGAGTTCTTTGAGGGCATCGAGTGCCTGAGCACCGGATTCCGCCCGGATGATGCGGTAGTTCTCGCCGTAGTGACGACGGAGATCGCGTGCGACGGATCGAGATACACCCGGATCGTCGTCGACGCTGAGGATTGCAGGCTTCATGACCCTCCCGGTCGGGCTTCTACTTGGCTACAAGTATGCCGCTGCGGGGGCGAGCCTGCGCGGGTCTCAGATCTGGCCTCGCATGATCATGTCGATTTCGCGGGGAGTCAGTAGCCGCTCGAGCTTCTCACTCGGCCACGTGCGTGGGCTTCCGCTCATGCGTGCCGAATCGAGCAGCGGCACCGACGAGCTTGGACGAGAAAAGATCGAATGAAGGTTCACGATCTATCACTCCGAACAAATACTGGTTGTGGCCTGGTTCCTCGTTCGTTCTATCGACCAGTGTTCGCCTCTCGTTACCGGTTTTGTGTGAGGCGCGCGGGGCGAGTTTCTTCAGGGGCCTCGGTGGGTACAGGCAGGACCATAACCGTGAAAAGGGGCTAGAAGTGAATACATCGCCAACGGGTGCCGTCGAGAACGTCCAGAGCAGCGCCCTCTTCGAGAAGGCGGCCCGCGCCGGGCACTTCGTCAGTGGTCTGCTGCATATCCTGATCGGCTACATCGCGATTCGACTCGCATTCGGCCAGGGCGGCAACGCCGACCAATCCGGCGCCCTCGCCGAGCTCGGAAGCAAGCCTGGCGGATCGATCGCCCTGTGGGTTGCGGTCGTGGCGTTCGTGGCGCTCGCCCTGTGGCGCGTGATGGAAGCAATCGTCGGCAAGAAGTCCGACGAGGACGCCGGCAGCGCGATGGACCGCCTCAAAGCCGCAGCGCTGGCCGTCGTCTACATCGCCTTCGCATGGTCGACGTACGGCTTCGCGAGCGGATCCGGTGAATCGAGCGGCCAGCAGAACGCGAGTATGACCGCCCAGCTGATGGAGAACACCCTCGGCAAGCTCGTGCTGATCGTCGTGGGCCTCGTAGTCGTCGGCGTCGGCGGATACCACGTTTACAAGGGCGTGTCGAAGAACTTCCTCGACGACCTGGAGGGGTACAGCGGCAAGGCGGTCGAGCGTCTCGGTATCGCAGGCTACGTCGCGAAAGGCCTAGCGCTGATCGGCGCCGGTGGCCTCGTCGTCGTCGCGGTGTTCACCTCCGACCCGAGCAAGGCGACGGGCATCGACGGGGCGCTCAAGACATTGGGCTCGCAGCCGTTCGGACAGGTGTTGCTCGTCGCCGCCGGGATCGGGATCGCGCTGTACGGGTTGTACGCGTTCGTGCTCGCGCGGTACGCCAAGATGTGACTTCTCGCGCGTAGAACCGGCTGAAAATGAGCAGGAAGCCACACTTGCGCTCTCATCACGCGGGATCCCACGTAATTTCGGCGCAACTGTGCCGCCAGGCTCATTCATCCCCAACTGCGACCGCTATCCACAGGGAATTTCGTTTCCCAGGTCGGCCGCACCGGCACCACTCCCTCCCAGCCGATGCTTATCCGCATGCACCCACATGGCGTTGCGACTCGTGCCGAATTCGTCGCGGCCGGAATACCGAGCAGCACCATCACGCGCAGGTATCACCGCATCCTCCCTAAAATCTACAGCGCGGAAGAACCCACGCGCATCGCCCGCTGCTATGCCGTGACTCTGTGGCAACCCGGTGCGCTGCTCAGTCACCGCACAGCAGCGTGGCTGTACGGATGGGTGCCCGAGTCCCCCGGCGTCGAAGCCACTATCCCGCCGAACTCGAGCGCCCCTTCGACTTCGTGGCTGACCGTCTACCGCCGCGAGATACCGGACCGCGAGACCACCGAAGTGCAGCGCCTACCTGTCGTAGGTCGAGAACGCACGCTGATCGACTGCTGCGCAGTCATGCCCCAGGCGGATGTCTCGCGAATAGTCGACGAACGGCTTGCCGCCGAGATGGATGTCGATCACGTGCGGGCGTTGATTCGCAACAGTCCACGACGACGAGGCAATGCGCGCGCACTGGTCCAGATCGACAAAGCAGCAATGGGATTCGCGTCGGAACCAGAGCGGGTGCTCGATCGGGCGCTGATCCAGCTTGGAGTAAGACTGCAGACGAACGTGTGGGTGGGCCCCTACATCTGCGACTTCGTGGACGAGTTCGCCAGAGTGATCGTCGAGGTCGATGGTCGGGAGTATCACAGCGCCCCGGAAGTGTTCAGCAGAGATCGGACGCGCCAGAACGAGTTGGTGCTGGACGGCTGGCTGGTTCTGAGGTTCTCTGCGGTCGACGTGATGGCGCACCCCGAGAAGGTAGCCCGGCAGATCGCCGAGGTGGTTCGCCGACGCCGCGCCGCCCGCAGGTGACGACACGTCGTTTCCACCAATCTCGACGCAACTGTTCCACCGCGCCCAGGGGCCTGGCTAGGCTGTGTCGAATTGTGTGTGACGCCTGGTTGCATTCACCGATCTCGGAGGTACGCGTGAGCAAGACCCTGGAAGCCAGCATCGACGTCGACGCCAGCCCGGAACAGGTATGGAAGGTCGTGTCGGATCTGAAGCGCATGGGCGAATGGAGTCCGCAGTGCAAGAAGATGAAGGTTTTCGGTGGCGACGTCCGTAAGGGCACCACCACGCTCAACGTCAACCGCAAAGGATTCCTCGTATGGCCGACCACTGCGAAGGTGGTCGACTTCGCCCCCAACAAGTCCATCGCGTTCCGGATAACCGAGAACAAGACGATCTGGTCGTACACACTGACCCCTAACGGCACCGGGACCACGGTCGTCGAGAAGCGCGAGGCACCGACCGGCACCAGCGCGGTGTCCGGATTCCTCGTCAGCAAAGTCCTCGGCGGCACCGAGAAGTTCGACGTCGAGCTGATCGACGGAATGAACGAGACCCTTCGGCGGATCAAGTCGGAAAGTGAACTCGCAGGCAGATGATGTTTGCAGGTTGATCGTTGCGGGCAGTCCCTCTCAGCATCATTCGGCATAGTAGAGGGGGCACCACATGTTGGGCCTAAGCATCATCGGCTGGATCATCATCGGCGGACTCGCCGGCTGGATCGGCAGCAAGATCATGAAGACCGATGCCCAGATGGGCATCATCCTGAACATCGTCGTCGGCATCATCGGTGGACTGCTCGGCGGCTGGATTCTCAGCACCTTCCTCGACGTCGAAGGCGGAGGCTGGATCTTCAGCTTCCTGACCTGTCTTCTGGGCGCGTGCATCCTTCTGTTCCTCGTCAAGTTGGTCATGGGTCGCTCGCGGGTCTGACCCCTAAGCACGCATCGCAACTGCCGGGGCTTCTCACGTACTGTGTGAAGCCCCGGCAGTGTCCGTTTGGAAGCTGCACGTCGATCAGTACTAGGAGCGAAGTGGCCCGCCGTCCCACCCCGATCGGTCAACCGCCCCGCACCGGCATTGCGCACGTCGCCGACCTGGTGAAAGAGAGCGTTCCCCCGCTGCACCCAGCTGGATTCCCGTTCGTTGCCGGGCCGCTGGCAGTCGCCGTGCTCGGTCGCAGACACAAGTGGATCCGTCGTGCGGGGCTCACCGCCGCAGGCGCGTGCGCAACGTTCTTCCGGCATCCGAGTCGCGTTCCGCCCAATCGCCCCGGTGTCGTGGTGGCCCCCGCAGACGGGCTCGTCACACTCGTCGACACAGCGGTGCCCCCGGCCGAACTCGATCTAGGTACCGACGCAGTACCGCGAGTGAGCATCTTCCTGTCCGTTCTCGACGTGCACGTACAGCGTGTGCCCGTCGGCGGCGAGGTCCTCGAAGTCGTGCACCGGAAAGGCCAGTTCAAGTCGGCCGACCTTGCCGAGGCCAGCGAAGTGAACGAACGGAACAGCATGCACATCCGCACACCGTCCGGTCATGACGTCGGCGTCGTGCAGATCGCAGGTCTCATTGCTCGACGGATCATCAACAACGCGAAGGTCGGCGACACACTGTCGATCGGCGACACCTATGGGCTGATTCGATTCGGGTCCCGTGTGGACACATACTTCCCGGCCGGGACCACATTGCTGGTCGAACGCGGTCAGCGAGCGGTCGGCGCCGAAACGGTGCTCGCCGAGCTACCTCAGTAAAGGGTCTTCAAGGATGATCACCAGACGCGCCCGGCCGCCCGCTGCTGTGCGATTGTTGCCCTCGGTCGTCACCATCCTCGCGCTCTGCGCGGGGCTGTCGGCAGTGAAGTTCGCCCTCGAAGGACAGCTGGGTTTCGCCCTCGCCATGATCGGTGCGGCCGCGATTCTCGACGCGCTCGACGGACGAATCGCTCGACTGCTCGACGCCACCAGCAAGATCGGCGCAGAGCTCGATTCGCTGGCCGACGCGATCTCCTTCGGTGTGGCGCCCGCGCTCGTCCTGTACGTGACGCTGTTGGAGGGTTCGAGCACCGGGTGGATCATCGCGCTCGTCTACGCGGTCGCCATGGTGCTACGCCTCGCTCGGTTCAACACGCTGCTCGAAGTCGACGACACCCCCGGATACGCGAGCGAGTTCTTCACCGGTGTGCCCGCACCGGCAGGGGCCCTGATCGTGCTCACCCCGATCGCCGCGTATCAGGAATGGGGCGACGGGTGGTGGGCGTCGTTCTATGTGGTGTGCGGGTGGACCGTGTTCACAGCCGCTCTCGCGGTCAGCCGCGTCCCGACCCTCGCCTTGAAGACCGTGTCGGTACCGCCACGCATGGCCGCAGCCTTGCTGATTCTGGTCGCACTGGCAGCGGCCGCGTTGATCACCTTTCCGCTGGTGCTGCTGATGGTGCTGGTCGCGATCTACCTCGCACACATACCGTTCGCGGTCCGCTCGCAACGCTGGGTGGCCGCGCGCCCATACACATGGGATGCCAAGCCTGCCGAACGACGCGCAGAACGACGCGCGATCCGCCGCGCTCCCGGCAACAACCGACGTTCCGCCGCCCGACTCGGTCTTCGTAGGCCGAGATCTCCGCTGTGACGACGCCGGAGCTGGTTCTGACAGCTCGGTTGAACACCTCGGCGGCCGATGCCAGACGAGGCGTCGTGCGCTTGCATCCCGAAGTGCTTGCTGCACTCGGCATTCGTGAATGGGATGCCATCGCGCTCATCGGTGCGCGTCGTACGGCCGCGGTCGCCGGACGAGCCCCGTCGGACACCCCTCAGGGAACGGCGCTGCTGGACGACGTCACTCTGTCCAACGCAGGAATCAAGGAAAACGGCTCGATCGCGATTGCACCGGTCACCGTGTACGGAGCAAGATCGGTGCGCCTGGCCGGCTCGACGCTTGCGACCGGGTCGATTTCCGACGGCACCTTGCGTCAGGCGTTGCTCGGAAAGGTACTGACCGTCGGCGACACCGTCTCGCTCCTCCCCCGCGACCTCGGCCCCGGAACGAGCACGAGTGCTGCTACGCAAGCACTTTCGCGGACCTTCGGAGTCGCCTGGACCACCGAGCTGCTGACCGTCTCGTCGACGGACCCGACCGATGGACCGGTCAGCGTGCAACCCAACTCGGCAGTGGCGTGGGGCGAAGCAGGGGCGCCGACACCTGTCCGAACGGTGGCGACTGCCGTTCCCATCACCGAGCTGGTGGGAGTGAGCGCGCAGCGGGCGAAGCTGTCCGAGTGGCTACGGCTCGCGCTCGACGAGGCCGAACTCCTGGCGAAGCTCGGCGCATCGCCACACCTGGGTGTGTTGATCACCGGTCCCGCCGGTGTCGGAAAGGCGACACTTGCGCGCGCGGTTCTGGCCGGCCGTCCCGTCACCGAACTCGACGGCCCCTCGATCGGCGCACTCGACGCCCCCGCGCGGGTCGACGCCATATCCTCGGCCGTCGACAGCCTCTCCGGGGGCGGGGTTCTGCTGATCTCCGACATCGACGCACTACTTCCGGCGTCGACGGAACCGGCGTCGACGCTCGTCCTCGATAAGCTCAGGCGCGCAGTCGACACCCCCGGGATTGCGTTCGTCGCCACCACTGCGCACCCCGAATCCACCGATCCCAGGCTTCGCGCTCAGGACCTGTGCGATCGCGAACTCACACTGTCCTTACCGGATGGAGCAGGCAGGACCGCGCTGCTCGATCATCTCCTCCGTACATCGCCGACCGACAGCCTGGCGCTCGGCGAGATCGCGTCACGAACACCAGGTTTCGTCGTGGCCGACCTGGCCGCGCTCGTCCGAGAAGCAGCTCTGCGGGCAGCATCACGGGCCAGTTCGGATAGCTCGGATCCACGAATTACCCAGCGAGACCTCCTCGGTGCACTCGAGGTCATTCGTCCGCTGTCCCGGTCGGGGGCAGAGGAATTGGCTATCGGAAGCATCACTCTCGACGACGTCGGCGACATGGTCGAGACCAAACAGGCACTCACCGAGGCAGTACTCTGGCCGCTGCAGCACCCGGACTCGTTCTCGCGCCTGGGAATCGAGCCTCCCCGCGGCGTACTCCTCTACGGTCCACCCGGATGCGGAAAGACCTTCCTCGTCCGTGCGCTTGCCAGCTCAGGCCAACTCAGCGTGCACGCGGTCAAAGGTGCCGAACTGATGGACAAGTGGGTCGGATCCTCGGAAAAGGCTGTACGCGAACTGTTTCAACGCGCACGCGACTCGGCACCGTCGCTGATCTTTCTCGACGAAGTCGACGCACTCGCACCGCGACGCGGACAGAGTTCGGACTCCGGCGTCGGAGATCGGGTCGTTGCGGCGCTCCTGACCGAGCTGGATGGCGTCGAACCACTGCGTGATGTCGTAGTCCTCGGGGCCACCAACCGGCCTGATCTCATCGATCCCGCACTGCTCAGACCGGGCCGCCTCGAACGCCTGGTCTTCGTGCCACCGCCGGATGCCGACGCACGCAAGGACATCCTTCGGGCGTCGGGCAAGTCGATTCCGCTGGCGGACGACGTCGACCTGGATTCGCTTGCCGAAGGGCTCGACGGGTATTCCGCTGCGGACTGCTCGGCACTGCTCCGTGAGGCCGCCCTGACTGCGATGCGTCGGTCCATGGAGGCCACCGACGTCACCGCTGCCGATGTCGAGGTTGCGCGCCGGACGGTCCGTCCGTCGCTGGATCCCGAGCAGGTCGAACATTTGAAGGCCTACAGCGCTACGCGCTAGTGGCACGATTGGGTGCACCCTGGTGCACTTAACCGTGCCACTGGCGGCGGAGCCGCCTACTTCCAGCGAGCGAGCATCTTGGCCGCTTCCCCCGCGAGCGCACCCTGGAACAGTGGCCCGAAACTGATGCGGCCCACTCCCAGCGACGCGAAGTGCGCAAGATCGCCATCGACGGGGTTGGCGATTGCGTTGATGGGCAACGGGAGCTCCTCGGCGAGGCGGGTGTAGTCCGCATCGTTGTGGAAGCCGACGGGGTAGAGCGAGTCGGCGCCTGCATCGGCAGCGAGCTTCAAGCGTGCAATTGCCCGGTCGACGCGGTCGCTCTCGTCACCGACCTGCTTGACGAACAGGTCGGTCCGCGCGTTGATGACCACGTGCACGTCCGTCGCGTCGGATGCGGCACGCAGCGCGCCGACGAAGTCCGCGTGCTCCTGCGCCTCACGGAGTCGGCCACCTTCGCTGTGGACGGTGTCTTCGATGTTGAGACCGACAGCGCCAGCCGAAATCAAGCCCTCGATGAGCCGCTTGGGATCCTCGCCGTAGCCCGACTCGATGTCCACGGACAGCGGAGCGTCGACGGCAGAGCTGATCTGGGAAATACGAGCCAGCAGTTCGTCGAACGTGATGCCCTCGTTGTCGGGCTTTCCGATCGAATCGGAGACTGGGTGGCTGCCCACGGTGAGCGCAGCGAATCCTGCTGAGACAGCAAGGTTGGCCGACCACGCGTCCCACACGGTGGGGAGCACGACAGGGTTCCCCGGCTTGTGCAGTTCGAGGAGGGTTGTGGCCTTCTGGGACAAGCTCGTCATTGAGGCTCCTTAGCGGTCGAATGCAGAGAACGTGCGTTCTCTGCATTCCAACCTACCCGAGCCACGCAGCACCTTCAATCGATCAGGTCGAGCTCCTTCATTCGGTCGAACACCATCAACGACCCCGGAGCGACGAACGGCATCGCCGCATACTCGTCGCGAGTGAAGAAGCGAATCTCGGCGATCTCGCTGGTAGGCGTGGGTTCCGACGCCAAATTCGCTCGAAAGCAGTGAAGCTCCAGCGGAGTTCCGGACGGATGACCCCACGCCTCGGACTCGAACAGGCCGAGGAACTCGACACCGACCACATCGGAATCGAGTTCCTCGCGAATCTCCCGATGCAACGCCTCCTCGGGTGTCTCACCAGGATCGATCTTGCCGCCCGCCATATAGAACGCCGACTTCCCGACCGAGCGAGCCTGAAGCATCCGACGCTCCCTGACGAACGCCAGCCCCGCAGTGCGAATCCGATTCATTCCGCAGGCTCCACTCACGCCCCGATGGTTCATTCCGCAGGCTCCACTCACGCCCCGAATTTACCGCGGAATCAGCGGCTTCTCCCCGCGCACCTTCATCTGCTGGACCGCCCACGTGTTCCCGTCGGGATCGGCGAACCCGAAGAGAGTCCCCCCGTCCCGCTCGTCGAACACCGTGATCTCCTCACATTCCACCCCTCGGCCGACCAACTCCTCGCGCGCCGCATAGGCGTCGGCGACCACGAGCTGTAGCCCCTTGAGCGAACCGGGCGCCATCTGCTGCTGCGCCGACAGTGTACCGATGACGATGGAGCAACCCGATCCGCGGGGAGTCAGCTGCGCAACCGTCATGAACTCGTTGACGGTGTGGTGGTCGAGATCGAATCCGATCCGGTCGCGGTAGAACTCGATGGACCTGTCCAGATCCGCAACGGGCACCATCACGACTTCCAGCGTCCAGTCCATTGCGGTTACTTTCCCCCGACGCTCTGTCCGGCGACGATCTTCTCGAGTCGCTCGTACCCCTCGGACACACCCTTTTCCATTCCGCTCTGCGCCATGCCGTCTCGCGACTCCAGCGACGGATATGCACTGTGAATGTCCAGCCGAGTACGGCCGTCACCGAGATCGACGAATGTCAGCGCCTCGATACTCACCACGTCCGGGTACCCCTCGAACTCGAAAGTCTGGATCGCGAACTCGTTTTCGCGCACCACATGGAAGACACCGTTGAAGGCGTAGCGGTTTCCGTCCGTATCGATGTGTACGTACCTGTATCTGCCACCGGTACTGAAGTCGTAGCACTCTATCTCCATGTCGTAGCCGTTGGGACCGAGCCACTGCTTGACGAGCTCGGGTTCCTTGTGGGCGCGAAACACGGCGTCGACGGGAGCGTCGAACTCACGTGAGATGGCAATGAACGGCATCCCCTCGGGGAGGGTGATCGTGGTGGGGTTACTCATGGTTTCGGCTCCTTCGTTGTGGCCAGCAGCGCGTCGAGCTTCCTGAACTGCTGTTCGTGGATGATGCGATACCTGTCGATCCATTCGGTCAGCTCCTCGAGCCGCGCGGAATCGAGGTGGACCGGTCGACGCTGTGCGTCGCGTGACCTCGTCACCAAGCCCGCGTTCTCGAGGACCTGAATATGACGTGAAATGGCTTGCTTGCTGATCTCGAACGGTTCGGCGAGGTCGTTCACCGTGTGCGGGCCGCGACTGAGGCGCGCGACGAGTGCCCGACGAACTGGATCGGCGAGCGCCATGAAGCCCTCGTCGAGCCGGTCACTGTTCGAACCCGACTCGGGCATAATCAACGATCTCCTTTATCAACTATCTCATTGATTACGATAGGCTGCCGAGCCGCGCCCGTCAACGACTGCTGTGCCGGATTCACGCCGAGTGCAGCGCGTCGACCACGCAAAGTAGGATGGACACAACCTTTACTCGCCGGCCGAGCACACGGCCCGCGAGCGTACCTACCGTTTTGTTCGACTACTCGACGCCGCCCAACGACGACCGCGACAGTCCACAACGACTGCCGCGACCCAGAGACGACGGAGTACTTTTTTGCTCGCTATCTTGATTGCGCACCTGGTCGCGGCCTTGTGCGCGCCATTGCTGGTCCGCTGGTGGGGCCGAAATGCTTTCTTTCCACTAGCTCTAGTTCCGCTTTTCAGTCTCGTCTGGGTGTTCGGCAACTGGAACACCGAGCAGACAGTCGAAATCGAGTGGGTCCCAGGCCTGTCGATGAACGTCGACATGCGGTTCGATTCGCTCGCCGCGATCATGTCGCTGCTCGTCCTCGGAATCGGCGCACTGATCCTGGTCTACTGCGCACGATACTTCGAGGACGACGAGCCACGGCTCGGCATCTTCGCCGCCGAAATGGTCGCGTTCTCCGGCGCGATGTTCGGACTCATCACCAGTGACAACATGTTGGTCCTGTACATCTTCTGGGAGATCACGACCGTCCTGTCGTTCCTCCTCGTCGGCCACTACGCCGAACGCGCCTCCTCCCGCCGCGCGGCTACGCAGGCTCTGCTCGTCACAACAGCCGGCGGCTTGGCGATGCTGGTCGGCATCATCGTTCTCGGCCAGGTGGCGGGTAGCTACAAGCTGTCCGACGTCATTGCCGACGCGCCGTCGGGATGGCTTCCGGGCGTCGCGATCGTGCTGATTCTCATCGGCGCGCTGTCGAAGTCCGCGATCATCCCAATGCACTTCTGGCTTCCCGGCGCCATGGCAGCCCCGACTCCGGTCAGCGGCTACCTGCACGCGGCGGCGATGGTGAAGGCAGGCATCTACCTGGTCGCGAGGTTGGCGCCCGGGTTCGCCGACTCCGGCCCATGGCGAGCCACGATCATCACCCTTGGCCTGCTATCGATGATCGTCGCCGGCTGGCGCGCACTTCGCGCATTCGACCTGAAGCTGATCCTCGCATTCGGCACCGTCAGTCAGCTCGGCTTCCTGATGGTCCTCGTGGGCATCGGCACCGAGAAGGCCATGCTCGCGGGGCTGACGATGGTCATCGCCCACGCGATGTTCAAAGCCGCGCTCTTCATGGTGGTCGGAATCATCGACCATACGACGGGCACCCGTGACATCCGCAAGCTTGCGCACCTCGGCAAGAAGGTGCCGATACTCGCCGGCGTCGCAGGTTTGGCCGCGGCCAGCATGGCGGGACTGCCTCCGTTCCTCGGGTTCGTCGGCAAGGAGACCGCGCTGTCCGCGGTCATCGGCACCCCGGCACTGAACCCTGCCGTGAGTGCGGTGGTCGTCACGGGTCTGGTGCTCGGTTCGATCCTGACGGTCACCTACAGCATCCGTTTCGTATGGGGCGCATTCGGACGCAAACAGCTCAAGCGTCCGAGCCCGGCCGTCAAGAACATGCACGAACCGACGGCACTCTTCCTGGCGGCTCCCGCGTTTCTCGCTGTACTCGGCGCGGTGGCCGGTGTCTTCTCACCGGTCGTCGACCACATCGTGAGCCCGTACGCACGCACGGTCGATTCGTACGGTCAGGCGCCGTACCACCTATCGCTGTGGCACGGCGTCAACCTCCCGCTGGGTCTGACGGTCGTCGTCGTCACCGGCGGTGTTGCGCTGTTCGTTGCGCACCGGATGGTGAACCGCCTCAAGTTCGAGCACCCGGCACTCGGCAACGCCGACCGTGTCTACGACGCGGTCCTCAAAGGTATGGACACTCTCTCCATCCGGCTCACCGGCACGACACAGCGCGGTTCACTACCGTTGACCCAGGGAACGATCCTGTTGACGCTGGTGCTGCTGCCGATGGCGGTACTCGCAGTCGGCTTCGAGCCGGAACTGGACTTCGTCCTGTTCGACACACCACTCCAGATCGTGGTCTCGCTCATCATGATTGCCGGTGCCCTCGGCGCCACCGTCATGCGCAACCGTCTCGCCAGCGTCATTCTCGTCGGCCTGACGGGGTACGGCTGCGGCGTCATCTTCGCAATACACGGCGCGCCCGACCTGGCGCTCACCCAGTTCCTCGTAGAGACCTTGACTCTCGTCGTCTTCGTGCTGGTCCTGCGGAAGCTGCCCGCCGAGGTCGACGACCGAGGATCCGCCGGATCGCGACTCCCCCGCGCCGCGTTGGCAATCGCCGTCGGCGCGACGATCACAATTCTCGGCGCGTACGCGATGAACGCCCGCAACAGCGTCCCGATCTCGCTACAACTTCCCGACGCCGCGTATCTACTCGGCGACGGCAAGAACATCGTCAACGTTCTGCTCGTCGACATCCGAGCGTGGGACACCATGGGCGAAGTTTCGGTTCTGCTCGTGGCCGCGACAGGCGTCGCGAGCCTCGTGTTCCGCAACCGCCGGTTCGGCAGCGCGCCGCGGGTCGCCGACGCCCCCGACACCGGCAACGACAACGGCGTCGGATCGGACACGACATGGCTGCTCGGCGGCGATCTCATCGATCCGCGGCACCGCTCGCTCGTTCTCGAGGTCACCACCCGGTTGATCTTTCCGACCATCATGGTGCTGTCGGTGTACTTCTTTTTCTCCGGACACAACGCGCCAGGAGGTGGATTCGCCGGTGGCCTGACGGCTGGGCTCGCGCTCGTGTTGCGGTATCTGGCCGGTGGCCGATACGAGCTCGGTGAGGCCGTCCCGATCGACGCAGGCAAGATCCTCGGCCTCGGTCTGGTGTTCGCGGTCGGCACCGCGGTCACGTCGATGTTCCTCGGTGCGCCCGTGTTGTCGTCGGCGACATTCGAAGTGACGCTGCCGCTTCTCGGTGACATCAAGCTCGTCACCGCACTCTTCTTCGACCTCGGCGTCTATCTCATCGTGGTCGGTCTCGTACTCGACGTTCTCCGAAGCCTCGGCGCTCGTCTCGATGCACAGGTGGAAATGCAGCGCCAGGAGAATGTCCGATGACCGCGAATCTCGGAATGCTGATCGTGGCCGGCGCTCTCGTCGCGTGCGGCGTCTATCTCCTCCTCGAGCGTTCCATCACCAAGATGTTGTTGGGCCTGCTGCTCTTCGGCAACGGCGTCAACATCCTGCTCCTCACCGTCGGCGGGCCTCCGGGAAACCCACCGATCGTCGGCAGGAACACCTCGATCCACGAGACCATGGCCGATCCGTTGGCGCAGGCGATGATTCTCACCGCCATCGTCATCACCATGGGTATCGCGGCGTTCGTCCTTGCCCTGGCGTACCGCTCGTACACGCTCAACACCAGGGACGACGTCGAGAACGACCCGGAGGACACCAAGGTCTCCAAGCGTCGATCCATGGCCGAGGCCCCCGACCGCGACCGCTCGGACGACCCAGTCACGGGCGAGCCGAGCTTCGGCGGCGACGCATTCGACTCTCGCGGCAACCCCATACCGATCGAGGAATTGAAGAACATCGAAGATCTCGAATGCTACGAGGATCTGCACGAAGGCGACTTCGACGATGACGACGACGAACCCGAGATGCGGGGTCTCGACGGCATCGACAGTGCCCTGAAAGACACCAGTGCAGTAACTGACAACACCGGCTCGAAGGGAGACGAGAAATGACCGTCTCCACGGGCGCGATCGACGTCCTCACGCCGCTACCTGTTCTGATTCCGCTGTTCGCGGCGGCCCTCACGCTCGTCGCAGGCCGGCGTCCGCGAGTTCAGCGACTCATCACCGTCGTGGCACTCGTCGCCGTGGTTGCCGTGTCCGGGGCGCTGCTCTATCTGGCCGACCGTGACGGTACGTCCGCACTGCAGGTCGGCGGCTGGGACTCCCCCATCGGAATCTCGCTCGTGGTGGATCGACTCGCCGCGATGATGCTGGTCGTCAGCTCGATCGTGCTGCTCGCCGTCATGATCTATTCGATCGGACAGGGCATTCGCGACGGCGACGAGAACCAGCCGGTGTCCATCTTCCTGCCCACCTATCTCGCACTGACCGCGGGCATCTGCAACGCCTTCCTCGCGGGCGATCTGTTCAACCTGTACGTCGGCTTCGAGGTTCTGCTCGCCGCGTCGTTCGTGCTTCTGACGTTGGGGGCGAGCGCGGATCGGGTCCGGGCCGGTGTTTCGTACGTCATGGTGTCGATGGTGTCCTCGCTGATCTTCCTGGTCGGCATCGCACTCGTGTACGGCGCCACTGGAACGCTGAATCTGGCGCACATCGCCACTCGCCTCGACGACATCCCGACAGGAACCAGGACCGCGATCTTCGCTGTTCTGCTCGTCGCGTTCGGAATCAAGGCCGCGGTGTTCCCACTGTCGACGTGGTTGCCCGACTCGTACCCGACCGCACCGGCGCCGGTCACCGCGGTGTTCGCCGGGTTGCTGACGAAGGTCGGTGTGTACGCGATCATTCGCGCGCACACGCTGCTCTTCCCCGACGGATCGCTCGACAACGTTCTGATGGTGTGCGGTTTGCTCACAATGCTCGTCGGCATCTTCGGGTCCCTCGCGCAGAGCGACATCAAACGTCTGTTGTCGTTCACCCTCGTCAGCCACATCGGCTACATGGTGTTCGGCGTCGCACTCTCGACGCAATCAGGATTGTCCGGCGCGATCTACTACGTCGCGCACCACATCATCGTCCAGACGACCCTCTTCTTGGTTGTCGGCCTCATCGAGCGTCAGGCGGGGTCGTCGTCTTTACGGCGACTCGGTGGCCTTGCCGCCGCAAGCCCGGTGATCGCCATCCTGTTCCTGGTACCTGCACTGAATCTGGGTGGGATCCCGCCGTTCTCGGGATTCATCGGCAAGGTTGCCCTGCTCCAGGCCGGTAGTGCGCAGGGCAGCGTACTCGCATGGATTCTCGTCGCGGGTGGAACTGTTACCAGCCTCTTGACGCTGTACGTCGTCGCTCGTGTATGGACCAAGGCGTTCTGGCGAGCCCGCGCCGACGCACCCGAGGGCGACCTGGCAGATAACAGCCCGTCTGCACTCATCGACGATTCCAGCGACATCCAGCTCGCCGACCGCGAGGACGTCGGCCGCATCCCGGCCTTCATGCTCATCCCGACGGCGGGGCTCGTTATCGTCGGACTGGCGCTGACGGTGTTCGCCGGTCGAATCATCGACATCAGCGACCGGGCAGCTGTGGATCTGAGAGACCGGGCGGTCTACATCGACGCGGTCCGCGGCGCGGAGTTCGTCGGCGACCGGCTGACGGATCGAATTGCTGGAGAAGAGGCCGGACGATGAGGCTACCGAACCGCTTTCTGCTGCTTCGCCTGTGGACGCTTGCGTGGTTGACTGCAGTCTGGGTCCTGTTGTGGGGCAACGTCAGCGTCGCCAATGTCTTGGGCGGCATGGTTGTCGGGCTCGGCATCATGATGCTGCTACCGCTGCCGAAGGTACCGGTCGAGGGCCGGGTCCACCTACTGTCGCTGATCAAACTCATCGGCGTATTCCTTTACTACGCAGCCGAATCCAGCCTCAGTGTGGCGTGGCTGGCAATCAGGCCGAAGGCACCTCCGGTGACCGGCGTCCTGCGCTGCCGCCTCGCGATCAAATCCGACTTGGTACTGACGCTGTGCGTCGATGCATTGAACCTGATTCCCGGCACGATGGTCCTCGAGATCGATCAGACTCGCAGATTGGTTTACGTGCACGTCCTCGACATGGGCACCCAGAGTTCGGTCGATTCCTTCTACCGTTCGGTGCGAAAACTGGAGAAACTGTTCATCGCAGCATTCGAGCGTGACTCCGACTGGAAGCCGAGCCCATTGCACTTCCAGGAGTACGAGCGGTACCACGGAGTACTCGGCGACGTGTCGATACCGCTCGACGAGCGCCGCGACGACAAGAAGATCGACGACGAACGAAAGGGGGACTGGACGTGACGATCGTTCTCGCCATTGCCGGAATCCTGCTCATCGGTGCGGCGATCATCACCGCATACCGATTGCTCGACGGACCGACCACTCTGGATCGACTCGTGGCGATGGACACCATCCTCGCGGTCTCGATGTGCGGCTTGGCCGTGTGGTCGGTCTATAGCCTCGACACCACCATCGTGCCCGGCATCGTTGCGCTGTCGCTGGTGAGTTTCGTGGGTTCGGTCAGCGTCGCACGATTCAGAGTGAGGGACGAATGAACGCAATTCTCGAAGTATTCTCGGCGATTCTGATTCTGCTGGGTGCAATTCTGGCGTTCACTGCGGCAGTCGGCATCGTCCGATTCCCCGACACGCTCTCCCGGATGCACGCCGCAACGAAACCTCAGGTGGTCGGGCTCTTCCTGGTGCTCGTCGGTGCCGTCATTCAGCTGCGCGGCAACGTCGACATCTGGATGCTGGTGCTGGTCGGAGTCTTCACCATCGTCACGGCACCGGTCATCGCACACACCGTCGGACGCGTCGCCTATCGGGAACAGCGTGGCCGAGACGGTCTGCTCATCATCAACGAGATGGAGGCCGAGCGGGACTGAGCATCTCCCCGCCCGCCCGTCCATCCCGGATCGCGAGCGCGGACCCGGGTGCGGCGAAGAAAGTTGCGTAGAACATCACGACGACCGATGCCATCAACGCAACGATCGCGGGGCCGAACAGTTCGGGATAGGTGCCGATCGGCACCGCCAGGTACCGGTAGCTCAGCAACAAGGTCACCATGACAGTGGAGCCGTAGGCCACCAGTCGGATCCGTCCGCTGTCCCAACCACGCTCCGGATCGCGGAGGATCGATTCGAGCGTCAGACACAGCACCACTCCCGCGACCAGATCGACGCCGTAGTGATATCCGAAGCCCAACGTCGCTGTCAGCGTGCACACGAGCCACGCGGTTCCGCCCCACCGCAGCCACCACGGACCACGCCGGGAGTGGATGAACAGACTGAGCGCCCACGCCGTATGCAGGCTGGGCATGCAGTTACGCGGGGTTTCCGCGTCGAACTCGATGGCCGACGGCGAGGTGTCGAACGGCACCACCGTCGGCCAGAGATTCGCGACCTGAAAGCCCTCACCTGCGGGACCGAACGCGAACATAGGTCCGACGACCGGAAACAGGATGTAGAAGATCGGGCCGACCAATCCGATCAACAGGAATGTCCGTACCAGGTGATGCGAGGGCCATCGGCGACCGGATGCAACGCCACGCAGCTGGTAGATCGCGATGGCGATGGCGGCGACCGGCAGCTGAATGTAGACCCAGTGCAACACTGCGTACGCACCGGGCCCGAGCGTTTCGAGCCCGCTCGCCACTAGCCACGACGGGTTCCCGAGCGCGTGGTCGGCCAGCTGGGCGTACTCGTCGAGGACGTACGGCCGCGCGATGGTCGTGATCTGCAGCCAGGCGTCACCGGCTTTCGTGGCCAAGATCAGCAGCCCTCCGAGGCAGACCGACCTGATTCCGCTCACATCTCTGCGCCACACGGTGAACACCGCCAGGCCCGCCAACACGATGACTGCACCGTTGCCTATGGCAAACGGTCGGCCTGCGTCGAGTCGGAGAACAGCGCCGACGACGTCTATTGCCACAGCCAGGGACAGTGCCCAGATCCGCATCCGGGCGTTCACCCCGACCAACGCCAACGCCAGACCGCCCCACGGGACCGCCATCGACTTCGGAGTTCCGACGAGGTCGTTCCACAGACTGGGAACAGGACCGGGGAAGCCCTTGATCGTCGCCGCAAGCTGCAGCGCCCCCACGAACAGCACGACAGCGATGGCACCGAGACCGTACACGCGCAGGTCCGCGCGCCCAATCGCGCATGTCTTCCGCTCGTCCCCCTGCAGCACGCCGCCAATAGTAAACGGTGGATGAACAGCTGTTTACATCGAGACCGCTAGGGCTGTTGCAAATCGGTCACCAGAGACTCGACGACCGCTCGCAGATCGCCGCCCGATTCGGAGGCAACGCGTCGCTGCCGCTGATACGACGCACCCCGCCTGGGAATGTCGGCGACCGAGGCGAGTTCGTCGGCACATCCGAGCCGAACCGCTGTCGGAGTAAGCCGCTCGAGTAAGTCGTTCAGATCGTCGGTGACCAGGCGCTCGTTGCTGTCCGCGTCGAGAATGATCTCGGCGTCGAGCCCATACCGTGCGGCCCTCCACTTGTTCTCCTGAACGTGCCACGGCGGCATGCTCGGGAGCGTCTCTCCTGCTTCGAGACGCTCGTCCAGATCGACGATGAGGCAATGTGTCAGCGCGACCAGCGCAGCCAGTTCACGTTTGGTGGATGCACCGTCGCACACTCGGACCTCGATGGTCCCCCACTTCGGAGCGGGTCGGATATCCCAGTGCATTCCGCCGAGTTGTTCGATGACGCCGGTCTTCATCTGGTCGCGAACGAAACCCTCGAACTGTGCCCAGTCCTCGAACTGAAACGGCAGACCTGCCGTCGGGAGCTGTTGGAACATCAGCGCGCGATTGCTTGCATAACCGGTGTCGTTGCCTGCCCAGATCGGCGACGATGCCGACAGCGCCAGCAGATGCGGGTACTGAAGCAGCAGCGAGTTGAGGATCGGAAAGACCTTGTCCTGGGACGAAACTCCGACATGGACGTGCACGCCCCAGATGAGCATCTGCCGACCCCACCACTGGGTACGGGCGATCAGCTCGTCGTAGCTCGGGGACCTCGTCAGCACCTGGGTCGACCATTCGGCGAACGGGTGCGTACCCGCGGAGAAAAGCTCGATTCCCAGCGGATGTGCAGCTCGCCGAACAAGATCTAGCGATTCACCGAGATCGTCCATCGCTTCGCCGACGTTCTCGCACACGCCGGTGACGAGTTCGACCGTGTTGCGGAGCAGCTCCTTGGTGACCCGAGGAGTCTCGGAGCCGACCAATTCGGTGATGCCGTCCATGACCTCGGCGGCCGAGTTGACGAGGTCGAGTGATCCGTTGTCCACCAACGCAATTTCCCATTCGACGCCGAGGGTCGGACGGGGTGAGCCGTTGAAATGGATGGCGGGAGCGGAGCCTGCGGAGTGACCAGGGGGTACGGGAGCGGAGCCTGCTGCGGAGACGGGCAGGCTTGTGGGGGGCACCTAGTCCAGGACCGCGCAGGCGACGCGGCCGCCGGCATCTCCGGTGGTCAGGGTGGTCGTGTCCGGCACTGCGGCGCCGTCTGCCAGCGTGTAGCGGGGAGGGATGTTCGCGAAGTTGTCCGCTCCGGCGTGGATGATGATCGACCGTCCACCGTCGGCGCGCAGGTCGTCGAGCGTGACCGCGTCGGTCGTCGTGACGAGCTTGCCCGTACCGTCCTCGCCGACCTGCAGTGACGTGAGGTCACCGCTGGACGGGTGCTCGGTGCGGCCGTCGACCTGGAGGTGTCCTCCTGCAGAGAGGAAGTCACCGGGCGCGCCGCCTGCTGGAGCAACCGAGTTCGGCTCGCAGACACCGCTGGTGTGAATGTGAAGTCCATGGAAGCCGGGGGTCATGTCCTCGGCCTCGACGGTGATGACCAGGTGATCGTTCTCTTCGACAACGGAAACGGTACCGACCGCGGTGCCCTCGGCGTTCTCGAACTCTGCTTCCATCTCCGGCTGTGGAGCGTCGGCGGCGACTCCTTCTCCGCTCGGATCCTCGTGGCCCGTCCACACCGGCGGCGTCGTGCCCGGCACGTCGGACGGCGTTTCGGGAGCGGTGCACGCGACCAAGCCGAACGCAGCGACTGCGACAACGGGGGTCGCGAGGCGCCAGGAGCGGAATCCCGATCGGACTGTACTGGTCGGTGCCATGGAAAAAGCTCCTTCGTGGGGCCGGCTGGACGTTGCGTCGATCATAACTATGCCCGGTAGTAGTACTTCACTCACAGTGTTGTCAAGACAGAACTGCGTTGTTCGGACAGAACCGTCACTGGGTGACCATCACGATCACGCCGTTGCCGAAGCCGGTGAGGGTGGCCGGGAGTTCTGTGGCGGTTGCGCCGAGCTGCTGTGCGATCTCCTGGGCGGCGTCGTCGGCGCCGGCAGCTGTGCCGTAGTAGACAGTGGTTGCTGCAACCTGGGACTCCGCGTAGTTGCCGGTCTCGGCGATCGTCCACCCTTCGGCGGTGAGTGTTGCGGCGGTGCTGGCGGCAAGTCCGGATACGTCACTGTTGTTGAGGACACGCACCTCGACGTCCGATGGGTCGGCCGAGGTCGTCGCTGCGGACGATGTCGCCGAGGTGGACGCGGGCGGCGCTTGCGCGGCCTGCGAGGTCGCGGGTGCTACCTCGCTCGTCGCCTCGGGCGCCGCTGCTTCTTCACTGTCGTCCGAGCCGGTCAACGACAGTGCACCGATCGCCGCGAACAGAATCGCGAGCGAAATGAGGACCATTGCCAATGCGCGGAGCGGAGGGCCGGACGATTCCGGATTCGGACTGCTCACACTCGAAGACACTAGTGGATCGACCTCCGGTCCCCTCGCCCCCCGAATGCCTACTTCAGACCTCGAAGCCGAGTCGTCGGGCTGCGCGTGCCTTCTGCCTGCTTGCGCGGAGTCGGCGTAGTCGCTTGACCAGCATCGGATCCGCGGCGAGTGCCTCGGGACGATCGACCAGAGCGTTCAGGACCTGGTAGTAGCGTGTCGCCGACATCGAGAAGAGCTCTTTGATGGCTTCTTCCTTGGCGCCCGCGTATTTCCACCACTGACGTTCGAACGACAGGATGTCGTGCTCTCGACGAGTCAGTCCGTCTTCGCCGACCTCGTTGATGTTCTGGGACTTGTCAGACTGCTGAGACTGGTTCGAGTCACGCGCTGCTGCGCCGTCCATTCTCACTCCTCGACTTCTCGGATCCGCTCGAGCGAATCCCTACTCTGTGCGTGTGTCGCTGCCCGTGCCCTGAATGCTGCCTGCGCCATGTCGGCCCCCCTCGAACCGCGTCGACGGACCCGAAGTCGGGAAGTCGGCACGAATTACACGCGTGTGTTTCGGTCCTTATTCAACCACGGTGGACACGAGCGGGCGGCCGCTCACGGTGGTCGCGGCGAGTCGCGCGCGTTCACCGCGTGCACGCCCTTCGGCAGAACGCCAGTATTCTTGTCGACCATGGCAATTCTCCCGATCCGGATCGTCGGCGACCCGGTACTGCACAACCCCACCCAACCCGTCACTCAGTCCCCCGAAGAGCTCGCCGACCTTATCGCGAATATGTACGAGACGCTCGCTGCCGCGAACGGTGTCGGGCTGGCCGCGAATCAGGTCGGCGAACCGCTTCGGCTATTCATCTACGACTGCCCCGACGAGGGACCCGACGGCAAGTTGGTCCGCCGCCGGGGCGAAGTGATCAACCCGGTCCTGGAAACGTCCGAGATTCCCGAGACCATGCCCGATCCAGATGACGACGACGAGGGTTGCTTGTCCGTACCCGGCGAGCAATACCCGACAGGCCGTGCCGACTGGGCACGGGTCACCGGTACCGACGCCAACGGCGATCCTGTCGATATCGAAGGCAAGGGGTTCTTTGCACGAATGCTGCAGCACGAGGTCGGGCATCTCGATGGATTCCTGTACGTCGACGTGCTGATCGGACGCAATGCGCGCGCAGCGAAGAAGGCCATCAAACGCGCAGGATGGGGCACACCGGGTCTGTCCTGGATCCCCGGCACAGTGGAGGATCCGTTCGGCCACGAGGACGACGACTGAGTGGCCGAGGCAGTCGCGGTCGGTAGCCGCGTCACCATGCGGTATCGATTGCCACCCGGGCACAGCCATCCGATGACCGATGTCGTCGGTCAGTTGATCGACTACGACGATTCGGTGGTGGCGGTCGAGGCGTCGGACGGTCGCGTCGTGCGGGTATCTCGGGATCGAGTCGTCGTGTTGAAGGCCCTCGGACCACGACCGATTCGTACGTCCGAGATCAGGTCGCTCGAACGAGCTGCTGCCGAAGGTTGGCCTGGAGTCGAGCAGGAGTGGATCGGCGGATGGTTGCTGCGCGCCGGTCACGGGTTCACCGGACGGGCGAACTCGGCGGCTCCGCTCGAGCCGCAGGCAGCCGTCGTCGATCTCGATGCAATCTCGGGGTGGTTCAGCTCGCGCGGCCTGCCTGTTGTTCTGCTTCTTCCCGATCGTCTCGGCTCGGTGCCCGCTGGTTGGTCGACACGTGACGAGACTCTGGTGATGGCTGCCGACATCTCGCGGCTCGCGCTGCCGCCGGAGTCGGTATCGGTGATAGCCGAAGCACCCGACGACGACTGGCTCAGTCTGTATCGCTACCGCGGGCGTCCCCTCCCCGCAGATGCCGTCGAGGTGATCTCCGCTGTGCGCGACGGCGTAGCGGGCTTTGCCCGCATCGGGAGCGCGACGTCCGGAGTGCTTGCGATCGGTCGCGCCGCGGTGACGTCAGCGCCCGACGGTCGCCACTGGGTCGGCCTGACCGCCGTCGAAGTCGCCGAAGCTCATCGCCGCAACGGTCTCGGCACCAGGGTCTGCGGCGAGCTCGTCGCATGGGGACGAATGCAGGGCGCAACGCACGCATATCTCCAGGTGGCGGTCGCAAATGTGGCGGCAGTCGCGATGTACCGGGAACTCGGGTTCGTCGAGCATCATCGGTATCGGTATGCGGCTCCGCCGCAGTGGCGCGGTTGAGTATGTTGCCGTGCACTTATCCGTGCCACTGACCCGGAGGGTCGAACCACCTGTCCGACCCCTCGGCTACTCTTGCCGCCGTGCGCTTGGCTACCTGGAATGTGAACTCCGTCCGCTCTCGGCAGGATCGGATCGTCGACTGGCTGCAACGGTCCGACGTCGACGTCCTGGCGATGCAGGAGACCAAATGCAAGGACGCGCAGTTCCCGTACGAGCGGTTCACCGAGATCGGGTACGAGGTCGCCCACGTCGGCCTGAGCCAGTGGAACGGTGTCGCACTGCTCTCCCGCGTCGGCCTCGACAACGTACAGGTCGGCTTCGAGGATCAGCCTGGCTTCAGTAAGGATCCCGAGGTCGAGGCTGTCCGCGAGGCACGCGCTATCGGCGCTACGTGCGGAGGCGTTCGCGTGTGGAGCCTGTACGTGCCCAACGGCCGCGAGTTGGCGGATCCGCACTACACCTACAAGCTCGAGTGGCTGGCGAAACTGCGCGCCGACGCACACGCCTGGCTCTCGTCGGACCCGCAGGCGCACATCGCGCTGGTGGGCGACTGGAATATCGCCCCCACCGACGACGATGTCTGGGATCCAGCTCTGTTCGAGGGCAAGACTCACACCTCCGCTGCCGAGCGCAATGCGTTCGAGGCGTTCGGTGAGGTCGGGTTCACCGAGGTGACGCGTCAGTTCACGCCCGAACCGCGGACCTTCACCTACTGGGACTACACACAGCTACGGTTCCCGAAGAAGCAAGGCTTGCGCATCGATATGGCGTTGGCGTCTCCCGCCCTCGCCGCACGAGTGTCCGGTGCGTCGATCGACCGCGACGAGCGCAAGGGCAAGGGCGCGAGCGATCACGCACCGGTCGTCGTCGAGATTTCCTGACGCTCGAACGTCCGGGCGGCCAGCAACGCTGCGCCGGCGAGGATCAGCAACCCGTGCGCGATACGCAACCAGGGCGGAGCGAAGAACTGCGGCAGGAACAGTACGAACCCGGCAGCGAACACCCAACCCTGCCAACACGCGGACCGTCGAGCCGCTAGGACAGCCCCTGTTGCGATCGCGACCAATCCGACGCCGAACATGACCGACTGGGTCAGCCCGAAGCGAATGGGCTCGGCGAGGTCCACCACTGTGTAGTCGCCGGTGTCCAGCG
Source organism: Rhodococcus sp. FG69 (assembly GCF_057808915.1). Taxonomy (NCBI): domain Bacteria; kingdom Bacillati; phylum Actinomycetota; class Actinomycetes; order Mycobacteriales; family Nocardiaceae; genus Rhodococcus; species Rhodococcus sp. FG69. Next base: position 24,161 of record NZ_JBMDIX010000004.1, on the reverse strand, counting down.
CGTCGGTGCCCAGGACGTTCAGCGCGAATGTTTCGGCGCCGTAGTACGGCAACACCAGTCCAACGCCGACCAAGGTCGTCACATCGGCGACCGTGCCGACATTCAGCGCCCGAAGCGCAAGAACGAGTGTGATGAAGCCGATCATTGCGCTGACGTGCGCGGCTATCCACAGCGGCGATGCGAATGCATCGGCGCCGGCACGTCCGACTTCCGACGAGTACGGGCGCAGTATCGGATAGATCGCGAAAAGAACCCCCGTGCTCGCGAGCAGTGCGACTGCTGATCGTTGCCTGTCCATTCGAATACCCCTCCCACCGGGAGAGCGACGCTCTCCCCTGAGAGCAGTATTCACGAAAATCTAAGCCGAATCAAGAGCACTGCTCTCTGGAGGGCCATGGCAGTCACGCCACCAAATCCAGGTACTCCGGATTGCGAGCGAGGTAGCGTCGCACGTACGTGCAGATCGGGACGATGCGCCAGCCCCGGTCGCGGGCGGTATTCAGCGCCCCGCGGACGAGAACGCCCGCCCAGCCTCGGTCGCCGAATTCTTCCTTGACAACCGTGTGCATGAACGCGACGGAATCATCGTCCGCATCGCGGTATCCGAGGATTCCGATCAGGTCATCGTCGACGAACAGGTCGAACCTGCTGTACGCGGCGTTGTCCTCGATACGCACCGACGAGGCGACCGCCGGGGGGTTCGAGAGATCGACTTTGTTGTGATGCATTTCACCATAAGACCAGTGGTGCGCATTGGCCGCCTCGCGACCGGCGAATCGGATAGCAATTCGACGCCACGTCGAGTTGCAACCGTTACGTCAGAGAGGGACCACGACGTCGGCATACTCCGGATTTGCAGCGACGAATCGTTGGACGTACGTGCAGACCGGCTTTACCTTCCATCCGTACGACCGAGCACTGTCCAGTGATCGTCGAACGAGAATGGCCGCGAGGCCCTGATGCCCGAAGTCCTCGGTGACGACGGTGTGCATGAACGAGACGACGTGGGTCCGGCCGCGTTTGGCAGGGGGTTCGACCTCGTAGAATCCGACAATTCCGACCAGATCACCGTTGAGCCTCAACTCGAAGCGATTCTGGTCGGTATTGATGGAAACATCGGCACTAGGGGTACTGGCAAGCATGGGTCACCTCCTTTGCGTAGGTGGATGGCGAAGCGAAAGAGTCCAGTCAATTGTGACCTGCACCACTATTAAACATGCGATCGCTGAGCTTGTCACCCGTTTGTACCAACAAACCTTCGGTGGCGTAGGTATGAAACGTACTTGCAACATCCCCACTGGTACACGTCATAGACGGCCTCCACCGGTGTTGTGATGCAACAACATTCATAGCCGGCTGTGCATCTGTCGCCGTGGGTCACACCACTGCCGGTACTGTCGACGATCGTGAAGTTCCTACCGCTGACACCCAACGGCTCGACCCCCGTACGCGCACTCACCATTGCCGGCACCGACTCCGGTGGCGGCGCCGGAATCCAAGCCGACAGTCGAACGATGGCGATGTGCGGCGTCCACGCATGCGTTGCCGTAGCCGCCGTCACCGTGCAGAACACGGTCGGTGTGAGTGGATTCCATGAGATCCCGCCACATGTGGTTGCCGACCAGGTACGCACGGTCGTCGGCGATATCGGAATCGGTGCAGCGAAGACCGGCATGCTCGCGTCCACGGCAATCATCGAGGCCGTGACCTCGGTGTGCGTCGAGGTCGGTATCGGCAAAGACGCCCCGATCCCCCTCGTCGTCGATCCTGTGTGTGCATCGATGCACGGCGATCCACTCCTACACTCCGAGGCACTCGACGCCATCAGGAACACCTTGTTTCCGATCGCGACAATCGTGACCCCGAATCTCGACGAAATCCGCCTGATCACCGGAATCGAGGTCATCGACGACGCCACCGCGCGTCGGGCTGCGGAGGCTCTTCACGCCCTGGGAGCCCAGTGGGCACTGGTCAAGGGCGGCCACTTGCGGACGTCGAACAACAGCACCGACATTCTGTTCGACGGCGACACATTTCTCGAGTTCACGAGCCCTCGCATCGATACGGGGAACGATCACGGTGGAGGCGACACTCTGGCAGCTGCGATCGCATGCGCCCTGGCCAACGGGTATTCGGTACCCGAGGCAGTTGCGTTCGGAAAGGACTGGGTCACCGAATGCTTGGCCGCGTCGTACGATCTCGGCGCCGGACACGGCCCGGTCTCACCGCTGTGGAGACTCAACGCGACGGCGATGCCACCAATCGGAGAATCTTCAGATCCTCGGGCACCCCGCTGAGTTTCGGCGCAAAGAAGCCGCGCCGGTATGGACGCGCGGTCAGACCTAGCGACTCCAGCGTCCCGGTCGGCAGCGCATCGAGCGCGACCTGAGAGATCATCAGGTTGCCGTTTCCCCCGGTCTGCATGACACGTGCGGCGACGGTGACGTCGACGCCGAGCCAATCCGACCCGATCTGACGGGGACTGCCGGTGTGAATACCCACCCGCATCGTCGGGGTGTAGTCGTTCACACTCACCTCCGCGAGCGCGGCACGCGCATTCACTACGGCTTCGACGGCTTTGTCCGGTCGATAGAAGACCGCCATGACGCCGTCACCCAGGCGTTTGACGACGTGGCCGCCAGCAGTGGCAATGGCCGGCTCGACGGCCTTCGAGACTTTGCGCAACAAGGTGAGAGTGTCGGAGTCGCCTGCAACGAGAGACCACGACGAGAACCCGACCAGGTCGGTGAAGACGATGGTGACGTCGCGTTCGCCACGGCCACGGCCAGTTCGTTCGAGCACCGCCTGCCACACCTGCAGCGCACCGAGTCCGACCTCGCGGGACGCACCGGGCTCGTCGTCGAGAAACTTGTCCGCGGCGCGCGCGACCGCCAGTGCGGACCCCGAGCCCGCAATGGACAACGGATCGCCGAACGTCGGGTCACCGGGAAGCACTCGCCTGACCCGACGCACGACATCGACGACCGCTGGGCTGCGATTGACGCTGCGCACCCACTCGATCGTCGACGCCACGTACGGATTCATGAATCCGAGCGTAACCGACGGTTACACATAACTAGTTCTCAGCTCGGGCCTCTGTGCGAGCGGCGCCGACCGGAACGCCGTTGGGCCCCTCGACCGATTGAGCGTAGGTGCCGATTCCGAAACCGATCGCCGACGCGTTCTCTGCCAACGCCTCTCGGTCGACGTTCGCCAGGGTGTCCTCAGCAGTGTGGTAATTCTGGTCGAACGTTTCACCTGCCGTACCGCCCCACTTCTCGGCCTGTTCGGGTGTCTTTTCCTCGTCCGCGCCCGTGAAGACGCCACCTGCGGGGATAGCCACCTCGATGAACGGGCCGTAGTCGGAGCGGCCGTCGAAGTCGGTGCCGTCGGCTGCGATTCCTTCTTGCTGCAGACGTTCTACGAAGACCCGTTCGATCGCGTCGGATCCGGCAGGCCCGGCAGGCGCTCCTACCTTGTCGGAGTCGTCCCCGTCATAGGTGAGGTAGCCGGCGTTGTGCGAGCCGATCATGTCGAAGTTCAGGTACAGGGCGATGTTCGCCTTGTCCTCGTCGCTCAATCCCTCGACGTACTTCACGGATCCGACGAGCCCGAGTTCCTCGGCGCCCCAGAACGTGAAGCGGACTGCGTTGGTGATGTCCGGCTCTGCACCGAGCTGCAACGCCGATTCCAGGACGGCTGCAGTGCCCGTGCCGTTGTCGTTGATGCCCGGCCCTTCGGGGACGCTGTCGAGGTGCGCACCGGCGACGACGACGTTCGACGTATCCCCGGTCTTCGTCTGCGCAATGATGTTGCGGCTCTTGGTCGTCGTGGTTTCGGTATCGAGCGTCAGCGTCAGTTCCGGTGCTGCTGCAACGATCGGCCCGTCTTCCTGACTGACGCCACCGGTGGGGATTCTCGCGACGTCCGCGCCGCCGAGGGTGCTGCCGTCGAGCGGACCAGGTTCGTTGTTGACCACCACCACCGCTGCCGCGCCGAGGTCTGCGGCAATGGTCTGCTTGGCACTGAACGGGCATACACCCCGATTGACGACGACGATGGCGCCCGCAAGATCGAGACCGTCGTAATCCGTTGCCTCGCAACCTGGAGAATCATCGGCCGGTGCGACGACGACGCGGGCAGTTATTCCGTCTTCCGGCGTGGACGGCGAGTATTGCAGTGCCGCTACGGAAACCTGCTGATCACCGGCGGACAGCAATTGGGTGTCGGCTGCGAACTGGTCGAATTCGAACTCCGGCGTTTCTACCTCGAATCCCGCTGCTTCCAACTTGCCCTGCACGTAGTCGACGCTAGCGTCGTACCCCGATGTGCCGGCAGCTCGGTTTCCGTTGTTCTCCGACGCAATTCGCTCGAGTTCCTCGAGATGACCTACGACGGCATCCTCGGTGATCGCGTCGGCCAGGCCTTGGCCGTCCGCCGTCGAAATAGGAGACGGTACGGAAACGGCCGGTTGCTCGGCCTCCTCGGATGTATCCGTGGAGGACGAGCAACCGGCCAGTACCAGAGCGCCGATTGCAAGACTTGCAAGTAGGTTCATCCGTCGCATGCAAGCACCCTAGCTGCAACCAGGTCAGGCGTCTCGACGATTGACCACGAATACCGCAAGCCCGAACACGATCGCAGTGAAGGCGATGAAGTAGATCAGGCTACCGATCGGACCCCAGTGAAAGTCGATCCCGCCGTCGGATCCGAGGAAGTGACTCGCGTTGAGCCACGGAAGGAATGGCTGAATCGCACGGCCGAAGGATCCGAAGAGTCCGAACAGATTCTCGATGACCAAGGGCCACAGGAGAAGCAGAGCAATCGCACCGGCGGACTGGCGGATGAGCGCGCCGACGCCGACGGCGACGACGATCTGCAGGAACGCGAGGATGGCCGTTCCGTAGATGACCCGCCAGGTACCGTCCACATCGAAGCTCAGCAACGCTCCCGCGTCCGCTCCGGCGAGCGCCTTCGCGAGATAGAACGCGCCGAGGCCGAGGACGAAGCTCAACACGAAGCCGAAGACGCCGATCAACAGCGCTTTCACCGCCAACACCGAGGTACGGTTCGGAATGGCCTGGAACGTCGTCCTGATGACACCGAACCGGTACTCGCTCGTCACCGTCAGGGCGGCCAGGATCATCAGAACCATGACGCCGAAGCCCCCGACGCCGCTTCCGACTGCGTCGAACACTGTGGGAAGGTACGGTTCGAAATCGGGTGTATTACCTGCTGCCACATCGTTGTTGTACGAGTCGAGGCTCAACTTCGAAGTAAATCCGACGATCGCGCCCAGTCCCAGACCGAGGACGACGACGGCAATGGTGCACCACCACGGCGATCTCGTCGAAGTAATCTTGATACGTTCTGCTGCCAATACACCCATCAGAGTGCACCTCCCATGGATTCGGCTTCTGCGCCGTGATATTGAACGTCGTCGCCGGTGAGCTTCATGAACGCTTCCTCCAACGATCCACGCTGCGAGGACAATTCGTGCAAGACGATGCCGGACTTGCCTGCGATATCACCGATGGCGTCGGTTGTGGAGTTGACCACGACCAGCGAAGGCTGCAGTTCTTTTCCGGCGCCCGGCTCGCGAACCGTGAGCCCCGCAGATGTCAACGCGCTACGAAGCGCATCGAGCTGCGGACTGCGAACTCGTACCGATGCTTCGGAGGCGTGATCGATGAAGCTCTGCACCGATGAGTCGGAGATGAGCCTTCCGCGGCCGATGACCACGAGATGCTCTGCGGTTTGCGCCATCTCCGACAACAGGTGACTCGACACGAGCACCGTTCGACCTTCGGCGGCGAGGCGCTGCATGAACTTTCGAATCCAGACGATGCCCTCGGGGTCGAGGCCGTTCACCGGCTCGTCGAACAACAGAACCTTCGGATCTCCGAGCAGGGCACCTGCAAGTCCGAGTCGCTGAGACATACCGAGCGAGAATCCACCGGCGTTCTTCTTGGCGACCTCGCTCAGGCCGACGAGCCGCAGGACTTCTTCGACTCGCGACTTCGGAATCCCGTTGGACGCTGCCATCCATTCCAGATGTGCTCGCGCGGAACGGTTGGGGTGCACCCACTTGGCGTCGAGAAGGGCTCCGACGGTACGCAGTGGCTGCTTGAGTTGGTTGTAGGGCTTGCCCTCGATCAAGGCGTGTCCGCTGGTGGGACGGTCCAATCCGAGGATCATCCGCATGGTCGTCGACTTGCCCGCACCGTTGGGTCCAAGGAAGCCGGTCACAATTCCTGGCTTGACGGTGAAGGTGAGGTCATCTACAGCCTTCACCGCTCCGTATTGCTTGGTCAGTCCTGCCACTTCGATCATGGCCGTAACTCTCTCGCACCGAGGGGGCCGCGCACATCGCCCGCGAGTCTCGACCTCGGTCATCCTTTTGGATGACGGCAGGGTGCGGGCCGTCCCGGCCCAGCGGCGGGTGCGGGCCGTCCCGGCCCAGCGGCACGGTTGAGTGCACCCCTATGCACTTATCCGTGCCACTACGCCGAAGGCGAACTCGCCTGCGCCCAGAACCGTTTCGGAATCCGACCAGCGCGACGAGCCTCGTACCCCGCCGACACCGCATGCCGCATCGCCGACGCCATCAACGCGGGATCTTTCGCGCGTGTGACAGCGGTCGCGAGGAGCACCGCGTCGCAACCCAACTCCATTGCCAGCGCTGCATCGCTCGCGGTCCCGATCCCCGCGTCGAGGATGACGGGCACCGCCGCGGCGTCGACGATCATCTCGATGTTGTGCGGATTGGAGATGCCGAGACCCGTTCCGATCGGGGCTCCGAGCGGCATGACGGCGACGCAGCCGATGTCCTCGAGCCTGCGCGCGAGCACCGGATCGTCGGTGGTGTACGGGAGGACGTGAAAGCCGTCGTCGACGAGTTGTTCTGCGGCTTTGACCAGTTCGATCGCGTCGGGCAGGAGGGTCCGCTCGTCGGCAATGACTTCGAGCTTCACCCAGTTCGTCTCGAGAGCTTCACGGCCGAGCTGAGCGGTCAGGACGGCTTCGGCGGCGCCTCGACACCCCGCAGTGTTCGGCAGCGGAGCAATGTTCAGCTTGCGCAGCAGATCGAGCACCCCGGTCCCGCCCGCAGCGTCGACGCGGCGCATCGCGACGGTGGTCAGCTCGGTGCCCGACGCGACGAGAGCATCCTCGAGCACCGCGAGGTTCGCTGCACCCCCGGTGCCCATGATGAGCCGGGAGTCGAAGGCCTTGTCTGCGATCTTCAATGCGTCCGACATCTGCTCAACCACCCTGCACAGCCGTGAGAATTTCGATGGACCAGCCCTTTTCGACGGTGGTGCCGTCCCAGCGGCTCTTCGGGAGAACCGTGCCGTCGACTGCGACAGCGATGCCTTTCTCCGGCATCGACAGGTGCGCGAGAAGTTGCCGCATGGTGAAGTTTTCGGGCAGGGCGTGTTCTTCGCCGTTGACAGTGATCACTTTTTCCTAACCTTTCGGTCCAAGGACGGTTCGAATCGGGATGGATCTGCTGCCTTGGCTTCGGGGAGTGTGTCGCCGCCGAGGAGCGCGGAGACTGCGTCTGCGGTGATGGGCGCCAACAGGATTCCGTTGCGACCGTGCCCTGATGCGACGATGACGCGTTCGGAGAGTCGCCCGATGACGGGTAGTCCGTCGGGGCTCATCGGTCGCAGTCCCGCCGCGCTCTCGAACAGTTCGTATTCACCGATGCTCGGCATGAGTCGTTCGGCGTCGGCGATGAGGTCGCGCACCCCGGCGACGGTGACCTGTGTGTCCTGACCTGATTCGTACTGCGTGGCGCCGACTACCAGTCCATCGCCGCGCGGAACGAGGTAGATGGGACGGCCGTGCACGCAGCCGCGAATCGTGCGGGTGGGGGCGCTACCCGCACTCGGGCGACGACGCAGCCGGAGAATCTCGCCTTTCACGGCGCGAACCGGCATTCCAGGAAGCAATGCCGCAGTCTGCGCACCGGCCGCGACGACGATCTGGTCGGCGTCGAGAGCGTCCAGGTCTGTCACCGCCTCGCCGATGATCTCTGTTCCCGCTGCCGCTTCCCGCAACGCGGCCATCAGAGCCCGATTGTCGACGGCCATTTCGGTGGGCGCGAAAAGCCCGAGGCGAATGTTCTGCGCCAGCGAGGGTTCGAGTTCACGAATCTGCGCGCGACCGAGGATCTCGAGCTCGTGCCCCTGCTGCCCGACGAACTCGGCGATGGTCCGCAGGTCCTCGGCGTCGGCGGCATCGAGTGCAACGGTGAGCGAACCGGTCGAGGAGAACACGTCACTGGGAAGCGAACGAGCGAACTCCGGCCACCGAGCCAACGAGTGCGCGCCCAGTGCGAGCAGTTCGTGTTCGCCCGGCCATCCTTCCGACAACGGAGCGAGCATGCCACCCGCGACCCACGACGCCCCTGATCCGACGGCGGGGTCGTACAACCGCACCGACCAGCCGTCACGCGCGGCCCGTACTGCTACCGCCAGGCCGATGACACCGCCGCCGACGACTGCCAAGGTTCCGGACATCTCACAACCACCTCACTCCCTGCGCCGGCATGATCCGGTTCAGGTATTGACGGTAAGGACGGCGTGTCCACTCTCAGCCCTGCGTACCCCAGGACTCCCGTGTATCGACCAACTGCTCACAGACTACCTTTGCACTGTGTATCCCACTCAGAGCTCCCGTAACGAATCGGCGCGCGAGCGGTTGACCTCGGCCCGCCTGTATCTATGCACCGACGCCAGGCGCGAGCTCGGCGACCTCGCCCAGTTCGCCGAGGCTGCGCTCTCCGGCGGCGTCGACATCATTCAGCTCCGCGACAAGAATTCGGCCGGTGAGCGGGAGTTCGGTCCCCTCGAAGCCAAGGACGAGCTCGCTGCGCTGGCGATTCTGTCTGCCGCTACCCGGCGTCACGGTGCGCTGCTGGCCGTGAACGATCGGGCGGATCTCGCGTTGGCGTCGAATGCCGACGTGCTGCATCTCGGTCAGAACGACCTGCCCGTGCACTATGCGCGACAGATCCTCGGGCCCGACGTCGTCATCGGTCGTTCGACGCAGAATCGCAACCAGGCGAGTCTGGCCGCCATCGAGGACGGCGTCGACTACTTCGCGACGGGACCGGTGTGGGCGACGCCCACCAAGCCGAACCGCACGGCGGCCGGACTCGAGCTTCTGCGCAGCACCGCCGAATCCGCACCCTCGCGCCCCTGGTTCGCCATCGGCGGCGTCGACGCCGGCAATGTCGACGAAGTCCTCGCCGCCGGTGCGGATCGGATCGTCGTGGTCCGTGCCATCACGCAAGCACGGGATCCGCAGGCCGCAGCACAGGAACTGTCACAGAAGCTCAAACGAAGCTAGTCCAGCCAGCCGAGTACGGTCGACGGCGACAGGACATGCACCGTCGTCGGCAGTCGTGCTCTGAGTCCGCGGTCCGCGGTGACGAGCGCGGTCAAGGCGGATCCTTCGTGGGCTCGCCGGGCGAGTTCGTCGTCGCCACTGCCCGACGCGTGAAATACGGGGATACGCATATCCTCGAACTGCGCTGCCCGCGCTTCGCCTTCGAGTACCGCTTCGATTTCCCTCAACCACCCGAAACTCCCACCGGGTAGCTCGACGGTGCGCGGCAGCACGTCCGCAAGCGAGGTCAGCAGTGCATTCGTCGCGCCGCTTCGGTCCTTCCACCAGCCATCGGGACGTGACCCGAGAACGTTCGCAGTGTCCAGAAGCACCCGAAGAGGCTCCGAGCGCAACGCCGGCCAGCTGGCGGCGAAACCCGGATGAAGCGGCAGCTGATCGACCATCGCCTCAGGGACCCAGCGCAATTCCGTACTTTCGCCGTTCGGCGTCGTGTCCAGCTGTACTTCCGCGTCCGCGAACACCGTTGTGTAGGACCACCCGCTCGCGACCCGTGCGGTGACCTTCTCACCGCGAACGTGCAACCGCTCGGAGCCGATTCCCGCTTCCTCGTCAGCCTCGCGTACTGCGGCGACGACGCTGCTCTCGTGGGAGTCCTTCGCGCCGCCAGGGAGGGCCCACGTGCCACCCTGATGACTCCACAAGGCGCGATGCTGGAGCAACACCGTCGGCTCGCCGTCGGCCGAGGGCGCGCGAAGCAGCAGGCCTGCGGCACCATGCTTACCCCAGTGTCGCGTGCCGTTCTCTCCGACTACCCACCCGTCACCGTCGCCGCGCATACTGCACTACCTTAGGGGACCGTTCTTCGTGGGTCTTCCCCGTCCACGTACGCGTGACGGCCCGGAACTTATATGCTCGAACCTGTGAATGTGGTCGGCACGACACCCACTGCTGCCGTACCTCCCACGACAGCAGCTTCGTCCTCGGGAAGCGACTCGAGACGCGAGCTGCAGCGGCTGGCGCGGTCGACGCCGGTGCGCATGATCGCTCTCGGAGTGCTCCTGGTTCTGGCGACCGTCGGAACCGGTTTCGTGACAGCGGGGGCGGTGTCCGACCGAGCCGAAACACTCGACTCGTTGCTGGTGCGCACAGAGCCACTGGCCAATTCGGCTCAGAACCTCTACGGCGCCCTGTCGGTCGCGGATGCCGCAGCGTCGACGGCATTCATCTCCGGCGGCCTGGAACCGCAGGAGGTTCGCGATCGCTACGCCCAGGCCATCGGTGAGGCCGGGGCCGAGATCATTCGCGCGTCCGGCGGTCTCGGCGAGACCGACGACGAGGCCCGCACCGCGCTGACCGAGATCGGGGCTGCCTTGCCGGTATACACCGGCCTGGTGGAGACGGCCCGGTCCAACAATCGCAGCGGCAACCCGGTCGGCGCGTCGTACCTGGGCGAGGCGTCGACCTTGATGCAGACCTCGCTCCTCCCCCGGGCTGAACGGCTGTACACCGAGCAGGCTTCGCGTGTGTCGACCGATCAGGAGCGATTCGTCAATCCACCCGTGTTCGCCATCGGAATGATCGTCGTGACTCTCGCGCTGCTGGTACTGGCTCAGATATACCTGTCAGCTCGGACGCACCGCACGCTGAACCTAGGATTTCTGACGGCCTCGGCGATGGTCGCGATTCTGCTCGGGTGGATGTTGGTGGCCGGTCTGATCTCGGCAACTGCGACCGATCGCGCCCTCGACCGAGGCGTCACGCCGCTGCAGAAATTGACCACCGGTTTCATTCTCGCGCAGCAGGCCCGATCCGACGAGACCCTCAACCTCGTCCGCCGAGGAAGTGCACGGGAGTACGACGCCGAATTCGACGAGAACACACGTAAACTCGGAGAATTGTTCGAGGATGACGCGGCGATGACCCAATCGCTCGCCAAATGGCAGACGGCTCACGAGCGGATCGACGGTGCATTGGCCGTCGGTGACTTCAACACTGCGGTCACGATTGCGACGGGGAGTGGGGTGGTCGATTCGGCCTTCCAGTTCGATGCACTCGACGAGATGTTGATCGATGGTATCGAGAACGCACGAGGCGAACTTCGCGGCAACGTGGAACGCGCCAAGTCCTCTCTGACCGGATTGCCCTCGGGCGCAGTTGTTCTCACGATCGCCGCGGCAGCGACGCTGGCCGTCGGCCTCATCCCGAGGTTGCGTGAGTACCTGTGAACAAACTCCTTGCACTCCTGACACTGATACTCGTCGGCATCCTCACCACGGGCTGCGTGGCCACTCCAGCACTGCCGCCCGAGGCCGAGATCAGCTACACCGAGCCACCGCTTCCCGACGGTGCAGGCCCGCCCACCGATGCTCCCGAGCCCGGCTCCACCGAACCCCAGTGCGCCAGACCCACTGCCAGCCTTCGTCCGACACCGGCCGGAATGGCCGCAGAGAACGCACCACCGACTCCGACGGTGGACGCCGTGCGGGAGCGGGGGCGACTGATCGTGGGTCTCGATACCGGCAGCAATCTGTTCAGCTTTCTCGATCCGATGACGGGCAAGCTCGTCGGATTCGATGTCGACATCGCCCGCGAGATCGCACGCGACCTCTTCGGCGATCCCGAGCGCGTCGACTTCAGAATCCTCACGTCCGCCGAACGCGTAGAGGCACTGCAGGATTCGACGGTGGATGTCGTGGTCAAGACCATGACCATCACGTGCGCCCGCAAGGAGGAGGTGTCGTTCTCGACCGTGTACTTCCAGGCGCAGCATCGGGTGCTCGCCGTGCGCGGTTCCGGTATCAACGGAGTTGCGGATCTTGCGAACAGGCGGGTCTGCGCGGTGGACGGCACGACGTCGCTGCGCAGGCTTCAGCAAATCGTGCCGACGGCACAGATCACGACGGTGCCGATGTGGTCTGATTGCCTCGTCGTGCTTCAGCAAAGGCAGGTCGACGCCATCAGTACCGACGACGCCATCCTCGCCGGTCTGGCCGCCCAGGATCCGTATCTCGAGATCGTCGGTGACAGCCTGAGCCCGGAGCCTTACGGCGTCGGAATCAAGAAGGAGAGCGAGGATTTGGTCCGGTTCGTCAACGGCACGCTCGAACGGATCCGCCGCGACGGGACCTGGAATCGCCTGTACGACCGCTGGCTCAGTGTGATGGGCAGCTCCCCCGGCGCACCCTTCCCCCAGTACGTGGACTGACGGGCAAAGTATGAGTACTCGCGATTCCGACACTCCGACAGGCCCGACGACCGCACCCTCGCAGCAAACCCAGGCAGTCGACCGAACCCAAGCTGTCGACCGCACACAAGCTGTCGACCGAACACAAGCAGTAGCTCGAACGCAGGCCACAGCCGCGTCCCCGGTTCGTTCGTCGCGGACGTCGGGGCGAACTCGCTCGAGCCGTTCGCACCGCACCGACACGAGGCGACGCCTCGGCGCCGGCTTGGTGGAGATCCCGCGGGTCGATCCTGTCGATCCAGCTACCGCGGTCATGTCCGATCCGACTGTGCCTGCGCGGAAACGCTTCTGCTGGAAGTGCAACTCGCCGGTCGGTCGTAGTGCCGAAGGTGAGCCCGACAACCCGTCGGGAATCTGTCCGCACTGCGGGGCGCGGTTCGACTTCACGCCACTCCTCGAACCCGGCGACCTTGTCGTCGGGCAGTACGAGGTCCAAGGCTGCATCGCGCACGGCGGCCTCGGCTGGGTCTATCTTGCGATCGACCGCAATGTCAGTGACCGTTGGGTGGTCCTCAAGGGGCTGTTGCACTTCGGCGACGACGAGGCGCACGCAGTTGCGGTCGCAGAGCGCCAATTCCTCGCCGAGGTGGCACATCCGGGCGTCGTGAAGATCTACAACTTCGTCGAACAGCTTAGATCCGATGGCACCAAGATCGGCTTCATCGTCATGGAGTACGTCGGTGGTCGATCGCTGCGGGAGATTCTGTCCGCCCAGGGCGATACGTCCGCCCGGATGCCCGTCGAACAGGCAATCGCCTACGTGCTGGAAGTTCTGCCTGCGCTCGCGTATCTGCACTCGATCGGTTTGGTCTACAACGACCTCAAGCCGGAGAACATCATGGTCACCGATGACCAGATCAAGCTCATCGATCTGGGGGCGGTGGCCGGGATCGAGGACTACGGATACCTTTACGGCACAGCCGGATACCAGGCGCCGGAGATCGTCGAGACAGGTCCGACGGTGGCGTCGGACATCTACACGGCCGGGCGCACGCTTGCGGTCCTCACTCTCGATATGCCGTCGACGAAGGGGAAGTACGACGCGGGCATTCCGTCCGACGAGGACCACGAACTGCTCCGCAAGTATCCGTCGTTCAAGCGGCTACTCCTGCGCGCAACCAATCCCGATCCGACACAGAGGTTTTCATCGGCCGAGGTACTGGCAAGCCAGGCGACGGGTGTGCTCCGCGAGATTCTCGCCCTGCAGACCGGGACCGAACGCCCCGGACTGTCAACGGCGTTCAGCCCTCCGCGTACCACGTTCGGTACGGAGGAGTCGGTCGGTCGGACCGACACCTATGTCGACGGCAAGATACGCGGCGACCGGATCAGTGCCAGGGAGGTCGTGTCGGCTCTTCCGGTGCCCTTGGTCGACCCCCTCGACCCCAGCGCGCCGCTTCTCGCGGCAGCGGTGCACAGCGCGCCCCAGCAAACGCTGGATTCGCTTGCACACGCGCGTCGTAACGGAATCGAGCGGTTCGCCGACGGGTCACCCGGCGGTCTCGAGATCACGCTGGCCGAGGTCAAAGCCCACATCGATCTGGGCGACACCGGGACGGCAGAATCGGTGCTGAAGCAGGTACGTACCGACGGTCCCGATCCGTGGCGAGTCGAGTGGTACGCCGGACTCATCGGATTGCTCAAGAACGAGTTCAACGACGCTTCCAACCATTTCGAGAAGGTGCTCGACGCCATGCCCGGCGAGCTCGCGCCCAAGATCGCCCTGGCTGCGAGCGCCGAATTGATCATGGAAGGCACCCTGCGCCTCGACACGGACGAACGCGAGAAGTGGCGGGCCTGCGCCGAGTCGTACTATCTGTCGGTGTGGCGCACCAATCGCGCGGTGGTGAGCTCGGCGTTCGGCCTTGCCAGGCAGATGATGTACCGCAGCGATCCGGCGGCAGCGGTGGAGGTGCTCGATCAGGTTCCCATCAGCTCGCGTCACTATGCCGTGGCCCGGATGACGAGTGTGCTGACGTTGTTGATGGATCGTCCGTCACCGGATCTGGAGGAGGAGGACTTCAGGGAGGCCGCCCGGCGAGTTGCGATGCTCCCCGGTCGCGAACCTCGCGCCCTTCAGATGCGGACGTTGGTTCTGGCCATGGCGATGGACTGGGTCCGATCGGGTCACGCGGTGGAGGCCGAGCGCGAGCCGATCCTCGGCGCGCCGTTCACCGAGACCGGTCTACGCACCGGTACCGAGGCTGGGCTTCGGGCGTTGGCACGCAACGCAACCGATCGCGCGCACCGGTACACCCTCGTCGATCTGGCGAACGCGATCAGGCCTCAATCACTGTTCTGAGTCACCTGCTGAGTGGCTCGAGCGATTGCCAGTTCTTCGTTGGTGGGGACCACGAGCACCGTCACCGTCGACGCATCGGACGACACTATTCGAGGTTCTCTGCTGCGCACTGCATTTCGCTCGGCATCGATCTCGATACCGAATCCTTCGAGGTTCGCGAGTGCGTCCGCGCGAACACCTGCGGCGTTCTCACCTACCCCAGCGGTGAAAGTGATGGTATCGAGCCGACCGAGTATCACCATGTAGGAACCGATGTATTTGCGCAGCCGGTGGATGTAGACGTCGTACGCCAGTTTCGCGTCGGCGTCGCCGTTGTCGATGTTGCGGCCGAGTACGCGAAAGTCGTTGACTCCGGCGAGCCCTTTGAGCCCGGATGATCGGTTGAGCAATTGGTCGATGGCGTTCACGTCCATGCCCGCGCTGCGTTTCAGGTGCATGACGACGCCCGGGTCGATGTCGCCGCTGCGGGTTCCCATCACCAGGCCCTCGAGCGGGGTCAACCCCATCGAGGTGTCGATCGGAACGCCGGAGCGGATGGCGGACGCGGACGCTCCGTTACCGAGGTGCAGCACGATCTGATTCAGACCCTCGCGCCCGAGGAAGCGCGTAACCTGCTGCGACACATACTCGTGCGACGTTCCATGGAAGCCGTACCTGCGAATTCCGTGCGCTTTCGCGACATCTCGATCGATGGCGTACGTCGCCGCAGCGGCGGGAAGCCCATGAAAGAACGCCGTATCGAACACCGCGACATGGGGCACGTCGGGGAGCTGCTTTCTGGCCACTTCGATTCCGAGCACGTTGGGCGGATTGTGCAGAGGCGCAAGAGCACTGAGATCGGAAATCTGCTGCAGCACGTCGTCGTCGATGAGCGTCGGACGGTAGAAGACCTCTCCCCCGTGCACGACGCGGTGTCCGACCGCGGTCACGTCCGAACCCAGTTCGACACCGGAGGCCTCGAGCATCTCGAAGGCAACCGCGAGTCCGACGCCGTGATCGGGTATCTCGCGGCGATTCTCGGTCTCGGAGCCGCGGTGCTCGAGTACGACGCGCCCCTCGGACTCACCGATCTGCTCGACGAGCCCCGAGGCCAACGATTCCCCGGATGCCGGATCGACCAGCTGAAACTTGACCGAGGACGAGCCGGAGTTGACGACGAGGATGCTCACGCCCGGTTCCCCTCTTCGATACTCTGAGCCTGGATCGCCGTGATCGCAACGGTGTTGACGATGTCTTCGACGAGTGCCCCACGGGACAGGTCGTTCACAGGCTTGCGAAGCCCCTGCAGTACAGGACCGACCGCGACGGCGCCGGCGCTGCGTTGGACGGCCTTGTAGGTGTTGTTTCCGGTATTGAGGTCAGGGAAGATGAACACCGTCGCGCGCCCCGCCACCTCGGAGTCCGGCAGCTTCGACTTCGCGACCGAGGGCTCGATCGCGGCGTCGTACTGAATGGGCCCCTCCACGAGCAACTCCGGGTTGCGCTCGCGGACAAGACGAGTGGCCTCGCGGACCTTGTCGACGTCTACGCCGCTGCCGGAGTCGCCGGTCGAGTAGGACAGCATCGCGACACGTGGTTCGATGCCGAACTGCGCCGAGGTGACAGCCGATGAAATCGCGATGTCGGCCAGTTGCTCCGCCGAAGGGTCGGGAACGATCGCGCAATCACCGTACGCAAGAACACGATCCGACAGACACATCAGGAAGATGCTCGATACGGTATTGACGCCGTCGGCTGTCTTGATGATCTCGAAGGAGGGTCGGATGGTATGGGCTGTGGTGTGGGCGGCGCCGGAGACCATACCGTCGGCGATTCCCTTGTACACCATCATGGTTCCGAAGTACGAGATGTCGGTCATGATCTCGCGAGCACGTTCGATACGCATGCCCTTGTGCTTGCGCAGCTCGGTGTACTCGGCCGCGAAGTCCTCCATGTATTCGGAGGTCTTGGGGTCGAGCACCTGTGCTCCGTCGAGGTCGACGCCCAGCTCGGCGGCTCGCCTTCGGATCGGGCCCTCTTCGCCGAGAATGGTCAGCTTGGCGACCTGTCGCTGCGCCAATCGACCCGCTGCTCTGAGGATCCTGTCGTCGCCGCCCTCGGGCAGAACGATGTGCTTCTGATGTGCCCGCGCTCGGTGAATGAGCTGGTATTCGAACATCTGTGGAGTGGTGATCGACGGAATAGTGAGTTCGAGTCGGTCCAGCAGGGTGCGCGCGTCGACTCGCTGCTCCATCAAGCTCAACGCGGTGTCGACCTTTCGCTGCGAACCCACCGCCACCCGGCCACGCACCTTGGCAGCGGCGGATGCGGTATCGAAGGTACCGAGGTCGGTAGTCAGGATCGGGAGGCGCGGACCGAGTCCTGCGACCAGGCGCGCGATGGCCGGGTGCGGCTCGATCCCGCCGTTCATGATGATGCCCGCCAGTGAGGGAAATCCTTCGGCGTCATGTGCGTTCACGAGGGCGAGGAGGACGTCGGACCTGTCCGCAGGTGCGATGACGACGACGCCTTCGGTGAGGCGTTCGAGGATGTGTTCGGCCGTCATACCGCCCACCATGACGTGCAGTGCCTCGCGCTGCATCAGTTCCGCGTCACCGCTGTACAGCGCGCCGTCGACGGCATCGAGCAGCTCGGACATGGTCGGTGCGATGAGAAGCGGGATCTCGGGCAAACTCCACGCGGGCACGCCGAGAGGTTCGAGCGCGGAGGTGATCTCGTCGAGCTTGTCGGGATCACAGCGGTTCGCGACGACCGCGGCGAGGTGCGCATGATGCTGACGAAGCTCGGCCTGACACAGCTGCCCCAGCTGCACGATTTCTTCCGTCGACCTTTCCGATCCGCTCAACGCGAGAAGGACCGGTGCACCGAGGTTCGCCGCGATACGCGCGTTGAAGCTCAGTTCGCTGGGACTAGCGACGTCGGTGTAATCGCTGCCGACGATGACCACTGCGTCGCATTGGGCTGCGACGTCGTGGAATTTTGCGACGATGTCACCGAGTGCGGCATCGGGATCCGAATGGACCGCCTCGTACGAGACACCGAGTGACTGCTCGTACGACAGATCCGCCGTCGTGTGGTCTAGGAGGAGTTCTAGAATGTAGTCGGTCTCCGTCGTCGACCGGGCGATGGGACGGAACACCCCGACGCGGGCAGCGGAGGCGCACAACATCTGCAGCACTCCCAATGCGATGGTCGATTTCCCGGTGTCACCTTCGGGTGAGGCGATGTAGATGCTCGATGCTGGCTCGGCCATGCCCGCCAGCGTAGCGGGTCGATAGTTGACAGAACGTGACCTGCGGGAGTCAGATCGGTCATGGCCGAATCACCGTTTCCCGACGTCCGTTGGGGCAGCGAGACCAGCTTCATCCGTAAGCCCGCGATCGCGTTCGCGGCGACCAAGCCCGGTTCGTGGGTGATCAGAAATTTAGCGGGCGTCGACAGAGCGCTGCTCGAACGCACCAACGGCCGCTTCACTGTTCTCGGCCCCATCGCCGCGCCCGTCGTGCTCTTGACCACGACGGGCCGCAAGTCCGGCAAGCCTCGTACGTCACCGCTCCTGTACTACCGCGAGGGTGATCGACTCTTCGTCGTCGGGAGCAACTTCGGGCAACAGCACCATCCGGCGTGGACGTCGAATCTCCTCGCCGACCCCCACGCAACCGTCGCAATCGGGGGTAAGAAGATCCCCGTCACAGCAACACCCGTCATGGGCGCCGAGAAAGCAAGAATCTACGACGCCTTCAACGACATGGTCCGCGTGTACGGGGAGTACAAGAATCGCACCGACCGGGACATGAGGATGTTCGCTCTGGCTGCGGGCTGACCCGTCGACCATCGCTCGAATGGTCCCGCGGCTGACCTGTCGACCATCGCTTGAATGGTCCATCGATACGACATAAGCGTATGGATGGACCATTCAAGCGGTGTAGGGCGAGCGAGCCAACCGTCCGGGGCGAGCAGTCTGTACCGAGTTCGCTACCCGAGCGTCCGGAGCCTCGGAGCCAAGTCGCGCTCGAACAGTTCGAGGAACCGCTTCTGGTCGTGGCCGGGGGCGTGGAAGACGAGGTGGTTCAGGCCCGCGTCGGTGTACTGCTTGACCTTCTCGACGGCCTCGTCGGGGTCGGAGGCGACGATCCAGCGCTTTGCGACCTGCTCGATCGGCAGTTCGTCAGCAGCCTTCTCCATTTCGATCGGATCGTCGATCGAGTGCTTCTGCTCCGGAGTCAACGACAGCGGTGCCCAGAAGCGGCAATTCTCCAACGCCAGATCGGGGTCGGTGTCGTAGCTGATCTTGATTTCGATCATCTTGTCGATCTCACCGGCGTCGCGCTCGGCCTTGCCTGCGCCTTCTTCGACGGCGGGGAGCAGTTTGTCGGTGTAGAGCTCCATCCCCTTGCCGGAGGTACAGATGAATCCGTCACCTGCGCGCCCTGCGTACCGCGCCACGACGGGACCGCCGGCCGCGATGTAAACCGGAATTCCGCCCTCGGGAACGTCGTAGATCGATGCGCCCTTCGTGGTGTAGTACTCGCCGTCGAAGTCGACGCGGTCTCCGAGCCACAGTTCGCGCATCAGCCGAACGGACTCGCGCAGCCGGGCGAAGCGCTCCTTGAACTCAGGCCATTCGCCGGTGAATCCGGTGGCGATTTCGTTGAGAGCTTCACCGGTGCCGACGCCGAGCATGATCCGCCCCGGGTACAGGCAGCCCATCGTCGCAAAGGCTTGTGCGATGACCGAGGGGTTGTAGCGGAACGTCGGCGTCAACACCGAGGTGCCGAGCTGGATGGTGTTGGTTCGCTCGCCGACGGCCGTCATCCATGCCAGCGAGAACGGTGCGTGCCCACCTTCGTGTCGCCACGGCTGGAAGTGGTCGCTGACCGTCGCGGAGTCCATTCCGTGCTGCTCGGCGAGAACACCGAGTTCGACGAGCTCCCGCGGACCGAACTGCTCCGCCGACGCCTTGTATCCAAGTTTCAAAGCCTTCGCCACGCGCTGCTCCCTCTCTAAGACCACTAGGTGCTCCGATTGTGCACTCTGCGTCGAGATGTCCGACACACCGGACCGACTACTTGATCCCCAGTACCGTCACCACCGCCGCCATCACTGCGATGGCTCCGATCCCGACGGCGAAGATCCAGAGATCTTTGGCCTCGGGCATCGGCGCACCGGTTTCGAGAGCTTTGCGCACTTGCCGCCATCTCCGAAGCCCGACCATCGAAGCAGATGCTGCCATCAGAATCAGCACGAGGCCGAGCGTCGTCCTGACCCATCCGGTGCTGAAGTCGGGAACAAGATGTACGACGGCTATGCCGCCGGCGAGCAGTCCCAACGACGTCCGCATCCATGCGAGAAACGTCCGTTCGCTGGCGAGGGTGAAGCGCTCGTCGGGGCGGGTTTCCGGTGAGTCTGCCACCACATCATCATGCCGGTCCACCGTCGAGACTGCTCGAGGGCGTGCGCACCAACGTCAGCAGCGACCGCTGGCGAAGCTCGAATCCGATCGACAGGTACAGACGGATCGCGCGTTCGTTGGACGCCGACGCGTGCAGAAACGGTATTTCGCCGCGTTCGCGGATACCGTGGCCGACGGCCCGCACGAGCTCGGTTGCCAGTCCCCTCCCTCGATAGGCAGCGTCGGTGCAGACGGCGCTGATCTCGGTCCAGCCTGCCGGACGCATTCGTTCACCGGCCATGGCGGCGAGCCTGCCACTCTCCCTGATACCGAGGTACGTGCCGAGTTCGTGGGTACGCGGCAGGAACGGGCCGGGCTTGGTCTGCTTCACGAGTTCGAGCATCTCAGGGACATCCGACGCCCCCAGAACGACTGCATCGGGGTGCGGGCGAGTATCGAGGTGGTGTCCGACGAGCTGCACCAGTTCGAATCGATCGACGATGTGCCAGTGTGCTGGAACGCGATGGTCGACGCCACGCAATGAGACGACCTGATCGGGACCGAACAGCTCGATGATGTCGTCGAAGTCCGCTTCCTCGATGACGGTCGGATGGCCGAGGAACGGTGAGACCTCCGGATCGAAGCGGGAGGTGTTGCCGACCGTCCGCGCGAACCGCGAGTGTGCGCCCCGCAACGACCCTCGGATGGGGTCGTCGAGGGGGTGGATGCCGGGTTCGTCGATGGACTGCGTGCTCACCGTCCGCCTCTCACTGTCGTATTCCGCTCGGTTCAACCTGCAGCAGCCCGCGAATATGCCTCGAATCCGAGGAATCCATAGAAACATGGACATGCACCACTGATGTCCACCGCCCGAGAAGGAGCATCGTTACATGAGCGATAACGTCTACCGCGTCACCGAGATCGTCGGGACATCGACCGAGAGCACCGACGATGCCGTCCGTAGAGCAATCGCACGCGCGAACACCACATTGAACAACCTCGACTGGTTCGAGGTCGTCGAGACCCGCGGGCACATCGAGAACGGTGCAATCGCGCACTTTCAGGTGACGGTGAAGGTCGGCTTCAAGCTGGAGTAATGGGAAAGCCGTATCTTGCAGCGACGAAGGTAGATTCGGTCACGGGATCAGAATGAACTTTCCTCGCGGGTGCTCCGATTTCAGTTCCTGGTGTGCCTTGGCTACCTGATCGAGTGGAAACGTCTTGGCGATCGACACCGTGAAATCTCCTGCGCCAGCCGAGTTCACCAGACCGAGACGAGCAGCCTTGCGCCGCTGCGCGCTTTCGGCGTTCCCGCCCCCGACCGATAGGAAGCCGTCCTCGGCAGCGCGCCCGAATGCCGCGATGGTGACGATGCGCTTCCTGTCGGTGACTAACGCCAAAGACACGTCCACCGCCTCGTCCGTGCCCACGGTGTCGATAGCTACGTCGATACCGCTGGGAGCGATCTCGTTGATTCGATCCAGCAGACCGGCGCCGTATTCGACCGGCTCCGCACCATACCCGCGCAGCGCGTCATGGTTAACGGCCCGCGCAGTGCCGATGACGCGTGCTCCGCGAGCCCTCGCCTGCTGAACGACCATCGATCCGACTCCACCCGCTGCGCCGTGCACGAGCACGGTGTCCCCTTCCGAAACGCCGGTCACCACAAGGGTGTCGTACGCGGTGCCCGCTACTGCGAGCAGGCCGGCTGCAACCTCCCAGTCCAGCGACTTCGGCTTCGGGAGGACGGCTTCGGCTGGTACCAATAGCTTTTCGGCGTACGTCCCCTGCGCGCCTGACACGATCACCTCGTCGCCGACGGAGATAGGACCAGCCGGGCCTGACGAATTGTCCCCCACCGCGATCGCGACACCACTTGCTTCGCTACCGAGGTGCAGCGGAAGAGTCGAAGGATCTTTCCCGAATGCCCCGCTGTACGCCTTGTAGTCGAACGGGTTCACGCCGATCGCCTTGACCTCGACGAGGACCTGACCTGCCGCAGGGGCGGCCACAGCCTCATCGACGATGTGTAGGACTTCCGGCCCACCGAATGCTGTCGCCACCGCTACTCGTGTCATGTTCCGATCAACCTTTTCTCGACTCGGATAGTTCCCGAATGGATCTCGATATCCTCCGAGGTTCATGTCGGATTCGCTCTTCCCACGGTTGCACTAGAACATATGTTCTATTACTCTTGGTTGTCATGGGGATGCCGGGGGGCGATATGGACTGCAGGCGACGCGAGAGCGAGGCGTGTGTGTCGGGTTTGCTCGACGGGTTGTCCGATGCCCGCCGTGCTGAGAATGTCGCGGCTGCTGCCCTTGTTCGTCGTCTGTACGGTCTGATCGATTTCCGGGTGTGTGCGGAGGCGGATCTGTTCGATGCCGGCGGAGATGCGGACCTTGTGCGTGCGGAGAAGGCTGCTGAATGTGAAGCAGCGGTGGCGTTGTCGCTGACTCGGACGGTCACGCGGGAGATGATCGTGGTCAGCAAGCAGTTGGCGTGGCGTCTGCATGGGGTGGGCGAGGCGTTCGCGGTGGGTGATCTGGACTATTCCCGGGTGCGGGCGATCGCGTTGACGTTGGCCAAGGCCAGCGATGAGACCGTGCAGGCAATCGAGCCTGATGTAGTGGCCGCGGCGTATCGCTGCAATGCCAAGGCGTTGCGTGAGCGGGTGTGGAGTCACTGGATCGACCATGACGAAGCCGAGGCGAACGCTGCACGAAAGGCTGCCGAGTCCGAGGAACGGTGCGCGAGCATCAAACGATGCGACGATGGCATGGCGAGTTTGTTCGCGAAGATGACCGCGCTCGAAGGCGCCGAATGCGACTCCATTCTCGAAGAGTTGGCCGGGACTGTGTGTTCGCGCGATCCGCGGAGCAAGAAGCAGTTGCGTGGGCATGCGTTGATCGCGCTGATCCACCGCGAGGACGTGATCGCGTGCCTGTGTGGCCATCAGACGTGCGCGGTGCGTGGTGCAGCAGATCGGATGAAGCCTCGCAGGCAGCATCTGCTGCAGATCATGATCAGTATCGAATCGCTGCTCGGATTGTCCAGCGAGCCGGCCACTCTCGGCGATGGGACCGTGCTCGACCCGCAGACCGCACGCATGATCGCCGGTGACGCTCGATGGCAGGCATTTCTCACCGACGTGCTCGACGCTGCTCGGGCACAAGCCGACCCCGAACCCCGCGACGCGACCGCGACCGCGACCGTTTCGGACGCAACACCGCCGGCGCCCAGCACCGCACCGGCACCCAAGCCCGAGCCCGAACCGGAGTCCGAACCGGTGCCGGCATCGGAGACTGCACCCGACAGTGACACCGCGGAAGGCCGCACCGCGGAAGGCGACACCGCGGAAGGCGATTCGGCTTCCGAGCCCGGGGGCGGCGGTGTCACCAATTCCGGGTCGGCGGGTGCACCGCGGGCATTCCGGATCATCGCGCGCGGCCGGGTTCGTCCTGCCGCGCCGCTTCCCGATCCCACCACCGACAACACCCGTTCACCGGCGGCACGCGCAGGCCGTGCACGGTCCTCCGCGGGTCGTGATGTGGCACTGTCGGAAGCAATCGCGGCTTTCCTCGCCGCCGCCGCGGCGGCCCCCTCACTCGCGGCGGGAATCTACCCGGACGGGCACGGCGGCATGAGCGAACCACCGCCGGGGGCACTGACCTACCGGCCGTCGGCAGAACTCGTCGCGCTCACTCGCGCAACACACTGCACGTGCACATTCCCGGGCTGCAGTGTGCCCGCAGCACGATGCGACATCGACCACATCGTCCCGTTCGACCACAACGACCCGAGAGCCGGTGGCTGGACTATCACCTCGAATCTGCACCCACTGTGCCACTACCATCACCACGCGA